>JAFLSX010000060.1 GCA_022510705.1 Lachnospiraceae bacterium
TAGAGCACCTGACTCTTAATCAGGGTGTCCAGGGTTCGAGCCCCTGGCGGTGCACGCACTCCCATAGGGAGTACAAAGTACTGGTTTTTGGGCATTGACCCGGGGGCTGGTGCTTTTTTTCTGCAGAAACCGGGAGTTTTGAGAATGGTCCTCCCGAGATGAATTGTTTGGGGGAAAGGAAGCGGTACTGGAACAGATATTGACAGAATCGGGAAGAGTGATTCCGTTAGGTTGTATAATGGAAGAGAGGGAAAGCTGGGAGTTTGTGTCTGACAGTACAGTAGATGTGAGTCAGGTGCCCCTGCCTTATCAGAGGGACAGATGTTTTTATTCCACGCCTTACGACATGGTTTTTGCATATTCCACAGCTGAGATTTCTGCCCGTTGCGCAGGAACAGTTCTTATTTTTGTAGATTGGAGTAGTCTGGAGGATATTTATGATTTTTGAAACGCATGCGCATTATGATGACGAAGCCTTTGAGGAGGATAGGGAGGCGTTGTTAGCAGGACTGCCCGAAAAAGGCATTGGCAGGGTGGTGAATATAGGAGCCAGTCTGGCTTCCTGTGAGACAACACTTAAGCTAATGGAGCAATATCCTTTTATCTATGGGGCGTTTGGAATACATCCCAGTGAAACCGCGGAATTAAATGAGGAGAATTTTGCCCGACTTAAGACCTGGTGCACTCATGAAAAATGTGTGGCGGTAGGAGAAATCGGCCTGGACTATCATTGGCCGGAGCCGGAAAGAGAGATTCAGAAGAAGTGGTTTGTCAGACAGCTGGATTTAGCAAGAGAGTTAAAGCTTCCGGTAGTGATCCACTCGCGAGACGCAGCAAGGGATACTTTAGATATTATGAAAGAACAGCATGCAGACGAGTTAGGGGGGATTATCCATTGCTACTCCTATACAAAGGAAACGGCCGAGACTTTTTTGGACATGGGCTTTTATTTTGGTATCGGGGGTGTAATTACCTTCAAAAATGCCAAAAAGCTAAGAGAAGCGGTAGAATTCATTCCTTTAGATAAAATAGTGGTGGAAACGGACAGCCCCTATCTGGCACCGGAACCAAACAGAGGTAAGCGTAACAATTCTTTGTTGCTTCCATATATTATAGAGGAAATCGCAGCCATAAAACAAACGACATCGGAAGAGGTTGAAAGAGTTACATGGCAGAATGCAGAAAAAATATACCGGTTTGTATAAAATTCTGTGCAGAAACTATTTTATAAAAATATAATATATGGTATAATAGTACCAAATACTTAGATGAACAGGATTTAAATGAATAATTTATCTGTTTGCAGGGGAGGTGGAACAAATGAGGCAATATCGCAAAAAGGCAAGGAAATATTTTATTTGCATAACGCTTTGCGCAGCTTTTTTGTTTGCCCTCATTTTTAATGTCCGAACTCTGCAGGCAGAGGAAAACAGATACAGGATATTGTTTATCAGTTCCTATTCCTATGCATGGGATGCAGTGCAGCTGCAGATAGAAGGAATTCAGGAAGGCGTGCCGGACGGAACAGTCGTAGATTATGAATTTATGGACACCAAAAGGGTGGACGATGAAACGGCAATGGATTTTTTTTATGAGGGATTGGCTTATCGTATGTCTCAGGTAGAGTCCTATGATGCAATTATTCTGGGGGATGATGCGGCGCTGGTATTTGCCATGGAGCACAGAGAAGATCTTTTTGCAGATGTTCCCCTTATTTTTGAGGGAGTTAATGATGCGGAACTGGCGAAAGAAGCGGTAAAGGATCCTCTGATCTGCGGTATAGTGGAAAACCTATCCATTCAGAACAATATTGACTTGGCTTTGCAGCTTTATCCGAATGCCACCAGAGTGGTGGGGATTCTGGATGACACCTTGACAGGAGAGGCGGAACGCAGGAATTTTTACAGTGTAGCGGATCAGTATCCTAATTTGGAATTTTCTGAAATTAATACTTCTCAGCTTTCAACGGCAGCCTTAAAGAAGAACCTATTGGATTTGGATCAGAACACGATCTTAATTTATATTACAATGACTGAGGACGGTAACAGCAGACACTATACCAACCGGGAAGCAATTGAGATGATTGCGGAGTTTTCACCGATTCCGGCGTTTCGTATGGTGGAAGGCGGCATTGGCTACGGTGTTTTGGGCGGCAATATTGTTTCCATGCATAGTTCCGGAGAACGGGCGGCAGAATTGGCCATTAATGTCATCAAAGGCAAGGTGAAGATAGCGGATGCCGACCTACTTCTGGAGAGTCCCAATATCTACTGCATAGATGAGCAGGTAATGTTGAAATTCGGACTCAGTAAAATGCAGTTTCCCGAGGGTACGGTGTTTGTGAATCATGTCCCTTCCTTCGTGGAAAAGAACCGGGAGATATTGGTTCCTGTTGCAGTCTTGCTGGTGGCACTGCTGACACTTTCTATCTGGATGACCATTGATAATCTGCGCAGAAGGAAGCTGACGGGAGAGCTGGAGGAAGCAAGAAGCTATCTGGAGGACGCATCTCAGCACGATTTCCTGACGGGCTTGCCAAACCGCTCCAAGTTCATGGCTGATCTGGAAGAAACGGTCGGAAATAAAATGCCATGTACCGTCATAATGCTGGATATTGATAATTTTAAACATATCAATGATACCTATGGACATACCGCAGGTGATGAGGCCTTGCAGCAGGTGGCCAACCGTTTGAAAGCATTGAAAACACCTCTGCTCACGCCCTACCGTTTTGCGGGAGATGAATTTATTGTTATTGTAAAGAGTAATGTGCGTAAGATCACGGAGACCGCGGCAATACAGTGTCTTCAGGTATTCCAAAAACCTTTTAAGCTGGACGGAAGGAAATATGATATTGGCGGAAGCGTGGGAGCTGCATCCTATCCTACGGATGCGCAGGATGGCGAGCAGTTGATCATTCGAGCAGATGACGCTATGTATAATGTAAAGAAGAACGGCAAAAATGCATATGCCTTCTACGGAGACGAAAAACAATAAAATATTATTGAAAAACAATAAAAACATATTGACAATCGAGAACCCCCGTGCTATATTCATGACAATAGGTCAGAGTGGCACGGGGTTTTTGCCGCAATTTATCCGCTGCTGCCATAGAAATGACCCATAAGGAGGAGTACAGATGAAAAAGGAAAATGTCGTACGCATCACAAAGTTATTATTGGATTTCATGTTTTTTGCAGGAATACTTGTGACAGTAACCCTGCCCTTTACCATATCGTGGATCACGGATTTATATCCTAATGTAATACGTACCCACTATACGGAATATGTCATTATTTATTTTTCTTTGGGACTTTTGGCAATTGCCATATTGGGAGAGTTGCGGAAGATGTTTCGCACTATTTTGAAGGGAGACTGCTTTGTCTATGATAATGTAGTGAGCCTTCAGAGGATGGGCACATACAGCTTTATGATAGCTGCAATATCACTGGTCCGCAACTTGATCTATTTGACGAATGCTATGTCGGTGGTTATTTTAGTTTTCATGGTGGCGGGACTGTTCAGCAAGGTTTTAGCTTTTGTCTTTGAAGATGCAGTCCGCTATAAAGAAGAAAATGACTTGACAATATAAGGAGGTGCCATATGGCAATAAGAGTGAATCTGGACGTGGTAATGGCACAGCGTAAAAAAGGACTTACGGAGTTGGCCGGAGAGGTGGATCTTACTTTAGCAAATCTGTCCATTTTGAAAAACAATAAGGCCAAGGCTATTCGTTTTTCTACCTTAGATGCAATCTGTAAGGCGCTTAAGTGCCAGCCGGGGGATATTTTAGAATACGTAGAAGAAAGAGAGGATGAGGATCATGAATAATAATGGAAATATGCCGTTTACAAATCAACCCAATATGCAGGTGCCGCCACAAGGTCAGGTACCGCCATATGGGCAGATACCACCCCAAAGACCGATACCGCCCCAGGGCCAAGTGCCGCCATATGGGCAGATGCCACTGCAAGGGCAAGTGCCGCCACATGGCCAAATGCCACCACAGAGACCGATGCCGCCTCAGGGACAGGTGACACAATTTGGACCGATGCCGCCCCAGGCTTACGTGCAGCCTATATTTAAGCCGGAGAGTGTGCAGACCCAAAATTTAAAAAAGAATTATGGCACTTTGGGGCTGGGAAGTTTACTCTATGCTTGTTTTTATGCTTTTTGTATGTATCGTAACGGAAGCGGCATTACCTATCCTTTTTTTCTCTTAGGAAGTCTTTGGTTTTACTGCTTTTGTATGAAAAAACTAGAGGTTTCCTTGAAAAAAGACAGTATTTTTTATATGGGAAGTATTCTTCTTCTGGGCATCTCTACGTTTTTGACCGCAGACCTTCGGATCATTGCCATGAATAAAACAGGGGTCCTGGTACTTATCATCAGTTTTCTGCTGCATCAGTTTTATCAGGATAAAAATTGGAGCTTTGGCAGATACACCGGTTATGTGATCACTGCCGTATTCGGCAGTCTGGGAGAAATCCACAGACCTTTTTCAGATATGGCCGTATATCGCAAGGGTCGAGGGAAGAAGGGCGGAGGCACATTTTTGTATGTGGTGATCGGCGCCTCCTTTAGTATTCCGCTTTTATTCATTGTTTGGCTTCTGCTTATGAGCGCCGACAGGATATTTAGTGAAATGACGGAATCTTTTTTCCGGGCGCTCAACATAGTCAATATTTATGGCGTATTATTTACAATTACGTGGATGTTTTTTGCAACCTACTGTATCATGGCCTATCTATCCAAGCATACTTTTTCGGAGGAATATAAGAAAAGACCGCAGACAGAAGCCGTAATTGCCATTACCGTTACTCTGCCACTGACCCTGTTATATCTGGTATTTAGTGGTGTGCAGATCATCGTACTGTTTTTAAGACAGATTGACTTAACAACATACACCTATGCAGAGTATGCCAGAGAAGGATTCTTTCAGCTATTAGCAGTATGTATTATCAATTTGATACTGGTGCTGGTAGGGCAGGCATATTTTAAGGAAAATAAGCTGTTAAAGATGATATTGACAATAATGTCACTTTGCACCTATATCATGATTGCTTCCTCTGCATTGCGAATGATACTGTATATTAAACATTATTATCTGACTTTCCTACGCATATTTGTGCTGTGGTCCCTGGTGGTGCTCTTTATTTTACTGACCGGTGTTATTATCCATATTTATCAGCAGAAGTTTCCGCTGTTTAAATACAGCATGGTGGTAGTGACTCTCTGCTACCTGATTCTTTCTTTTGCACATCCGGATTATTGGATCGCAAAATGTAATGCGGCCAATATGGGAAGTTCTGTAAGCAGCTTCTTTGATAGCAACGCATATCGGGATTATTACTATATGACAACTCTGTCAGCAGATGCGGCACCTGCATTGGCGGAGGTTTTACGGGAAGAGGGATTTAGCATGGATGATGAGCCTATGCAGATGTTTATCACATATCTGCAGGAGGAAGAGGGTAGCAGAGATGGAGGAAGAAACAGCGGGTACAGCGGTTTTTCCTCTTATGAGCGATACGGAGGCTGGTATGATGATGCCGAGAGCTGGGGTTATTATTATATGGAAAAAATATACCGCCAGTACCATGCCATGGGAATCCGAAGCTTCAATCTTTCAAAATATATTGCATATCAAGCGCTAAAGTAGAATATGAAAATGTATAGGAATGGAAAAACAGGGTAATACTGGAAAAAGAAACCGGTGCGGTCCGGCAAAAGGAGGATATTTAATGAGAAGGAAGCTATTTTGTATATACCTTGTTTTAATATGCTGCCTGACTGCCTGTGGAGGACAAACAGCAGGGAATGGCGGCCAGAGTACAGAAGAGAATGATATGGTGGAAAATTCCGGGCAGTCGGGAGCAGGCAGTTCAAATGCATACGGAGATGCGTCCATGGCAGAATTAAAAGAGGCGGTAGTGGAAGCCTTGGGTGAAGATTATTGGCCCAATGTGACAGCGGATGCAGAAACCCTTTCTGAAATGTATGGGATTTCCGAGGATATGTATGATGATTTTCTGGTTGAAATGCCTATGATCAGCACCAATGTGGATACCATGATCATTATAAAAGCCAAGGAAGGGCAGGAAGATACCGTTGAAAATGCACTGAATGAATATCGGGATCAGGTAGTAAATGACAGTTTGCAATATCCCATGAACATAGGAAAAGTGCAGGCCTCCAGGATAGAAGCTTTTGATAATTATATCTGTTTTATACAACTGGGAGGAGATGTAATGGATCTTATGGAGCAGGGGAACGATGTGGTTATTTCCCACTGTCAGGAACACAATGAAAAAGCGCTGGATGCTATTCGAACAACTCTGGCGGAATAAACATAGTACTTATTTTTTGAAAAAGCTCCGACCCATAGGCCGGAGCTCTTTCTATAGCAATAGGTTATGATCGGAAACTTATACCAACTCACTTTCTTTATCGCTGGCAGAACTGCTGCCTGCATCCGCTGCATTGGCTGCTTTAGCGTCCGCATTCAGCTTAACGGCGGCGCCTGCTCCTAAAAATCCGGAGAGTACGGCATTTAAATCAACACCGGTGGATTCTTTTAAACCGTCCGTTACCTGATTTAAGGTATTCATTACATCCTTCATCAGTTTTGTGGAATTGCCGTCTCCGTACATAGTGATCTTATCCACTTTAGCAAGAGGTTCCGCGGCATTCTTCACCACATCGGGCAATGCCTTAAAGTACATTTCCAGCACAGCGGCTTCACCCATCTTCGCCATAGCTTCCGCTTTCTTCTCAATACCTTCGGCTTCCGCAACAGCTTTTGCCTGAATTGCTTCGGCTTCCGCAAGACCCTTGATACGAATACCTTCGGCTTCCTGCTCCTTTGCGTACTTCTCTGCTTCCGCCTGGATTTTCAAAGCTTCGGACTGTTGCTGCAGCTCATATCTCTTTGCCTCGGCTTCACGCTGGCGCTGATAGAGCTCTGCATCCGCCTGCTGTTGTCTTGCAAACTTATCGGCTTCCGCTTTTTTCTTAATCTGCGCATCCAAAGCCTGTTCCATAACTTCGGCTTCTTTCTGCTTTAAGAGGATTTCCTTCTCCTGTTTTGCAATATTGGCATTGGCGGTGGTAATCTCAATGGTCTTACGCTGCTCTTCCTGCTGGATCTGATAAGCAGCGTCCGCTTCCGCCTTCTTGGCATCGGATACCCGCTTTAATTCAGCCTGAGTAATTGCCAGCTCATTGTTCTTCTGCGCAATATCCGTCTGTGCGGCAATCTGTGCTTCATTGGCTTCTCTCTGGGCATTGGCCTGTGCCTTGGCAATTTCCTTCTCGCTTTCCGCACGGGAAATTGCGGCATTCTTCTGAATCTTTACAATGTTATCCACACCCAGGTTTTCAATCACGCCGTTGGAGTCAACAAAGTTCTGTACATTGAAGCTGACAATGTCCAGACCCATAGCAGCCAAATCCGGTTCAGCGTTTTCTTTTACTAAAAAAGCAAATTTTTGACGGTCGCTGACCATCTCTTCCAGATTCATCTTACCTACGATCTCACGCATATTGCCTTCCAAAACTTCTCTTGCAACTTGTGCGATGTAGTCCGTCTTCTTATTTAAGAAGTTCTGTGCCGCAAGGCCCAGATGATCAGGCGTGGTGCTGATCTTTACGTTGACAGCGGCGTCCACACGGATATTGATGTAGTCTGCGGTGGGCACAGCGCTGGATGTCTTAACGTCGATCGGTATCAGCTGAAGATTCAATTCATCTTTCTTTTCCAAAAAAGGAATCTTGATGCCGGCACGTCCGATCAAAATCTTAGGCCGTTTGCGGAGACCTGAAATAATATAGGCGGTATCCGGCGAAGCCTTTACATAGCCTGTTGCAAGAATAAACAGCAACAGGAGAACAACAACGACAATAGGTACGACTTTCCATAAAATATCCATAAGTATCTCCTTCTTTCTGTGGGTGGGAAAATCTATTTGTTTGTGATATTATGATTCTACCATATATTCTACTGTGGGAATAGTGGAAAAAGTACACAATAAGATTTCTAATATAGCAGAAGCCGCACTATCATAATTTTAAATTTAGTAAAAAAATGTAATGAAATTGTAAGCTGTACCAGTTATAATGTAACTATAGGGAGGGTACATTGTGAGTGGAGTGATACTGAAAGCCAAGGGAATCTTTAAGAATTATAAAACCGGAAACAGAATGGTCAATGCACTGGCCCAGATGGATCTGGAAATAGAAGAAGGGCTTTTTTATGCGATCGTAGGCAGGAGCGGTTCGGGGAAAACAACGCTTTTACAACTGTTGAGCACATTAGAGACGGCCGATGGCGGGGAAATCTGGCTGGAGGGTGAAGCTTACAGTACCCTGCAGGGCAGCAGGAGGGCCCTGGTGCGCCGTAAGAAAATCGGGGTGGTTTTTCAGGAATATTGGCTGATGCCGGAGTTGAGCGTCTATGAAAATATTGTACTGCCCATCTTGTTGGACGATAGGAGCATTGATGAAGAGTACATTGACAGAGTGATGAAAGTGCTGGAGATAGAGGGACTTCGTGAAAGCTATCCTCACCAGCTCTCGGGCGGAGAGCTGCAGAGAACAGCCATTGCCAGAGCCATGGCAAACAGGCCCCAGCTTATTTTTGCAGACGAGCCTACCGGACAGCTGGATGAGACCTCGGCTTTTCAGGTTATGAAGCTTTTAAAAGAAGCCAATACGGTATTCGGGCAGACGATCGTAATGGTAACGCACAATAAGCAGATGGCGCAGTATGCGGACAAGATACTGGTGTTGGACGGAGGAAAACTGATCAAGGGAGTTTTGGATGAATAAAAAGATAAGCGGCAGATACCGTTTTCTGATGCGGGTAGATTTCAGAAGAAAACATTTTCTCAGAATTCAGGCAGCCACCTATTTTCTGTGCTTTTCTCTATTATGTGCCATGAGCATCTGGATAGATAATATGGGGAAGATCAGGCAGGTGGAGGCAGCAGAGCGCTACGGGGCCTGGCAATACGGCTTGATCGGCGCCTCCGAAGAGGAAATGGAACTGATCGAGAAAAACCAGCTGTTAAAGAGTACCGGGCGGGCAGTTGTTTACGGTGAGTTTTACAGTGAGGAGAATTACCCACTGGGCACAGTCGGTACATTGGAAGAGTCCGTACTGCAGCTATGCGGGATGAAACTCTTAAGCGGGCACCTGCCCCAAAAGGCAAACGAGGTCGTTTTGGAGCAGAACACATTGGAACAACTGGGCGTTCCCTATGCATTGGATAAGGCACTCACCTTAAAGATTGCCGGAACGGAAGATGGTTCACCGCAAGAAGTTACTTATATACTGTGCGGTATTTTACAGAGCAATTCCGCTTATACGAAGGCAGGAAGCTATCTGCCGACAGTGGTGGTAAGTGAGGAAGGCGGGATAGCCATTGCGGCATACGGGCAGCAGGAGCTTTTTATCCAGGCAGTGGAGGGCTGTAACGTGACCGCGGTGCGGCAGGATCTGATCGCAGCCACCCTGCGGGAATCTTCCGGGACAGAGCAGGAGAGTGAGTGGATTCAGAATGCCTTTGTGTACGGCGAGGATTTTATGCAGGGGGATACGGGAAGACCGAGGCTGTTTATTTCTTTCATTGGATATGCGGTCATATTCGGACTGGCGTTTACCCATATATTCAGGGAAAGAAAGCGAACGGATATTTTACGGACATTGGGAATGATGGAGCAGGAAATTCTGCTGCTGCTTATCGGGGAGCAGCTGATCATATGGCTGGCAGCCATGCTCTCCGGCCTTGTACTGGGCGGCGCGGGAATCCGGCTGCTTTTACAAAGTTATGTGCACAGTCAGAATCTACAGACGGAAATTTCCTATCCGATCGCATCCATACAGGTCATCTGCATCATCAGCAGCCTGTCGCTTCTGGCAGGAGGGCTGGCGGGGGCACTATGTTCTAAATTAAAGGGCTCTTACCGCAAGGCACAGGAGATGGATTACCGTATATTAGAAAAGGGACGCATATCACCCTTAAAGGGGAATATGAAGAATGCGCTGCGGTGGCGGGAGTTTCAAGTGCGGCGGGGCGTCTATATCCGATTTTTCTGTCTGCAAGTGCTGATGTTTACTGCCGTGGCCTTTTGTGGGGGATGGATGTATCTGCATTATGAGGGGTATCGGTTTAATAAAAATTCTTACATCTGCGACTACATTATCACAAGCTCTGCGGAAGACGGTAGGGGAAGTACCGTGGATGATAATTTCCTCAACCGCATACGGAATATGGACGGGGTAGAAAAGGTGGAGACCGTCTATTGGAATTCTCAGGTGGAGATTCTGGATGAGGAAGTGCGAAA
>JAFLSX010000061.1 GCA_022510705.1 Lachnospiraceae bacterium
CAGCGTCTACTACATACCATTTTCTATCGATTGTAGCTGGACTAGCCATAAATGTCTTCATGATGTTTCCTCCATAACATAGTTAATCACCGATTATACACATAACTATCCTCTCGTACAACCAGTAAAATCCATTTGCTTCTTCGGTATCTTACTCGGCAGATGTCCGGCCACCTCATAAAATCCTTCAAAACAGCTTTACTCTACGATTTCCTCCTGTGTCGCCGGGGCTTTGGCTTCACATTAAAAACATCGTCACAGTGATATATTATATTATATAGCGTTTACTCTGTCAAGGCCTTATATTTGTTTTCCCCATAAACACATAATCCACCAGCATCAGTCCACAGGCCGGCACAGTGGGGCCTGCTGCTCTACGGTCTCTTGCACTTAAGATTTCCCGTATGCTTTCGGGCATACGTTTTCCCTGACCGATTTCCAGCAGGGTCCCGACTATGATTCTCACCATATTATACAGAAAACCGTTGCCACAGACCCGTATCACCACATCTTCTCCCTGCTCCTGTACGGTTATGGAATAGATGGTCCGCACCGTACTCTCCACATCAGTGGCAGCTGCACAAAAGCTTTTAAAATCATGTTCCCCTACCAAAAAGGCAGCCGCTTCCTCCATAGCCGCCACATTCACTACATGATAGGTAAAGTAAGAGTAGAGGCGTTTTGTGGGAATGGGGAAATTTCCTCTGGTAATACGGTATTCATAGGTCTTTCGTGCATTGCAATGTCTGGGATGAAAATCTGCCGCCACTTCCCTGGAAGCACGAATACGAATATCCTCCGGCAGACGCTGATTCAATGCATATGCCAGTTTAGGTGCAGGAATGGCCGTATCCGCGTCAAATACCGCCACATTACAAAGCGCATGCACACCTGTATCCGTCCGACTGGCGCCAATCACTTTTATTTCTTCCTCCAACAATTCGGAAATACAACGATTCAATTCTCCTTCAATGGTAGGATGGCTTGTCTGTACTTGAAAACCACAATAAGCCGTTCCGTCATAAGCCACCGTCAGCATATAGCGTTTCTTCATTGGGCTTCCTCCTATGTGAAATCCATGTGCTAAAACAATATTCTACCGACTGTTATGCTGCCTGCCAGATAGGTAAATAACACCAGATAGGCCAATACATCCCTCTTCTTATAGATAAGGGGCTTCATCTTGGTACGTCCTTCTCCTCCCCTGTAACAGCGGGCTTCCATGGCCATCGCAAGGTCATTGGCTCTGCGGAAAGCAGAAATGAACAGCGGTACTAACAAAGGCACCATGGCCTTGGCTTTCTTAAAAATATTGCCGCTCTCAAAATCCGCGCCCCTGGCTATCTGGGCTTTCATGATCTTATCCGTTTCCTCCATAAGTATGGGAATGAAACGTAGGGCTATGGACATCATCATGGCAATTTCATGTACCGGTACGCGTATCCATGTTAATGGCCGCATCCCCTTCTCCATCCCGTCCGTCAGGTTGTTGGGTGTGGTTGTCAGGGTCATAATGGAAGAACCGATAATCAACATGGACAGGCGGACGATCATCTGTAGAGCCATGAAAATCCCCTCTTTTGTAATCTGCAGCTTCCAAAAAGAAACCACTACTTCTCCCGGTGTGAGAAACAAATTAAAGATCACGGTAAACATAAGCAGTATCATGATGGACCGCATACCCTTTATCATAAATTTAAAGGGTACATGGGAGAGTCCGATGACAATTCCCAAGAGCGCAGCTGCACATAAATATCCCCAAAAATTGTCAAACAGGAACAGGGATATAATAAAGATCACGGTTCCGGAAAGCTTGACACGGGGATCCAATCTATGAATCACGGACTCTGTCTGATAATATTGTCCTAAAGTAATATCTCTAAGCATATAACTCCTTGTATTACGAAAGCGCCCGGATAATATTTTCGGCAGCTTCCTCAATGGTTGTGGCATTTACGTCCACATCCATGCCTCTCTCCTTTAATTGATGCATGATGTAGGTTACCTGCGGAGCTGCTAAGCCTACCTCCTCCAACTCCCTGTAATGTGAGAATACTTCTCTGGGCTTTCCGTCATACATGAGCGTTCCTCGATTCATCACCAGAATACGCTCTACATATTCCGCAACATCATCCATACTGTGAGACACCAAAATAACGGTAATACCGCTTTTCTGCTGCAATTTTTTAATCTGACCCAGAATTTCCTCCCGCCCTTTGGGATCCAGTCCTGCGGTGGGTTCATCTAAGATCAGCACATCGGGCTTCATAGCCAGTACTCCTGCAATGGCTACCCTTCTCTTTTGTCCGCCGGATAGATCAAAAGGGGACTGATAAAAACAGTCATCCGGCAGTCCCACCTGTTTTAATGCCGCATAGGCCCGCAGTTCAGTTTCCTTTTTGGAAAGCCCCAGATTCTTAGGACCAAAACAGACATCTTTAAACACATCCTCCTCAAAGAGCTGATGCTCGGGATACTGAAATACCAGTCCTACCTTGCTGCGCAGTTCTTTCTTATTATAGTCCCGATCATCAATATCCTGACCGTTATAATAAATATGACCGGAAGTAGCTTTTAACAGCCCGTTTAAATGCTGTACCAATGTAGATTTTCCGGAACCTGTATGCCCTATAAGACCGATAAACTGTCCGTCCGGAATCACCAGGCTGATATCATCCAATGCCTTCACCGCAAGAGCGGTGTCACTGCCATATACATGACTAACATGATCTAATATAATAGGCATATCTGCCCCTCCTACTTATGAGCATTTTGATACTTTCGTATCTCATCTACCAGCTCATCCCTGCTTAAAATACCGTTCGGCAGAGCAATCCCCCTCCGCTGCAGTTCATAAGCCAACAGTGTGGCCTGGGGTGCATCCAACCGCAGTTCTTTTAATTTCTCCACCTGAGAAAAAATTTCTCTGGGTGTCCCCTCCATAGCAATTCTTCCTTCATCCATGACAAAGACTCTGTCCGCATGAATGATTTCTTCCATGTAATGGGTAATCAGAATGACAGTGACATTTTCCACGTCATTCAATGCCCTGACCGCCCGTACCACTTCTTTTCTGCCGTTAGGATCTAACATCGCTGTCGGCTCGTCCAGCACGATACATTTAGGATGCATGGCCAGTACACCTGCTATGGACACCCTCTGCTTCTGTCCGCCGGAAAGCTTATTGGGAGAATACTTGCGAAATTCATACATTCCCACAGCCCTCAGACTCTCATTTACCCGTTCCCAGATTTCCGCCGTTGGAATCCCCATGTTTTCAGGGCCAAAACCCACATCTTCTTCCACTACCTGACCAATGATCTGGTTATCAGGATTTTGAAAGACCATACCCGCGGTCTGCCTGATATTCCAAAGTTCCGATTCCTCCTGCGTGTCCCTGCCATCCACCCAAATGGTTCCTTCGGTGGGACAAAGAATGGCATTCATGTGCTTGGCCAGAGTGGACTTTCCGGATCCGTTATGTCCTAAAACAGCAATAAAATCACCCTGTTTAATATCCAGGGTCACTTCATCTACCGCACGGTTGATTCCTTCTACATTGCCGTCCTCATCCCGCCTGATATATTCAAATACAAGATTATCTGTTTTAATGATTCCCATTATCTCTCTCCTGCGTGATTTCTATTGTACTAAATATTTTAGGGAAATACAACCATTTTACAAAATCCGTTCATCATGCTACACTAAAAGAAATCCTGACAAGAAGTGAGACTACATATGAAAAACAATCCCCGCAATCAATTTAATATCCATTCCCTGTTAAAACCCCTGGGACTGCTGTTTTTGATCGTTATTTTGTTTTCCCTACTATCCCATTATCTTTACGGCAGCAGACAGACCCTGCGGCAGTATGCTGATTCCAGAACGCAGGATACAGAGGAGCAAATAGATGAATCCCCCTTAGCATCTCCCTTAGAAACTTCTGAGGAAAGCCTTCCGGACAACATTCCGGAAGATGCGGAGAGTCCGTCAGATACTGATTCCTCTATGCCTCCCGAAGAAAATCCGCTTCGCACAGTCTATGCGGAAAACTTTTATTATGAACCACTGAGTGAAGAAATAAAGATGTACATTACCGGCATTTCCTATCCGGAAGATGGTGCCGAGGAAATCAGTTACGAGGATTTAAACTATGTGCATGTACTTCACTATAATTTTGACGGAGAAGTTACAGAAGGTGAGCTGATCTGCAACCAGGCCATTGCTCAGGATTTGGTGGAAATTTTTTATGACTTGTATATTGCAGAATATCAAATAGAGAGAATCGCTTTAATTGACGTCTATGAGGGAGATGACAATGCCTCAATGGCTGATAACAATACCTCCTGTTTTAACTATCGGCCCGTCACAGGACAGACCAATCTTTCCCGTCACGGGCTGGGGCTGGCTATTGATATCAATCCATTTTACAATCCCTATATCCGCTATCTAAAAGAAGGCGGCCAGATAGTTCTGCCCGAAGGCAGTGAATCCTATACTGACCGCTCTGCTGCTTTTCCTTATAAAATTGATACCGAAGATCTCTGTTACCGGCTCTTTATAGAACACGGCTTTACCTGGGGTGGCAACTGGAACTCCATGAAAGATTACCAGCATTTCCAGAAAGTCATAGATTAGCCGCTATCAGAGTTTGAAGATTTCCATGCTCTTGTCCATCTCTTCGGCTATACTCTTCAAATGTCCTGCTTTGCCGGAAATATCTGCCACAGTGTTGGCAATTTCCGTAACAGAAGCGGAAGTTTCCTGGGTACTTGCAGCATTCTGTTCTGCAATTGCCGTAAGACTTCGAACGGAATCCACTACAGTAATACGGGTCTTATCCATTTGTCCCGTCTGTTCCACGATTCTGTCGATAGCCTCCATAGAAGTCTCTATTCCCTTTAACACTTCGCCAAACCGCATATCCGTGGTATGTACCTTCTCATTCTGCTTATCCATGATATCTTTTACCACGTCCATGGTCTTTACTGCTTTATCAGAATCTGTGATCAAATAAGTTATGATTTCTTCGATGTGGCTGGCCGATGCATTGGACTGCTCAGCAAGCTTCTGAATCTGGGAAGCAACTACCGCAAATCCTCTACCCTGTTCTCCGGCTCTGGCAGCCTCAATGGATGCATTTAAGGACAGCAGATTGGTTTCTTCCGCAATAGCCGTAATCAGGCCGGTTGCTTCTCTGATCTTCTGTACGGACTGATTGGTGTTATTGGTCTGCTCATAAATGATATCTATGGATTCTCTTGCTTGACTGTTAATATCCTGCAGCTCATGCAGAGTTGCAAAGGCTTCTTCACCAAGCTTCTTCATATCCAAAGCATTCTTATGCATAGTTTCGGCTTCTTTTGTGGTATCCTCCACCATCTTACCGATATGGATAACATTATCGGTAGCATTTTGGGTCTCCTGCGCCTGACTGGTAGCACCGTCCGCCACCTCTCCGATTGCCCTCTCAACCTGGGAAATGGTTCCCGCAGTTTCCACGGTTTTTTTATTTAAGAAAGTCGCCGAGGTACTGAGGGCTTCGCTGTGATTCTTCATCGTACCGATAACGGATGACAATTCAGTCTTCAATTTCATAATGGAACGACTGATTTTACCGATTTCATCCTTTCGATTCAGTATTGTGTTATCCAATTGTACATCCAGCTTGCCCTGAGCCAGTTCTTCCAGTGCATCGCATCCCTTCTCTAATGCTTTTACCAGCTTGCGAACTACAAAGACCAGCACGATCGCACCTAAGACACCTGTTGCTACCACGATGATCACGATCAGGCTCAGAATACTTAAAATCTGTGCTCTGGCATCTGCCTGGGGCATACCTGCAAAGATCATACCCACGATCTCACCGTCATTGTTTTGTATCGGTATATAGTAACCAAAATATTTCTGGCCATAAATATCTACATTATTGGAGAAATACTCCCCGCCCTTCTTCAGCACGATATCCACTACCGTCTCACCGGCTTTGGTCCCTACCATTCTGTTGCCGGACTCACTGACAATGGAAGTCATAAACCGAACATCACCGTAAAAGACTGTAATATCTATATTGGTGGCTTCCTTGATATTATCTGCTATTGCAACATTTTTGGAAATATTAAAATCACCTTTACATAGATTATTATACCTGTCCAGCTGATAATCCCCTTCATCAGCATATGCAAAAGTATCCCGCACGGAAACTGCTGCTGTCTTTAACCCATTCTCAATGGAGCTTGTTACCACGCTGTTAATTTTGGCATTACTGGATACCAGAATGACAACGCCCAAAAGAACCAGCGGCAGCACAGCAAGTGAAAGTATCTTATACTGCATTTTCATGGAAAATCCCTCCTAATAGAATACAAAAATATTCATTATACACAAATTTTTAGATTTATTTATTCATTATACTACATTTTATATTCAATTTTCAACTTTTCTATTTTTAAAAACCAAAAACCGACAGTTTATAAAACTGCCGGTTGGGGTCTTTGTTTCCTATTTTCTGTTGTATGATACTAACTATACTAACTCCAGTACAACCTCCATGGCACCGTCACCCTTACGCTGGCCCACCTTAATGATTCTGGTGTAACCACCCTTACGGCTTGCATACTTAGGTGCGATATCGTCAAACAGCTTAGCAGGCATATCCACTACCTTTGTATTTCTCTTCTTACCTGCATTGGATTCGGGAACTTCCTTTACAGGATTTAATACCTTTAACATCTGACGGCGTGCATGCAGTCTGGAAGGAAGATCCTTTTTAATTTCTTTCTCCACAGTGTCGTACTTGGTAACCTTCTTACCGTCTACAACCTCTTTTACTCTTTTGCCGTCCTTATCCTTTACAGGAACCTTTGCGGATACCTTTACCGTTTCAAAATTATCCTTTTCCTTTACGGCCAGGGCAATCAAACCCTCGGCAATTTTCTGTACTTCCTTTGCCTTTGCCTCAGTGGTGATTATTCTGCCACGATACAACAGTGCGGTTACCTGATTTCTTAATAATGCCTTTCTCTGGCTGCTTGTTCTGCCGAGCTTTCTATACTTTGCCATCTTTTTATATCCTTTCTCATTTCATGGTACATCCGGCCACGCACTTTGGACTTACTTACCGAATGTTTGTTACTGTGCCATTTCATGATACATATCCGTGCACTCTTTGGTTTTACCACGGACCGTACACATCATCAGTCCTCGCTGGGATTCAGCTGCAGACCCAATTCCTTTAATTTAGCAAGCACCTCTTCCAAAGACTTGCGGCCAAGATTACGAACCTTCATCATATCTTCGGAGGTTCTATTGGTCAATTCCTCAACGGTATTGATACCTGCTCTCTTTAAGCAGTTGTAGGAACGAACAGACAGTTCCAATTCGTCAATACTCATCTCCAGAACCTTTTCTTTTTCATCGTCTTCTTTCTCCACCATAACCTCTGCGGTCTTAGCATTCTCGGAAAGATCAATGAAAAGACTTAAATGCTCACTGAGCACCTTAGCAGCCAGACTGACTGCTTCGTCCGGAGCAAGCGTTCCGTTCGTATATACATCCAGAGTAAGCTTATCCAGATCCGTATCCTGACCCACACGGGTATTTTCAACGGTAACATTTACCCTTTCCACCGGTGTATATATGGAATCTATGGCAATAACACCAATGGGCAGGTCATCACGCTTATTCTTATCAGCGCTCACATAACCCCTATTCTTGGTAATGGTTAACTCCATATACAGCTTCGTATCTTTTCCGCCGCTTAAAGTAGCGATCACTAAATCCGGATTGAGAATTTCAATGTCCTGGTCTGCCCGAATGTCGGACGCTTTCACAACGCCGTCCCCTTCAAACTCGATATATGCAGTCTTGGGCTCATTTGTTTCGCTGTTGTTCTTAATTGCAAGACTCTTGATATTCATGATAATTTCGGTCACATCTTCTTTAACGCCCGGGATGGAACTGAACTCATGCAGTACGCCTTCAATCTTCACCTGGCTTACTGCAGCACCGGGTAAAGAAGACAGCATGATTCTGCGAAGAGAATTACCCAGCGTAATACCGTAGCCTCTTTCCAAAGGCTCTACCACGAATCTGCCATACTTTTTGTCCTCTGAAATCTCAGTAACCTCAATATTAGGTCTTTCAAATTCAAACACTGCAAATACCCTCCTTTACGAACATTTTTTACTACGGCTTATTTAGAATATAATTCGACAATAAGCATCTCATTTACAGGAACATCAATCTGCTCTCTGGTAGGAAGTGCTTTTACAGTTCCCTTCAGACCTTCAATATCGGATTCCATCCATTCAGGAACCAGCCTGCCTGCCGTTACCTCGATGATATCCTTATATCGCTGTAAGGACTTGGATTTTTCTCTGATTTCAATCACATCTCCCGCTTTTACTAAATAGGAAGGTATGTTGATGCTCTTACCGTTTACAAGCACATGCTTGTGGCCGACGATCTGTCTTGCCTCTCTTCTGGTTCTTGCAAAGCCCATTCTGAAAACAATGCTGTCCAGTCTGCTCTCCAGTATAACCATCAGGTTTTCACCGGTCATGCCCTTCATTCTGTCTGCCTTTTCATAGTAGTTTCTGAAAGGCTTCTCCAAAACACCATAGATAAATTTTGCTTTCTGCTTCTCTCTCAGCTGCAGGCCATACTCACTCATCTTCTTGCCGGCTCTTGCGGAGGTTCTGTTGGATTTCTTGTCATATCCGAGATATGCCGGCTCTAAGCCCAGACTTCTGCATCTTTTCAGTACGGGTACTCTATTTACTGCCATTTTCTTAATTCCTTTCTGTGAGGCTTTAAGCCTCTGACTATTGTTTACAGCCAGGCTTACGCCATGGCTTTCTTCCAACGGGTTCTATTTTACATTATAGTAACGCGGCCTCTTTGAAATTGCTGCGCAATTCCAAAGGCGCGTTGCGCCTTCAACCAATGTTATTCATGTACCTGCCTTTGTGCAAGCACAGGCATCTACCTGAAAACATTGCTCTCAGTCCGCTTATCGCGACTATACGCGACGTCTCTTAGGCGGACGGCATCCATTATGAGGAACAGGAGTTACGTCACGAATGCTGGTAACCTCCAGTCCGCATGCCTGCAATGCACGGATTGCTGCTTCACGGCCTGAACCGGGACCCTTTACAAATACGTCCACAGTCTTTAAGCCATGCACCAGAGCCGCTTTGGTAGCGGTTTCTGCTGCCATCTGTGCTGCATACGGAGTAGATTTCCTTGAACCTCTAAATCCAAGACCACCGGCACTTGCCCA
>JAFLSX010000062.1 GCA_022510705.1 Lachnospiraceae bacterium
CCACTGCTTGAAAAGTAAATGCCGCTTTGCGGCGCTTCCTTTTCTGCGCTTGTGGTATAATCAATTGTAGAATTCTCATAGATAAATTAATTTCAGGAGAAAAGGATGGAAAGATGCGGTTGGTGCCTGGACGGTGGAATTGCACAAAAGTATCATGATGAGGAATGGGGACAGGTCCTGCATGAGGATAAGAAGCATTTTGAATACCTGCTGATGGAAGCCATGCAGTGCGGTTTAAGCTGGACGCTCATGTTAAAGAAGCGGGAGATCTTCCGCCAATGTTTTGATGATTTTGACTATCATCGGATAGCGGACTATGACGAGCAAAAAATCCAAAGCATTATGGATACGGAGGGAATGATTCGCTCCAAAAGAAAGATAGACGCTATTATTAACAATGCAAAATGCTTTTTACGGGTGATAGAAGAATGGGGCAGTTTTGATAAATATCTTTGGTCCTTTTCGGATTCTTGTACTATGGTGTATAAGAAGCACCAGCAGGGCTTTTGGGAAACACGCAATGAACTTTCCGACTGTCTGAGCAAAGATATGAAGAAGAGAGGTTTTAAGTATCTGGGATCTGTCACTGTATATTCCCATCTGCAGGCCTGCGGCATGATAAACGACCATGCGTGTAATTGTTATAAATATGAGAAGCTTTTAAAGGAGAATAAGGTTAGGTACATAGATTAAACTTATCATATTAAACACGGAGGAACTGTTATGAAAACTTATATTCCTAATACGGACAATGTTAAACCTTTGGGACGGACCTGCTTTGTGGAGGATACTCTGTGGATGGCTTTTTCGGGTACGGGAGCGGCATTTACTTTTCGAGGCACCAAAGCGGTAGTTAATCTTTTAGGGGATAATACGGCTGTGCCGGTGGAAAGCATTGCAAAAACTGTAAAACAGGAAAATGCGAGGCAAGATGTTCAGCCTGAAACCAATACGACCGCACATCAGGACACCGCTTCCCAGTCCGAGGGGGAGGACGTGCAAACCCGTATTGCTATCTATGTAAACGGTAAACGGATAGTGGACGATATGATGAACGCGCCGAAAAAAGAATATCTTGTATTTGAGAGCGAACAGGCAGTGGACTGTTTGGTGGAGGTTGTCAAACTGTCCGAAACGGCCATGTCCACCGTGGGCATTCAGTCCATTGCAGTGGAGGCGGAAGATGGCATCCATCCTGCGCCGGATAAAGCGCATTATGTGGAAATAATCGGGGACTCCATCACCTGCGGCTACGGTGTGGACGATGAGTGTGCAGAGCATCATTTCTCCACAAAGACGGAGGATGTGACCAGGGGCTATGCATGGCGCACCGCCAAAGCACTGGATGTTGATTACAGTCTGGTATGCATCAGTGGCTACGGCCTTGTCTCCGGTTACGTGGGAGAGGGAGAGCCGAAAAAGCCGGAGCAGACCTTGCAGCAATATTATGATAGATTGGGCTTTTCTTACGGTGAATATCTTGGAAGGAAGGCTGCGGAAACAAAATGGGATTTTGTTCCCCAGCCGGAATTAGTGGTTATCAATCTGGGTACCAATGACGATAGTTACGCACTGGATCATCCTGAGCGTCAGGAGGAGTACCGTCTTGCATACATAGCATTTTTAAAACTGGTAAGGAGTAAGAATCCCGGAGCTAAAATTCTCTGCACCCTGGGTATTATGGGGGACAGGCTCTTTCCCTTTATTGAAAAAGCGGTGGAAGCCTACAGTGGAGAAACAGGAGATACCAATGTGTGCACCATGCGGTTTACACCTCAGTTATTGGAGGACGGCTATGTTGCAGACTATCATCCTACGGAAATTACTCATGTGAAAGCGGCAGAAAAGCTGACTTCTGAAATCAAGATGATCATGGGATGGTAAAAAGTTGTTGACATTAGTCCGAAGGGTGATATAATAGACTCAAACATATGAATAATTGTTCAAATGAAAGAATATTATAAACAAGAAAGGACGATGACTATGAAAAAGACTTATAAGATTGAAGTGGATTGTGCAAACTGCGCAAACAAAATGGAGGAGGCAGCAAAGAAGACTGCGGGAGTGAAGGACGCAGGGGTGAATTTTATGACCCTGAAGATGTGGGTAGAGTTTGAAGACGGTACGGAACCTAAGGTCGTAATGCAGGATGTACTTAAGAACTGCAAAAAGGTTGAGGACGACTGCGAGATCTATTTATAAGGAGAGAGGGCGTTTACGCGCTTTTGAGGATACGAACTATGAATAAAAAGCAGAAAAAGGTATTGTACCGTATTATTGCGGCAGCTATCTGCATGGTTGTACTTCTGCTGTTACCTCTGGGAGAGGGACCGCTTAGGCTGCTTTTTCTGATTCCTTACCTGATCATCGGATATGATATTCTGATAAAAGCAGGAAAGGGAATTTTAAACAGGCAGGTCTTTGATGAAAACTTTCTGATGGCGGTAGCGACCTTGGGCGCCATCCTGTTAGGCGAATATACAGAAGGTGTGGCCGTAATGCTGTTCTATCAGATCGGCGAGTTGTTCCAGAGCTATGCTGTAGGTAAGAGCCGCAGGAATATCAGCCAGCTGATGGACATCCGACCCGATTATGCTAATATAGAGGGTGAGGACGGTTCGCTTTTACAGGTGGATCCGGACGAGGTGGAAATCGGTACATTGATCTTGGTGCAGCCCGGAGAAAAGATTCCCATTGACGGTGTGGTGGAAGAAGGAAAGAGTACTTTAAATACCAGCGCCCTGACCGGGGAGAGCCTGCCCAGGGATGCGGTAGAAGGTGACGAAGTCATCAGCGGATGTATCAACTTGACGGGTGTGCTGAAAATAAGGACCACCAGGGAGTTCGGAGAGTCCACGGTTTCTAAAATACTGGATTTAGTAGAAAATGCCAGTTCCAGAAAGTCACGTTCGGAGAATTTTATTTCTAAGTTTGCAAAATATTATACGCCGGCGGTCTGCTACGGAGCCGTTGCGCTGGCAATTCTGCCGCCCCTTGTACGGATGCTGTTCTTAAGCCTTACACCGGAATGGAATGTGTGGGTGTTTAGAGCGCTGACCTTCCTGGTTATCAGCTGTCCCTGTGCACTGGTGATCAGTATTCCCTTAAGTTTTTTTGCCGGTATCGGCGGCGCGAGCAAAGCAGGTGTGCTGGTAAAGGGTTCTAACTATCTGGAAACCCTGTCACAGGCTAAATGTGTAGTATTCGATAAAACCGGTACCATGACCCAGGGTGTGTTTGAGGTCAGCGGTATTTATCACAATACATTGGAGAAAGAACAGTTGCTGGAATATGCGGCTTTAGCCGAGAGCTATTCCACGCATCCCATCAGTAAAAGTCTGCAGAAAGCATATGGCAAGTCTGTTGATAAGAGCCGGATTGCCGATGTGGAAGAAATCAGCGGTAACGGAGTCACTGCCTTGATAGACGGCAGGCCGGTGGCGGCAGGTAACGAGAAGCTCATGAAGCGTTTGGGTATTACCTGTGCGGAATGTACGGAAGCAGGAACTGTAGTGCATATGGCAGTGGACGGAAGCTATGCCGGATATATTCTGATTTCTGATCTGTTAAAGCCCCATGCTAAGGAAGCGGTTGCGGCATTAAAGCAGGTGGGTATTAAAAAGACGGTCATGCTGACCGGAGACAGGAAATTGGCGGCCGAGCAAGTGGCAGCCGAACTAGGAATTGACCAGGTATACAGTGAACTGCTCCCTGCGGACAAAGTAAGCAGGGTAGAAGAGCTTTTACAGGAAAAAGGCCGGAAGGATCAGTTAGTCTTTGTTGGGGATGGTATTAACGACGCCCCTGTATTATCCAGAGCGGATATCGGCATTGCCATGGGGGCCTTAGGGTCCGATGCGGCTATTGAAGCTGCGGACGTGGTGCTGATGGACGATGACCCGATAAAGATTGCAAAGGCTATCCGGATTGCAAGAAAATGTATCCGCATTGTCTATGAGAATATTTATTTTGCTATTGGGGTTAAGGTCATTTGTCTGATTCTGGGGGCGGTGGGTATCGCTAATATGTGGGTTGCTATTTTTGCCGACGTGGGCGTTATGGTGCTTGCAGTAGTGAATGCCATTCGCGCTCTTTCCGTGAGAAAGTTGTAAAGAAGCCGCTGTACATGATTGGTGACAAGCGGGATAGGAGGATATCGTGAAAGAACACAAAGAATATGAAATGGAGCATTGTGATACTGTAGAGGTCCATGAGGAGCTGCTTAAGATCGTCAATGAAAAAATGCCGGAGGAAGAGGAACTCTATGATCTGGCGGAGCTTTTTAAAGTGTTCGGTGATTCCACCCGTATCCGAATCCTCTTTGTACTGTTTGAAGCAGAGGTATGTGTTTGCGATTTGGCGGAGCTTTTGCATATGACTCAGTCGGCAGTTTCCCATCAGCTGAAAATTTTAAAACAGAACAAGCTGGTGAAGAGCCGCAGAGAGGGGAAATCTATTTTTTATTCCCTGGCGGATTCCCATGTGCGGACTATTATCAATCAAGGATTGGAGCATATTGAGGAAGATTAGCTCTATTGAGTAAAATTAATTTTATAAATGAAATAACGAAAAGAGCCGTGTATAGAAACTGCCTCCTTCACAAATACTAAATTTGAAAAAAGTGAAGGAGGCAGTTTTATGTCAAACATTTCAGAATTAGAGTTACAGAACTTAAGACATTTGATTGGCGGCTACGATACCACCCACTGCAAGATGCAGGAGTATGCTAATTGTGCCAGTGACGCCAAGGTGAAGAACTTTTTTGAAAAAGGTGCAAAATCCGCTATGGAAAACAAGCAGCAGCTTATGAAATTTTTGCAGTAGGAGGGAAAGAACATGAATATTCAGGAAAAAACCATGGTAGCCGACACCTTAACCGGTATTAACGGGGAGCTTATCAGATTTGCAGAAATGATTCCCCAGACTGAAAACAAGGAACTGAAGAATACCTTAAAGCAGTTCAGAACCACCTGTGAGCAGTCCCAGGAGGAACTGTACCAAATTGCCAGAGAGAAAGCCTACTATGTGCCCGCACAGCAGGCAACGCCGGAGGAGATCTCTCATGTAAGAAATCTTTTTACTTCCAGTACGCTGTAGAAAGAAGTAGGAAAGAGTAGAAGAAGCAAGAAAACAGTCTGCTGAAAACTCAGCAGACTGTTTGCACGTCAGGGTATTGTATGCTATAATGCAGAAATGAAGCGTTACATAGGGAGGGGAGAGAATGATTCCATACTTTTTTCCGGACAAACAGGCGCTGACAGCTTTTATCGGAATTCTGG
This sequence comes from Lachnospiraceae bacterium, assembly GCA_022510705.1. Lineage (GTDB taxonomy): Bacteria > Bacillota > Clostridia > Lachnospirales > Lachnospiraceae > Acetatifactor. The sequence goes on from JAFLSX010000062.1 coordinate 5,280, forward strand.
CGGCATTTGCTGGAACCTGTATCCTGATCAGTAAATGCAGCCCCTATCTGCCCAAGGATCACGGTCGGGATTTTGCGGTAGAGGGACAGAAATCCGCCGGTAAGCCCCGGGGAGCCGGTATTATTTTTGTACTGGTGTTTGCGGCAGCAGCCCTGCTGTTTGCACCCTTAAGAATGGAACTGTGCATCTACTTGATGTTAGTGGTATTGGAAATGCTGACAGGCTTTTTTGATGATACGGCAGAGAAACCATGGGGAGAATGGAAAAAAGGAATTTTGGATTTGTTTGTGGCCGTGGCGGTAGCGAGAACCTATATTTCTCACAATACTACCACCATTACGCTGGGAAGTTTAGAGTATACCCTGCCTCCCGCTCTGTTTGCCATAGCTGCGGTTGTGCTGGTATGGGCATCCATCAATGTGACGAACTGCTCGGATGGGGTGGATGGATTATCGGGAACATTGACCATCATTACACTTTCCACAATTTATATTCTCATCAGACTGTTAGGAAGAGGAGAGGAGTTCGCTTTTCCGATCCTGCTGTTTATGGTCTGTGTTCTGGGATATTTGTGGTATAACGCTACACCCAGCAGACTGCTGATGGGTGATGCAGGATCCCGTGCCATGGGCGTTTTTATTAGTCTTGCAATATTAAAGACAGGAAGTCCCCTGCTATATGTACCGGTGGCGTTGGTGCTGATCCTGGATGGCGGATTGGGACTTTTAAAGGTGTCTCTCATCCGTGTATTTAAGGTGCATATATTAAAAAATACTCTCACCCCCCTGCATGACCATGTGCGCAAAAAACTGGGGTGGTCTAACACGCAAACGGTATTTCGCTTTGCGATCATTCAGATAGTAGTTTCTGTAGCTACAATCTATATACTTATGCTGTAAAGGGGATATTTCAGGGAAGTTTCGCATATACATGGCAGTAAGAAAGAGTTACGGACAACAATATGTTAAACTATATCTGGGCCTTTATGATACTGATTGGAGTGATTTATGCGGCCTTTACCGGAAATATGGCGTCGGTTACGGATGCGGCGCTGTCATCGGCAGGAGAGGCGGTGTCCCTGTGCATTACCATGGCGGGTGTCATGGCATTGTGGATGGGACTGATGAAAATAGCGGAGAAATCGGGGTTGATTGCAGGACTGGCTTCCGGCATTCAACCTTTTTTATCGTTCATGTTTCCCCGGATTCCTAAAAAACATGAAGCGAGAGAATACATAGCCACCAATTTTATTGCCAATATTCTTGGGTTGGGCTGGGCCTGTACCCCTGCAGGATTAAAAGCAATGGAAGCCATGGCAAAACTGGAAGAGGAGAGAGGGAATCCGGCTTATCTGCAAGGTGGTGCTTCGGGAAATAAAACCGGGCCGCGTATCGCCAGTAAAGAGATGTGTACTTTCTTGATTCTGAACACCTCCTCCCTACAACTGATACCGGTGAATATGATCGTCTATCGGACGCAGTACGGCAGCGTCAACCCGGCAGCAGTCATTGGCCCGGCCATATTGGCAACCCTATTTTCTACGGTAATTGCTATTATTTTCTGTAAGATCATGGATAGGAGGCACTAATATGGCGAATGTACTGGCGAATTTTTCCAATATTATCATACCGGCCATCATATTCTACATAGTGGCACACGGACTCTTGAATCGGGTACAGGTGTATGAGGAATTTGTAGGAGGGGCTAAAGAGGGACTAAAGACAGTGGTGCAGATTCTTCCAACCCTGGTGGGACTTATGGTGGGAGTGGGTGTGCTGCGTGCTTCCGGATTCATGGAGTTTTTGGGAGGATTAATGGGTCGATTGACCGCCGGGATAGGAATCCCTGCGGATATTGTGCCGCTTTTATTAGTGAAGATGTTTTCTTCCTCGGCGGCAACGGGGTTGGTGCTGGACATTTTTAAAACCCATGGGACGGATTCCTATATCGGCATGCTGACTTCCATTCTCATGAGCTGTACTGAAACGATCTTCTACACAATGTCAGTGTATTTCTTAGCGGCAAAAGTAAGTAAAACCCGCTATACGTTGACGGGAGCGTTGATTTCCATGGTAGCCGGACTGGCGGCGAGTGTGGTACTGACAGGGATGTTGATGTAGAATGGCGGCAGCTTTGGGACGAGGTTTTGTAAATCAATAAATATTTATCGAATTACGATAAAAAGTATATTGACATCCATATACTGCAATGATATAGTGAGCTAAGATATGGAGGTCAAGCAATGAAAAGAAATACTCTAGTGACATTATTGGTAATTATGTTGGCATCGATCATCTGGAAATAACTCTTTTTGAAACGATTCCGGAAGATGAAAGACCACGTGTACACTATAGAGCATCTTTCATGGCAGATGTAGCGACTGATGGTGGACATGCAGGTTATGTGGTAGAATGGTTAGAAGACGGTGTTCAGATTGCCCTATCAGGATCGGAACAGCCTACGGCATACTATATTTTGCCATTCAAAACATTGGAAGAAACTGCAAAAATGGATGAAATACAGAGGAAATAACAGTTTTAAGAGGAGAAAATATGAAATTACTACTAAAGTTGAGTAAAGAAGCGGCCCGCTACAAGCTGCTGTATGCGGTGGCAATCCTGGCCACACTCTGTTTGACCGGCGTGAATCTGGCGGCACCCCGGGTGCTCTCGGCGATGACCGGTGTGGTGGAGCGAGGTGAAGGAGAAGAGGTGATACCTGCTGCTTTCCGTCTTGCACTGATTCTGCTGGTGTTGTATTTGTTGCGGATCGTTTTTCGCTTCCTCAGCAATTATCTGGCGCACAAAGCGGCCTGGTACCTGGTGGGAGATCTGAGAAGCCGGATGTACGATAAGCTGCAGAGCATGGATCTAAGCTTTTTTCACGATAAGCAGACAGGAGATCTGATGAGCCGGGTGGTGAATGACACCAGAGATTTCGAGTTGCTCTATGCCCATATTCTGCCGGAACTGGTTACAAATCTTGTGACTTTTCTGGGTGTCTTGAGCATTCTTTTGGCGATCAACTGGCGCCTCGCTTTAATCACTTGTTTCCCGATTCCGCTGATCCTTTTATCCGGCGTGGTGTTTGCCAAAAAGGTGCAGCCGTTCTTTAAGGTTTCACGAAAATGTGAAGGTGAGTTAAATGCCAAGCTTCAGGACAACCTTTCCGGTATCCATGAGATTCAGTCTTTTGGACAGGAGACCTATGAAAGCGGGGAGGTAAGAGAAAAGAGTTTTAAACAAGTTCGCACTATGCTGCGTGCCCTGCGGGCCAGCGCAGTCTTCCATCCCGGCGTAGAGTTTCTATCCTCGGTAGGCACGGTACTGGTAGTGTTTTTCGGTGGCTTTCTGGCGGCGCAGAACCGCCTGTCCGTGGAGGATATCGTTTCATTTGTCCTCTATCTGTCCCTGTTCTATGCTCCGGTGTCCGGATTCGCCACATTGTTAGAAAATCTGCAGCAGTCCCTGGCCGGTGCAGAGCGTGTGGCCCTGATTCTGGATACGCCCTCCGGGATTACGGATGCTCCGGATGCGAAGCCTTTGCAGTCAGTGAAAGGAGAAATCTCTTTCGAGCATGTGAGCTTTCACTATGCCAATCAGGTGCCGGTACTTCAGGATGTGTCCTTTTCCTGTGAACCAGGGATGATGGTTGCGCTGGTCGGACCCACGGGTGTGGGAAAGACTACCATGACACAGCTCGTTTCTCGTTTTTATGAACCTTCTAAGGGAAGGATTCTGATAGATGGACAAGATATTCGGACGGTGACACTGGAAAGTTTGCGCCGGAATATTTCCCCCGTTTTTCAGGATACTTTCCTATTCAATGGAAGCATAGCGGAAAATATAGGTTATGCCAGACCGGATGCGACCCGGCGCGAAATCGAGGAGGCTGCAATGGCAGCCAACATCCATGAGGATATCATGGCTATGCCGGAACAGTATGAGACGAAAGTGGGAGAG
>JAFLSX010000063.1 GCA_022510705.1 Lachnospiraceae bacterium
ACGTCCTTTTCTTACTAACTGGTTAAATGTTGGCATTCTGTTTCACCTCTTTCTTATTATGGTATAATTTGGTTATTGTTATGCACGCAAAAGAAAAATGCACTTGCCGCAATATGCTCATGATACTTTACTTGCAACAAAAGAAGAATGCATTTGCGTGCACACTATGATAGTATACGTGCTGGCAAATGCATTGTCAATAACTTTTTTATTTAATTTTACGTTGTTTTCGGTCTTTTTACTGCCCTATAGCTTCCAGATATCTCTTCAAGGCATCCTGCCAAGGCGGAAGTCTGTCAAAACCGTTCTGTGTCAGCTTCTCCTTGCTCATGCGGCTGTTTTCCGGCCGTTTTGCTTTTGCCTGATACTCAGCAGCGGTAACGGGCACTACCTCCACATCCGCACCAGCCTGTTTAAATATCTCACAGGCAAATTCATACCATGTACAGATACCTTCATTGGTAGCATGGTAGATACCGTACTCTTCTGTCTGTATCATATCTACCAGAAGTCTTGCCAGATCATAAGTATAAGTGGGGGATCCATACTGGTCATTGACTACCGTTATCCGTTTATTGGTCTCCGCCAGCCGCAGCATGGTTCTGACAAAGTTTTTGCCGTTTACACCGAATACCCATGCAATACGTACAATGAAATATTTCTGCAGCAATTCCTGTACTGCCAGCTCTCCTTCGTATTTGGTCTGTCCATATACATTCAGGGGCTTCCTTGTATCTTCCGGCTCCCAAGGTCTGGTGCCCTGACCATCAAATACGTAGTCCGTACTGAGATAGAGCATCTTAATATCCAGTTCTCTGCATATGCCCGCAATATTACGGGTACCTTCCGCATTGACCCTGCGGCAGATTTCCTCCTGCTCTTCGGCCGCATCCACTGCTGTATATGCCGCACAGTGAATGACTGCATCCGGTGCAGCTTCCTTCATTACCCTGGCTACACTTTGTACGTCGGTAATATCCATTTCCTCAATGTCCACCCCGACAGCTTCCATGCCTCTTTTTTCCAATTCATTTACTACATCATAGCCAAGCTGCCCTTTGACACCGGTTACCAGTACCTTCATATTTTAGTCGAGCCTTTCGTATATTTTAACTATATTATACCGCTTGATCCGGCGGCCTCCCATTCCAATTCTTTTACTTCTTCTTTCAGTCTCATCAAGTTCCATCCGACATGAAAGCTTTTCTCCGCACCGCTAAGATAAGCAATACGGCTCCTATATTTTCTGCACTCTACATAGTAGAAAATGACCAGCGCCAGTAAAAGAATAGTCAGCATTACCGCAACCGTCATGGGAAAAAAGTTGCTTTCCTTCATAAAAGAAGGGGCCAAAGCGGCTTCTTCATCTGCTATATCTATTAGTCTGTAGTCTGCCTGTAGCAAATCCACATCCACTCCTTTCATATTATCCTACCAATAAGACCCCCTTTTTCAGAAAAAAGGTTCATTTTTCTCATAATTTTTCTTTTCTTTTCATTTTACTTATTTTATAATGATAGAAAAGTGTCACACCATATTCATTTGGGGAAAAGAGGGGATTGATTATGCGGGAGCAGAAATTTGTCAAACAATTTCGTACCGCCAAAATAGTTCATCTGGGACTATTGACGGGTCTGGAAGTCATTTTCCTTTTATCGGTATTTGCCGATAAATGGCTTCGTCTTCGGGTTTTTTCCGACAGGGCAGTGTTTACTCTGTGCGCTATAACTTGGCTTGTATTGATTCTGGCGCAGTGCTTTTTACTGTATGACTTCTATAAACTCCGTGCATTTGTCCAGGAAAGCCATCTTTTAAACCAAACAGCATATCTGGACAGACTGACCGGCATTCCTAACCGCTACAGTCTAGATGAACTTTTCCGTACCTATACTACTCCGGAATCCTTAGAAGAAACCGGCTGTCTTCTCTTTTCCATTGCCAACCTAAAAACGGTCAATGAAGTATTGGGGCATAAGGCGGGAGATTCCATGATACGGGATTTCTGTAATATATTTGAAGAGATCGGTGACACTTTTGGCTTCATAGGACGTAACGGCGGCAATGAATTTGTAGCCGTTATCACACCCTGCAGTCTGCAGATTGTTCAAGACTTCAGAACCACATTGGAAAATCGTATTTCCTTATATAATAAGGAACATACGGCAGCACCCATTTTACTCCGTTCTGCATATACCCTTTATGCGGAGGAACCTGTTCAGACATTTACGGAGCTTTTGGTTCTGACTTACAACAAGCTTTATCAGATTTCCCAGTCGTAACTTCCGATAATCTGTTGACGGAGAGTCTTATTGAATATGAAAGAAGCCGATATCCAATATTTAGCCGGACTTGTCCTTCGCGCCAGGCAGAATGACAGTGACGCTTTTGCTGAACTGTACGGACTGACCTACAACAAGGTTTATAATTATTCCCGACATTATCTGCGGGATGAATACCTTGCACAAGATGCGGTTCAGGAAATATATGTATCCGTGCTAAAAAATTTAAATAAACTGAATGATCCCACGCTCTTTATGGCATGGCTAAACCGCATCTCCTTCCACGTCTGCTACGATATCAGCCAGACAATGAATGTGGGAAACACATTGGCTGATCCGAGTATTTTGGACGTGTTACAGGATGAGCATCCCGACGCCGATCCCGAGTCGCACTACCAGACCAGAGAGGAATATCAAAGGCTTGCGAAAGCTTTGGAAAGCCTGCCTTTTCAGGAAAACCAGGTTCTGACCATGCGCTACTACAATAACCTGAAATTGGAAGAGATCGCCGCTGCTATGGATATCAGCCGCAGCACGGTAAAAAGGTACATTGCTTCCGGACACGAACATTTAAAACAACTGTTGAAGGGATAAGGAGGTGCGTTGTATAATGATATTCAAAAGGAAGAAATATCATATGAATGTGGAACAGGCGGACGCTACCCTGCAAAAAGTTTTTGCAGCCTGCGAGCAGTCTCCCAATTCAACTTCCTTCGATAAGCTTTTACTTCGCAGGCAGTTGAATACCCGGATTTTGGATAATATGCTGCTTCTGACAACTATTATCCTCGTATTGACTTTTCTTTCTCCCTTGGTTATTGCTTCGGTAAATGAACTATTTCCCGAAGAAATAATCTATCGGGAAACCGTAACCAATACTTATATTTTCTCAGAGGATGCACCGGTGTATGCGGTAGCCGATCCCCAGTAAACCAGTATGATCAAACCCAAAAAGTATCTAACCATAATTTCATATCTTCTGTGTATAACGATCTTATGTGGCTGCGGGACCAATATGTCTTCCCTGCCCGGAGAGAACTCACCGGATACGACCTTGGGTGTACCCCAGGTATCCGACGGACCGGGATCTTCCGAAGCCCCCGAAACCGGAACTCAGGAAACGGAAACTCCTGAAAAAACAAACTCACCTCAGGAAACTATGGCGGAGAGTACGCCTGCTGCTGAGGAACCCTCTCCTTCTCCCGAGATGGTCGTGGGCACACGCAGCAATACTCCCCAATGCCTCACCCCTACGGCAGACGGTACCGAAGAAACTCATAACGACATTTCTTCGATTGATTACTCCAATGCCTCTGATGGTTATGTTATGGCGGTATACACCGGCACCAACTCTAAAGTGAAGATGCAGATAAAGAGTCCAAATGGCGTTACATACACCTATAACCTGACCGGCTCCGACTATGAGGCCTTCCCGCTTTCTTCCGGAAACGGCAGTTATGAGATTACCATTTTGGAAAATGTTGGTGGCACCAGCTATATTATTTGCCTGACAACCACCATCAGTGTTTCGCTCACCAGTGAATTCAGTCCCTATTTGTATCCGAATCAATACTGCAGTTTTAACGCTTCCAGTAAGACTGTAGCCAAGGCTAAGGAACTGGCTGAACCGGCCAATTCGGATTTGGATGTGGTGACCAATGTTTACAACTATATTATTGAAAACATCACCTATGATTATGATAAGGCTTCTACTGTCCCCAGCGGCTATGTTCCCAATGTGGACGCTATTCTTGCCTCCGGCACCGGTATCTGTCTGGACTATGCCGCAGTTATGACCAGTATGCTCCGCAGCCAGCGGATCCCCACACGTCTGGAAGTCGGTTACGCAGGTGACGCTTATCACGCCTGGATCAGTACCTATATTTCAGACATCGGCTGGGTCAATGGCATTGTGGAATTTGACGGTCAAAGCTGGGAACTGATGGATCCTACCTTTGCTGCCAGCAACAGCGAATCAACTCTTAAGGAGTTCATTGGCGAGGGTTCCAACTATGTTGTAAAATATATGTATTAATATAAGGAGATTATAAAATGCATCAGAAAAGACTATCTAATCAGGAAATTGCATCTTTCTGCAATCAGACTGCCATGCTTTTTCAGGCCGGCATTACACCGATGGAGAGCATGAGTATTCTCTTAAATGACAGCAAATCCGGTGAAGGTAAGGAAATCCTACAGCAGATTCTGGACACCTGCCGACAGGGAGAATCTTTTGCCAAAGCGCTACAGCAGACGGACGCTTTTCCGGATTATGTACTGAACATGATCAATATTGGCGAAGAATCCGGCAATCTGGATGATGTTATGCAGTCCTTAGCCGACTACTATGAGAGAGAAGACTCTATTTCCGACAGCATACGCAGTGCCGTCAGCTATCCTTTTATCATGATCGGTATTATGCTGTTGGTTATCTTTGTCCTCTTAGGCAGGGTCATGCCCATATTCAACCAGGTATTTATTCAGCTGGGCAGTGAAATGAGTGGCATTTCCGCTACCCTGTTAGGCTTTGGTAATGCCTTGAACCGATATTCCCTGATCATAACCGTCTTACTGGTCATTGCGGTGCTTGTATACTTTTTAGCTGTAAAGACCAAAAAGGGGCACTCCCTTTCTGTGCGCTTTCTGTCCGCCTTTCCCCTTACCAAGGGCTTTTATGAGAAACTGGCAGCCGGACGCTTTGCCAGCGGTATGGCTCTCACCATCAGCAGCGGTATGGATACCTTTTCCAGCTTGGACATGGTGTCAGAATTAACTGAACATACGGGAATGCAGGCCAAGATTGCTGCCTGCAAAAAAGCAATTGAGGATGGTTCCAATTTTGCGGAAGCCCTGACCAGTTCCAATATCTTTTCCAATCTCTATGCACGCATGGTAACGGTGGGATTCCGTACCGGTTCCATAGATACCGTCATGCAGAAAATTGCCGACAGCTATGACAAAGAAACGGAACGTAAGATCCGTTCCATTATTGCCATTTTGGAACCTACTCTGGTCATTATTCTTTCCTTGATCGTGGGACTGATACTGTTATCCGTTATCTTCCCTCTGATGGGAATTATGTCCAGCATTGGCTAAAAGGCTGAAAGAAGAGAGAATTGTTATGAGCAGAAACCGTTTTGATCAAAATAGAATCAACCCTTTGAGCCGTCTTATTTACCTGCTTCCGCTCCTGGGGTTCATCGCACTCTTTATTCTTTTCTATCGTGGTATTTCTTCGGTGTCCGATACTACTACCGACAAACAGATGGAGAGTCTGGAGAATGCTTTGAACAGAAGCATTATACAGTGCTATGCAGTTGAGGGTGCATATCCGCCCAGTCTGGAATATATTAAAGAACACTATGGTCTGATTTATGATGAAGATCTGTTTTATGTGGACTATCAGCCCATCGGTTCCAATATCATGCCGGATGTAACCATTTTACTGAGACAAGGAGGTACCCCATGAAAGCACGACAGGGAGATAACAACCGCCATGTGGTAGACGTGTTGTTTGTACTGGCACTTTTCGGTGTATTTGCTGCCTCTGCATTATTATTGGTAACCATCGGTGCCAGCGTATATAAACAGACCGTTTCCAATATGGAACAGTCTTTTACAGACCGCACCTCCTATTCCTATTTGGTCGAGAAAATTCATCAGAATGATATTTATAATGCTGTAGAGATCGGGGAACTGGAAGGAACCCCCGCTCTTATACTCACCCAGCGTTTAGGTGAGGAAGAATACTGCACCTACCTATATCTGTATGATGGCTGCTTAAAAGAACTGTTTACAAGAAAGAATTCCTATGCGGGCACAGATTTAAGGTCCGCGGGTCAGGATATCATGCCGCTGTCCGGATTTACTTTGGATATACCTTCTTCCGGCCTGATCAAACTTACGATAGATACCGGCAATGGGTCACCCATTACCCTTTATACAGCTTTACGATCTGATTATTCCTAAAAGGGAGCATTTGTTACTATGAGACCATCCAAATCCAGCTTATTTTTAATGGAGCTTATCATTTCCATACTGTTTTTCTCCATAGCCAGTGCTGTCTGTATCCAGCTTTTTGTGAAAGCACACCTTTTGAATAACCGTACGCAGGAGCAGAACCAGACCGTGGTCTGGTCCCAGAACCTCGCAGAACTCTGGCGTGCTTATGATGGAGACAACATATTGATTTCCGACCAATTACGTGTCGACTATGAGTGTCAGGACAGCTCTATTTACCTGACAAATGTGGCCCCCTATGCACTGGTACTTTACTTTAACCAAGACTGGGAGCTTTCCGACCGGGATATTGTATACCATGTAGTATTATCGGGCAGCACTTATGATTCGGAAAGCCGGCTGATCAATTCAGAAATTCAGGTATCCAGGGGAGAAGAATTGCTTTATTCACTGCCACTTTCCCATCACATTGCGGAAGGGGGAACCATGTATGAACGATAGGAAAAAACGGTTTTCGGGTATTTCCTTCAGCAACGGTATCGGCTCCTCCTCCCTGCTGGTCATTTTTATCATTCTGTGTCTGGTGTCCTTTGCCACCCTATCCATAGTCAGTGCTAACGCCGACTATAAGCTGAGCAGTAAGGTACTGGAGCGCACCACTGCCTATTATGAAGCCTCCAATCAGGCGGAACATCAACTGGCAGAGCTGCACCAAACGCTTGTGACTGCTTATGCAGGCAGTTCCACCGAGGAAGAATACTATCAGATAACAGGATCTGATATCTCCTATCTGTTCCCCATATCGGATCTGCAGTCTTTGAAAGTGGAGGTTGGCATTCTCTACCCTGCATCAGCGGAAGGCGCCTTCTATCAGATCCGCTCCTGGCAGGTCATCCTGACCAGTGATTTTGAATACGAAGGAACTCTTGATCTCTTTGAGCCACCGTGGTCTTAAAAACAAAAAGCTTCCGAAAGGGACTTTCCCTTTTCGGAAGCTTTTATTCTGTTACTTATTTTACTGCACTTTTCGTATTCCGGTAATTATTCCTCGGTCGCAGTACCAACCGTCTCTTCTTCCTCTGCTGCATACTCCTCTACGGCTTCGAATTCCTCTACTGCTTCTGTTTCTCCAGGAATACTTACTCCTTCATCTCCGCCGAAATCAATTTCCTCGTCATTGGAAATCTCACGTACATCATCAGAGCTAAGATGCGTGGAGCGATATCTCTTCATCCCGGTACCCACAGGAATCAACTTACCGATAATAACATTTTCCTTCAAACCGATCAGAGGATCGATCTTACCCTTAATTGCAGCTTCTGTCAGAACCTTAGTGGTCTCCTGGAAGGAAGCTGCCGATAAGAAGGAATTAGTTGCAAGCGCTGCTTTGGTAATACCTAACATCACCTGCTTGCCCTCTGCAGGTTCTTTGCCTTCCGCAACCAGCTTTTCATTCATTTCCTCATAATCCAGGACATCTACCAATGTGCCGGGCAGGAAATCCGTATCACCATTATTCTCAATACGAACCTTCTTTAACATCTGGCGTACAATGACTTCGATATGCTTGTCGGCAATATCTACACCTTGCAGGCGGTAAACACGCTGTACCTCACGGAGCATATAGTCCTGAACGGCACGAATACCTTTGATCTTTAACAGATCGTGGGGATTGACACTACCTTCAGTCAACTCGTCACCGGCTTCCAATACCTGTCCGTCTACTACCTTGATACGGGAACCGTAAGGAATCAAATATGCTTTGTTCTCTCCGGTTTCTTCGTTGGAAATAACAACCTCACGTTTTTTCTTGGTATCACGAATTTCCACCTTGCCGCCAAACTCTGCGATGATCGCAAGTCCTTTGGGTTTTCTGGCCTCAAAGAGCTCCTCTACACGGGGAAGACCCTGTGTAATATCGTCACCGGCAACACCACCGGTATGGAAGGTACGCATGGTAAGCTGTGTACCGGGCTCACCGATGGACTGTGCAGCAATGATACCTACTGCTTCACCCACCTGTACAGATTCACCGGTTGCCATATTTGCACCGTAGCACTTTGCACAGATACCGTTATGGGAACGACAGGTTAATATAGTACGAATCTTGACCTTCTCAATAGGCTCTCCTTCGGCATTTACACCGACGCTCAATATCTTTGCCGCCCTGCTGGGGGTAATCATATGATTGTGCTTTACAATCATATTGCCGTCTTTATCGTAAATATCCTCACAGGAAAAACGTCCCGTAATTCTGTCTTTTAAGCCCTCAATGACTTCCTTACCATCCATGAATGCCTTTACTTCGATGCCGGGAATCTCATCCCTGCCCTCTGCACAATCCATCTCACGGATAGAAAGCTCCTGAGATACATCCACCATACGTCTGGTCAGATAACCGGAGTCCGCAGTACGCAGAGCGGTATCGGACAGACCCTTACGAGCACCGTGCGCAGACATAAAGTACTCCAATACGTCCAGACCTTCACGGAAGTTGGACTTGATAGGCAGCTCAATTGTTCTACCGGTCGTATCCGCCATCAAACCACGCATACCGGCCAGCTGCTTGATCTGCTGGTTGGAACCACGGGCACCGGAGTCTGACATCATAAAGATGTTGTTATACTTATCCA
>JAFLSX010000064.1 GCA_022510705.1 Lachnospiraceae bacterium
AAAAAGCCGTATCAGTTTTGGTACGGCTTTTTACAGGTGGGAGAAAGATATGCGGTTTGATTTTGAAGAGGAATTAAAAAAGCTTCCGAATAAGCCGGGAGTCTATATCATGCATGATGCGCAGGACGGTATTCTCTATGTGGGCAAAGCGGTGAATCTGAAAAACCGCGTCCGCTCCTATTTCAGGGAAAATATCGGCAGGGGGCCGCAGATAGACAAAATGGTGTCCCTGATCGACCGTTTTGAGTATATTGTGACAGACTCCGAGTTGGAGGCTTTGGTGCTGGAGAACAATCTCATCAAGGAGCATTTGCCAAAGTATAACACGCTCTTAAAGGATGATAAGACCTACCCATATATCAAAGTGACCGTGGGGGAGGAATATCCCAGGATCCTTTTTTCCCGGGAGATGAAAAAGGACAAATCCCGTTATTTTGGTCCCTATACCAGTGCGGCGGCCGTCAAGGATACCATAGAGCTGTTGAATAAGCTCTATCAGCTGCGGACTTGCAACAGAAGCCTGCCCCGGGATATCGGTCAGGACAGACCTTGTTTGAACTATCATATCAAGCAGTGCCTGGCACCCTGTCAGGGTTATATCGGTAAGGAGGAGTATAGACAGCAGGTGGAACAGGCACTGGATTTCTTGAACGGCAATTACGGAACCATTCTAAAAGAACTTGAGAGTAAGATGCAGGAGGCCGCTGCCAATATGGAATTTGAAGAGGCTGCACGCTATCGGGATCTTTTAAACAGCGTCAAATCGGTTTCCCAAAAGCAGAAGATCACGGACAGTGTGGGCGAGGACAGGGATATCATTGCTCTTGCCAGAGAAGATGCGGATACCGTGGTGCAGGTCTTTTTTGTCCGGGACGGCAGGCTTATCGGCAGGGAGCATTTCTATATGATGCGGGGTGAGGGCAGCGAAAAAGGAGAGCTGTTAGGAGATTTTGTGAAGCAGTTTTATGCGGGAACGCCCTTTATTCCAAGGGAGTTGATGCTCCAGTATGAAATTCCGGATGCGGCGCTGATAGAGGATTGGCTTTGTAAACGCAAAGGGGGACGGGTCAGGCTGCTGGTACCCAAAAAGGGAACCAAGGAAAAGCTGGTGGAGCTGGCGGCGCAGAATGCAGCGCTTATCTTAAGCCAGGACAAGGAAAGGCTGAAGCGTGAAGAGGGTAGGACCATCGGTGCGGTAAAAGAGATTGCGGCGCTTTTGGGGCTGCAGAATGCCAGCCGGATGGAGGCCTTTGATATTTCCAATATCAGCGGGTTTGAGAACGTTGGCTCCATGGTGGTCTTTGAAAAGGGGAAGCCTAAGCGCAGTGATTACCGAAAATTCAAAATTAAAACGGTAGCGGGACCGGATGACTATGCTTGTATGCGAGAGGTTCTTACGCGCCGTTTTATGCACGGGATGGAGGAGCAGCGTATGCTGCAGGAGAAGGAAATAGATAATGAATTCGGCAGCTTTACCAAATTTCCCGATCTGCTTTTAATGGACGGCGGCAGAGGACAGGTCAATATTGCACTGGCGGTACTTAAAGAACTCCAGATTCCTATTCCGGTCTGCGGCATGGTCAAGGACGATAACCATAGAACCAGGGGCTTGTACTACAATAATGCAGAAATAGAGATTGACACACATTCGGAGGGTTTTAAGCTGATCACCCGTATACAGGATGAGGCTCACCGTTTTGCCATAGAATACCATCGTTCCCTGCGCAGCAAGGCCCAGGTCAGATCGGTGTTGGACGATATTCCGGGCGTGGGACCTGCCAGGAGAAAGGCCCTGATGCGGTATTTTAAATCCATAGAAGAAATAAAGGAAGCAACGGTACAAAAACTGTCGGAAGTTCCTGAGATACCGGAGCATATTGCGGAAGAAATCTATGCCTTTTTCAGAAAGGAATAAAAGCGGACTTCACATAAAAAAGCGAGTGTGCTACAATTAAAAAATACAGAAGTCCCGTGAAAAAAGAAAAGGTAGGTATGGGTATGGCAAGTATAACGCTGGAAAAAATAATCAAAAGATTCAAGCTGATCAATCTGACACCGGATATAGATATTAAAAATATTCGAGTTACGCTGCCGGACATCAACAGACCGGCACTGCAGATAGCGGGATTCTTTGAGCATTTTGACTGTTTGCGCGTGCAAGTCATCGGATTTGTGGAATATACTTATATGGAGACTCTGGACGAAGCGCGTAAAAGGGAAATATATGAGGAATTGATGGCCTATGATATCCCCTGCGTAGTATTCAGCAGAGAACTGCAGCCGGATGAAATCTTCCTGGAAATGGCCCACAAATACAACAGACCTATTTTTTCCACCAACCAAAACACTTCTGCCTTTATGGCGGAGGCCACCCGCTGGCTCAATGTTCAGCTGGCTCCCTGTATTTCCGTGCATGGCGTACTGGTGGATGTTTATGGCGAAGGTGTGCTGATCACCGGCGAAAGCGGCATCGGTAAGTCTGAGGCGGCTTTAGAGCTTATCCGAAGGGGGCATCGTCTGGTGACGGACGACGTGGTGGAGCTGCGTAAGGTCAGCGACGAAACCCTGGTGGGTGCCGCACCGGACATTACCAAGCATTTTATTGAGTTAAGAGGTATCGGCATCATAGACGTAAAGGCATTATTCGGTGCTTCCAGCGTTAAAGATACACAGTCCGTGGATTTTGTGATTAAGCTGGAGGACTGGGATAAGGATAAAGAATACGACAGACTGGGACTTGGGGAGGAATATACGGAGTATCTGGGCAACAAGCTGGTATGCTATACTCTGCCCATCCGTCCCGGCCGGAACCTGGCAGTTATCTGCGAATCGGCAGCAGTTAATCATAGACAGAAGAAAATGGGCTACAACGCTGCACAGGAGTTGTATAACAGAGTACAAAATTCTCTTGCTAGAAAGCGGGAAGGGGAGGACGAAGTATGAAAAAGTATGTATTTGGAGTGGATGTAGGCGGCACTACCATAAAAATGGGGCTTTTCGACATGAATGCCAATGTGCTGGAAAAATGGGAGATTCCCAGCGTGACTGCCAACGGCGGCGAACGCATTCTGCCGGATATAGCGGAAAGCATTGAAAAAAAGCTGGGAGAGATGGATATTGCGCAGGACGAAGTGGCCGGCGTAGGTATCGGCGTACCGGGACCGGTGGATGCATCCGGTACGGTATATAAGACCGCAAACTTAGGCTGGGATACCGTATTCAATATTCCCGAAGCCTTTAAAGAATATCTGGATCTGCCTGTTATGGCAGGTAATGACGCCAATGTGGCAGCCTTGGGCGAAATGTGGCAGGGCGGCGGCAAGGGTTACAAAGATCTGGTCGTAGTAACTCTGGGAACCGGCGTGGGCGGCGGTATCATCTGCAACGGACAGATGGTGACGGGCGCAGGCGGCGCGGGCGGTGAGATCGGTCACATTCATGTGGAAGACAATGAAACGGAGGAGTGCGGCTGCCATAATATTGGCTGTCTGGAGCAGTACGCTTCTGCAACCGGTGTTGTAAGACTGGCAGCAAAGCGGCTGGAAAAAGACGATATGCCCAGTGTATTGCGGGAGCAGAAGCTTTCTGCAAAAGCGGTTTTTGATGCAGTAAAATATGGTGATAAGCTGGCCGTGGAGGTAGCGGAGCAGTTTGGGGAGTATCTGGGTAAAGGGCTGGCCGCCATTGCGGCAGTAGTCAATCCTCAGGCCTTTGTCATTGGAGGAGGCGTATCCAAGGCGGGCGAAGTGTTATTTGAGTATATCAAACCCTATTACATGCAGTATGCATTCAGAGGGTGCAGGGATGTAGAATTTGCACTTGCAACTTTGGGCAATGATGCCGGTATTTTTGGCGCTGCAAAACTGATTCTGGATACTTGCCGGTAAATAAGCATATCATAAAATAAGAAGAGACAAAGCAGTGGCAGGCTAAGAGGCCGTTACCACGAAGAGGTATGAGATGATAAGTCAGGCGGTAAGGGAAGCAATACAGGGATTTGTACCTACGAAGAACATATTTTACAAGGAACCTCTGAGTAAACATACTACCTTCCGGGTAGGAGGGGAAGCGGACTGTTTTATAAAAGTAGAAACGGAACGGCAGTTGTCAGCGCTGCTTGCCTATTTAAAAAAGGTGGAAATTCCATATTTTGTTATTGGAAACGGCAGTAATCTGCTGGTGGGTGACGGTGGCTATCCGGGCATCATTCTGCAGATAGGGGATTGCTGTAATAAAATCGTAGTACAGGGAAATAGAATTCATGCCCAGGCAGGAGCCTATTTATCCCAGGTGGCCAGAGTAGCCTGTGAGCATGGGTTAAGCGGCTTGGAATTTGCAGCCGGTATTCCCGGAACGGTAGGAGGAGGCGTGGTGATGAACGCCGGAGCCTACGACGGAGAAATGAAGCAGGTGGTGGAAGGGGTTACCGTACTGGATAAGGAAGGGAATCGTCTGGAACTGGATAACGCCACCATGGAATTCGGATACCGTACCAGCGCCATTAAATCCCAACCCTTTATTGTGTCGGAATGCTGTTTCAAACTGGAGAGAGGGGATAAAGAGGCCATTGCCGCAAAAATGGAGGAGCTGCAGCAAAAACGAAAAGAAAAGCAGCCCTTAGAGTATCCCAGTGCGGGCAGCACCTTTAAACGACCCGAGGGACATTTTGCGGGAAAGCTGATCATGGATGCGGGACTTGCGGGTGCGAGCATCGGCGGAGCGCAGGTGTCGGAAAAGCATTGCGGCTTTATCATCAACACCGGCGGGGCTACGGCTGCGGATATCCGGGCGTTGATAACGTACGTTCAGGATGAGGTAAACAGGCATTATCATGTACAATTGGAACCGGAGGTTATTTTCTTAGGCAAATTTTAGCACATAGATTCCGAAATGCGGTACGATCATGTAGAAAGGAAAAGGGAAGATGCGTTTTGTTGTGGTGACGGGCATGAGCGGCGGCGGAAAGAGTACTGCCCTAAAGATGCTGGAAGATATGGGTTTCTACTGTGTGGATAATCTTCCCGTTTCTTTGATAGATAAATTTGTTGAACTGATTGCTACGCCGGGGAGCGAGATCACCCGAGTAGCGCTGGGACTGGATGTGCGGGCAGGGCATTCCTTTATGGAAGCCTCGGATATTTTCAGGAAACAGAAAGAAAAAGGCTATCAGTTTGAAATTCTGTATATGGATGCTTCGGACACGGCGCTGGTAAAGCGTTACAAGGAGACCCGGCGCATCCATCCGCTGGCGGCGGAAGGCCGTGTGGAAGACGGCATCCGCAAGGAAAGAGAACTCCTGAAATATTTGAAACAGGATGCGGATTATATCATCGACACTTCCAATCTGCTGACCCGGGAATTAAAGGAAGAACTGAACAGAATTTTTGTGAATAACGAAGAATATAATAACCTTATGATAACGCTCCTTTCCTTTGGCTTTAAGTATGGGATTCCGACGGATGCGGATTTGGTTTTTGATGTACGGTTTCTGCCCAATCCCTTTTATCTGGATGAACTTAAGAGCAAGACCGGAAACGATAAAGAAGTGAGGGACTATGTAATGCAGTTTCCCGAGGCAGGTGTTTTTTTGGACAAGCTCTCAGAGTTGTTGGAGTTTCTGATTCCGGGCTATGTGAAAGAAGGAAAGTATCAGTTAGTGATCGCCATAGGCTGTACCGGCGGTCAGCACAGGAGTGTTACGCTTGTCAACGAACTGTATGCTCGGATGAAGAATCGAGGGAGCTACGGAATAAAGCTGTTCCACAGGGAGCAAAATAAATAGTGCATTTTTGCAAATGCTGTATCACAGCAAGAAAAGAGGAAACATGTCTTTTTCGGCCGAGGTCAAGGAAGAACTGTCCAGACAATGCCCTCCGGCAAGACATTGCCAAATAGCGGAGCTGGCTGCCCTCCTGCACTTTTGTGGGCAGTATGGACTGGACAAAGAGGGAAATCTCACAATAGGGCTTCAGACAGAAAATGAAGCAGTTATTAGAAAATGCTTTACATTATTGAAAAAAACATTTAATATAGATACGGATACGGTCCTAAACGGAGAAAATAAGGAAAAGTTGATTGCTAAATTCGGTGAGCTGTCTGCTCCTGTAAATCCCTTGTTATTAAAAAATGCTTGTTGCAGAAGGGCGTTTTTAAGAGGTGCATTTCTATGTTGCGGATCTATGAGCGATCCGGAGAAAGGCTATCATTTGGAGTTTGTTTGTGCACAACCCGGACAGGCTGCGCAGCTTGTGGAAGTTATGCGAACATTCTCTATAGAGGGAAAGACCGTATTACGAAAAAAATATAATGTGGTGTACCTAAAGGAAGGCGCAGGTATCGTAGACCTTCTGAATGTCATGGAAGCCCATGTTTCTCTTATGAATTTAGAGAATCTGCGTATTTTAAAAGAGATGCGTAATTCCATTAACCGCAGGGTAAATTGCGAGGCGGCCAATATCAGTAAGACCGTGCAAGCCTCTACCAGACAGATAGAGGATATTCTGTTCATAAAAGAACATTATGGATTTTCCAGACTTCCGGACAATTTGCGTGAAATGGCTGAGGTAAGACTGGAGTATCCGGATGCGGCATTAAAAGAATTGGGGGAACATCTTAATCCGACGGTAGGAAAGTCGGGAGTCAATCACAGGCTGCGTAAGCTGAGTGAACTGGCAGAACGGATTAGGCTGTAAAAGGAGGAGAATTATGACAAAGGAAACAATCACAATCAATCTGGAAAACGGATTGGAAGCAACGCCCGCAGCGATGCTGGTGCAGGTAGCCAGCAGATATGACAGTAGGATTTATATTCAATCTTCGGACGGTGCAGTCAGAGTTAATGCAAAGAGCATTATGGGGATGATGAGCCTGGGGCTCAGCGCCGGCGAAAATGTAGTCGTAGAGGCGGATGGCACGGATGAGCAGGAAGCATTACACGGCATTGAAGATTATCTGAGCGGCAAGGTAGCCGGCTAAAGATGACGGATTCAAAATAGATAGCGGAATCAATAAAGAATTCATAATTTCTTTATTGATTCCGTTTTTGATTTGGAGTATGGTTAGAGAAAAGCACCATTGTATCAAATGAAAGGAAATACCATGTCGAGGAAAAAGCTCCTGTTCGTACTGAATCCCAAGGCGGGGAAAGCACAGATAAAAAACCATCTGTTAGAGATCATAGATGCTTTTGTGAAAGCAGGCTATGAGGTCACAGTCTGCATTACCCAGGAAAAGGGGGATGCCGTCCGACTCGTAGAAAAAAGAGAAGAAGATTATGATCTGTTGGTCTGCAGCGGCGGGGACGGCACATTGGACGAGGTGGTGACCGGTATGGTGAAGAGCCGTAAATCTCTTCCTATCGGCTATATTCCTGCAGGCAGCACCAATGATTTTGCAAGCAGTTTAAAGATACCGAAGAATATGAAAAAGGCGGCCGCTGCAATTGTGGAAGGGTACCCTTTTGCATGTGATATAGCATCCTTCAATCGGGATATATTTATCTATGTGGCTGCATTTGGAATGTTTACTGACGTGTCTTACGGGACCGGCCAAGAGATGAAAAATATGCTGGGGCATATGGCATACATTTTGGAAGGCGTAAAGAGTTTGACGGCAGTAAAGGCATATTCCATGCGCTTTACCTATGACAATACCGTGCTTGAGGGCAGCTTTCTTTTTGGTATGATAACGAATTCCGTTTCTGTAGGCGGATTTAGGCGGATTACCGGTAAGAATGTAGAGCTCAATGACGGAGAATTGGAAGTCACACTGGTGCGCCTGCCTACCAGTCTGACAGAACTAAACCAGCTGATTGCCGCTCTGATGGAGAAAAATCCTGAGAATTCTCTGATTTACTGGTTTAAAACCTCCCGCCTGCATATAGAATCGGAGGAGGAGATTGCATGGACTCTCGACGGAGAATACGGTGGCAGCCACAGGGAGGTCCTGATTGAGGATTATAAGGAAGCCATACAGATTATCGTACCCCCAAAATAGAAAATCTTGATACAAACCCTGCGTCATATTTTCCAGAATATGCTTGCGCAAGGCCATGCTTTGGATTATAATAAAAATCGTAGTAAATATGCAGTCTGACAGCAGGTCAGAATAATATTAGGAAAGGTGGTAATGACAATGCCATTAGTTACAACAAAAGAAATGTTTGAGAAGGCATACAACGGCGGTTATGCGGTTGGTGCGTTCAATGTCAACAACATGGAGATCGTTCAGGGTATCACGGAAGCAGCCGGCGAGCTGAACAGCCCTGTAATCCTTCAGGTTTCCAAGGGCGCGAGAGCTTATGCGAATCATACTTATCTGGTGAAGCTGGTGGAGGCAGCAGTTGCTGAGAATCCTCAGATCCCCATTGCGCTGCATTTGGATCATGGCGATACTTTTGAACTCTGTAAATCCTGTATCGACGGCGGCTTTACTTCCGTTATGATCGACGCATCCTCCAAGTCCTTTGAGGAGAACATTGCCCTGACCAAGCAGGTCGTAGAATATGCTCACGACAAGGGTGTTGTAGTAGAAGCCGAACTGGGTACTCTGGCAGGCGTTGAGGATGAAGTTGTAGTTGAGTCGGGCCATGAATCTTATACCCGTCCGGAGGAAGTAGAGGAGTTCGTTTCCAGAACCGGATGTGACTCTCTTGCAATCGCAATCGGTACTT
>JAFLSX010000065.1 GCA_022510705.1 Lachnospiraceae bacterium
TTATTTGTCAAGGTTCTCCGGCCTTCATGGGCCGCAACTCATTAAGAATACCATGTGATTTATTCGTTGTCAATACATAATTTTTATTATTTTCAACTTTTCTCATGATACTCACCCTCCACCCTTTCGGACGGTGGATTTTCATTATAGCATTGTGTACAAATATTTGTCAATTACGAATATAGAATTTTTTCAGCTTTTTTCCAGATAATTCACAAAGAAATTATTTTAATGAATAACACAAAAAACTCCCGGAAAATTTCCGGAAGTTTTATAAGATATTTATAGGGACATTTTAAGTTAGTTCTGCTTAATGTATTAAATCTGATATATGCAAAAATCCCAGCTTTCCTGCCACAACATCCACTAAGTGCTGTAGATAATTGTACTTATAAAAGAAGCTTAATATATTACTGTCAGCAGTATACTGCAGCGCCTGCTGCCCCAGCATTCCCATGCCAAAGGCTATGATCAGGGAATATACTGTCCACAAAATCAAGACTGTCTCCAATATGCCAATCACTGCACCTAACAGCTTATCACAGGAGTGGATAACGGGCAGTTTGGAGATCAGCTTGGCTGAAAAGAACACCACGCTGAGCAGTCTGTGGGCAATACACAGAACCAGAAGCAGAATAATTGCCACAACCATACTGATAATATCTCTTTCAAAATAATTGCTCAGGGCCGTTCCTAAAAGTGCTACTACCAGACATAATACGATCAGCGAAACAAAAGAAATGATCTCCTTTACCATGCCCCGGTGTATGCCTTCTGCGATTCTCCATATTAAAACCACTGCCACAATAATCAATAACCAGTTCATATGTACTCCTTTAATATATGCACTTATCTCATTTGTATCGCATCAAGAGAATCATCCGTCACCAGATAATAGCGGTATCTGCCGCTTCCCGGAAGCAACAGCCGCACAGTCTCCTGAAAAATACCGTCATATTTTACTCTGCCTTCCACCGTACTGATCAGACATTCTTCTTCCCCGTATACAATATAGGTATCTCCGTCAAATACAATATCCGTATAATCCATGGAAATATCCTGTGTTCTGATACGGCTTCCTTTCTGATCATAAATTTCCAGCCTATATCGGCTGGTACTCGCACTATTATAAAATACTACGCCCATGTAGTTTTCATTATAATAAACACCACGTACCTCGTTATCAAAATAGTAGGTTGCAAGATGCTCCGGCTTTTGGGTTCCGCTGTAGAACATAAGACAGTCATCACCTACTGCAAATACATGACTGTTATCCATAAACTGCACATAGGGTACTACCGTATCACTACAATCATATCCACCCACCAGATTTCCGATTTGATTTTTTCCGTACTCATCAAAATTATAAAAAGCAATACTGGATTTTATGGTTCCCGCATCCACATAAACATAGGAAACCGCACAGAGTAGCGCATTTGGAGAAAGACTTACGGATACCGGGTATCCCGAGTCTTTCATCGTCGTACGGAAATGCAGCAATTCGTTTCCGGCAGTATCATATATGTAAATCCAAGTTACGGCAGTATCCTCCAAAACCGCGGCCACCACGCCGTTTGCCGCTACGGACAGATTTCGAATAGGAAGATTGGTGGTAATAGTACCCAACTGCTTGTCCGAACTAAGCAGATAAATATTTCGTCCGTTATAATCCCCGATTGCTGCTACAGAATCACAGACTGTTACAATAGGGCTCTGCATCTCGTAGGTCTGATCCCACAAAACATTGCCCCTGGTATCCGTACAATGTGCGCCATCCTTACTATAAGTCAAAAGATTATTTCCCAGCCGGATAACCGTGGTTCCTCCTGCCCATTCCATTCCAATGCTGGAAACCACATCATAACTTTCATAGGTTTTGTTTTTGTACTGCAGTGCCACCAACGCAACTACGGCTCCACAGACAAAAAGTGACAGGGCAACCCGATAGAAAAATCCCATGCGGTGCCTGTGTATTTTTTCCCGAAAGGTTTCCTCATCCTCGGATTTCACCAATCGAAATCTGCTGTTTCTAAGAGCCGATGTGCGTTCCCTTTTTTCTTTTTCTCTTGTATAGCTTCTGATATCAGCCATGGTATTTCCTCATATTACCTTATAAACTTCCCCGGAGATTCCATTATGTACAACCCAAAGTATAGCATAAACCCACTATGGAAGTAAAATGGTTTGTCCTATCTGTATACTGTCTGCATTTTTTATTTGATTCAACTCACAGATTTCCGCCACCTTATCCAAAGACCCGTAACGTTCTCTGCAAATGCTGTTTAACGTATCACCCCGCTGCACAGTATAAGTAACCGGCACTGTGGAAGCAGTTGTCGTATTGCTGTCTTCCGGAGTCGGCTCCGGAGATGGCTGGGATGCTTCCGGCTGGGGAGACGGCAAGGTCTGAGGCTGCGCTGCCCCCGTAATATCCGTATCCTGGTTCCCCGCATTTATATCCTGCGGATTTCCTGTTTCCGAAATCCCCGTCCCGTTTTGTGATGCGGAATTTGTTCCCGCATTTTCCCTTTCTTCCAATAGAGAGCTTGTACTTCCCTGCAGCACATTCCCGGAAGTCACACTGTCAATCGGATGATCCACTTCTTCGTCAGGCAGCTTCTGTTCCGTCATACTGGCTATTACCTGCCTGGCCGCCACCTGTAACTCTTCCATTTTATCAGCGTCATTTAAGGTACTTACCGCAAGAATGAGCAATGCCAGGCAAGCAGCCGCCAAAGCTACTTTATTGTACTCCGGACGCCATACCCCCGGCTTTTTGATGTTTGAAGTATCATCCTTTGATGCAGTATCCTCCGGTTTTGCTGTCGGTTTCTCAGTTGTTTGTGCATTTGCTGTCTGCGGTTTTACCGCTTGCTTTATGTATGCGGATGCAGTCCAGTTTCCTCTCACCCTTTCGGCAGGTTCGGCCTTTTCCTTTCTTCCTTTGGCCTCTTTTTCTCCGGACAGCAGCATATAATTCAGCATGCTCTCATTTTCTTCATAAAAGCAGGCATAGCCCTTGATCTCTACGCCCTTCCCACGTATCTTTACAAAGAAGCCCTCTACAGGTTCCTCCGTCACTGCGCACCAGGCCAGAAACTGATATTCCTCAAAATACTTCTTTCCGATATCCTCAATCTCTTCCTTTTCCACCTGAGACAAATAGGCTCCCCGATGTTCCAGACCTTCGATTTTGGCCGCTCCATACAGAAAATAATAGTTTATGCCTGCCTCTTCCACGCGCTTTCCGTACAGAGCCAGCCCCACGGGGCTGCCCGCCTGGCTGCGTCCCAGCTGCTTCATGTAAGATACAACGTAATCTTCTACAAAAATCTTATGTAATTTATCAGGCTCTCCTATTTGTACAATATTTTTTGGCAGTTCCATGTCCATCCCCGCTTCCTGTTTTTGCGGACAGTATACACCTTGTACACTGCATATTCCCTCGAAATATGGTTGTCCCAAAAAATATTTTTCGACAAATGAATAGCCCTAAAGAATTAGCTCTCTACACCAAATTCATATACGGTTGTATAATCGTAAATTCGATCCGGTCCGAAAACTGCGGAAGGAAATTCCGGTTTGTTGGGCGTATCCGGATAGAACTGAGTTTCCAGACAGAGACCGCTTCGTTTGCTGTATACATTGCCTCCCTTGCCGGTCTGGGTATCAATAAAATTACCCGCATAGAACTGCACACCCGGCAGATTGGTATACGCCTTCATAGTTCTGCCGCTGGCGGGTGCTTTTACCTTGACAAAAAGCTGTACGCTGCCATCAAAATCATCAATGACCCAGTTATGATCATATCCACCGGTTACTTTCAACTGTGTAAAATCGTTTCCAATTCTTTCTCCTATCCGGACAGGTTTGGTGAAATCCATAGGTGTTCCCGTAACCGGTGCAATTTCTCCGGTAGGAATGGGAGTCTGACCTACAGGGGTATAGTGGGAAGCTTTCATCCACAGCACATGGTCCTCAATTTTACCGTTACCCTGTCCTTCCAAATTAAAGTAGGAATGATTGGTCATATTGAAAATTGTTTTCTTATCACTCTCCCCATGGTAATGCAGCTCAAGACGGTTATCCTCTGTCAGAGTATAACTTACACTGCACTTGCGGTTGCCGGGAAGCCCTAGATTACCGTCCTCTTCCGTAAGGGAAAAGCATACGCTGTTTTCCCCTTCTACAGCATGCCAAACTCTTTTGTGAAAAGCCAGGTCCATGTGGGTATGTAGATTATTTGCGCCATCGTTTACATCCAGTTCATAGGTCTGTCCGTCTATTGCAAAACGGGCCCCATCAATGCGGTTAGCATTGGGTCCTACCGTTGCTCCAAAGAAACTGGGATTTCCATAATAATCCTCTAATTTATCATATCCCAGTACAATATCCTCTATTTTACCTGCAGCATCCGGTGTCTTTACGCTCACCAGTATTGCACCAAAATTCGTAACCTGTACGCTCATACCATTTGCACCAGACAGGGTATACAGATAGATTTCCTCCCCCGTTTTAGCAGTACCAAATATTTCCTTTACAACCGCCATTTCTTCTACCTCCGTTTATAATTCGACACGCCCTTCCAGCGCACGCAATAAAGTCACCTCATCGATATACTCCAAATCACCGCCTACCGGCACGCCACTGGCAATTCTGGTCACTCTTACGCCGATGGGCTTGATCAGCTTGCTGATATACATAGCCGTTGTTTCACCCTCCAAACTGGAATTAGTGGCAATAATAACTTCTTCCACATCTCCTTCCAGACGGTTCACCAGCTCTTTTAACTTAATATCCCCGGGTCCGATTCCCAGCATGGGAGAAATCGCACCGTGAAGCACATGATAAACGCCCTCATATTTACCCGTTTTTTCATAAGCTGCCATGTCACGGGTATTTTCCACCACCATAATCTGCCCATGATTTCGGCTGTGATTGGAGCATACAGGACACACATCGTTATCCGTCAGCGTATAACATTCTTTGCAGTACCGCACATTGGCTTTGGCTTCCACAATAGAAGACGCCAGACGGTTCACCTTATCCTGGGGCATATTGATCAGATGAAAAGCCAGTCTCTGCGCCGACTTACTTCCGATTCCCGGAAGGGCCGCCAACTCCTCTATTAATTTGTTAATATGTCCGCTGTACATTTCCATTAGAAAGGAAAGCCTCCTCCGAGTCCGCCCGTCATCTTGTTCATGATAGCGGCGCTGGCTTCCTCAGCCTGGCGCATTGCCTCATTGGTTGCAGCCACGATCAGATCCTGCAGCATTTCAATATCCTCCGGATCCACTACCTCCTCGGAGAGCTTGATCCGCAGCACCTCTTTGCTTCCGGAAACCGTCACCTCCACTGCTCCGCCGCCGGCGGCTGCGGTAAACTCCTTGATTTCCAGTTCCTTCTGACTCTCCTCCATCTGGCGCTGCATTCTCTGCGCCTGCTTCATCAGATTACTCATGTTGCCGGGCATTCCGCCTCCCGGGAATCCTCCACGTTTTGCCATTGTTTTCCTCCTGTTTTTATTCTTCCTCTTCTATTTCCATATGAATGATCTTGGAAAGATCCACATAGGAATCCTCAAATTCCCTATCGGTCTCTATAGCCTGAAAAATGACCTCGATTTCCTTGCCTGCAAAGTCCGCTAACAGCAGTTCCAACTGCTCCTTATTTTCCTCATGCTTCATAAAATAATCCGAAGCCAGGCCATCCTGCAGGACCACCATCAACTTGTTGTCTCCGCCCAAACTTAACCGTGCGGATTTTAAATACATCTTCATGGGATTTTCCGCACTGCCTACAATGGAAGGCCATTTAGATACAATCTGTTTGACATCTTCCGGAATGGCCTTGGGCAGCTCCGGTCTGGGTCTCTTTATGGGAGCAGTTCCTCCCGCCCCTGATACGCCGCCTGACATCAGCGCGCCCACATCCGCTCCCGCCGGTAGAAATGCGGCATTTTCTATCTTATCCTCTATCTGGCGCAGCCTGTCTAAAAGGGCATCCTGAGAGGTTTCCATAGCAGGTCTGCAGACCTTGATCAAGGTCATTTCTATTAGAATACGCTTCTGGGCCGCATAACGGATCTGTCCCGAAAGCTCGGAAAAAATTCGGATATACCGCATGATGGTATCCAGATCGGCCATATCGGCTTCTTCTTTTAATCGGGCCAGATTCTCCGTGGAAGCATCGATCACTTCCTCGATATTGTCCGTGGATTTCGCCAACATCAAGTTGCGCAGATACCAGGTAAGATCCCCGATAAACTGCGTCAGCTCCCGGCCCTGCATGACAATTTCCTCCAGCACGGAGATGCATCCCTGCACATCCGCCTGCAGCATATGGCGGAACAATCGACTAAAGACTTCCGTATCCACAGCTCCCAGCACATCCAGCACTTTGTCGTAGGTCAACTCCTGCCCTAAATGGAATGCAATGCATTGATCCAAAAGACTTAAGCCGTCACGCATGGAGCCGTCTGCCATTTTTGCCACATACCGAAGCGCCTTCTCCTCAATCTGCACCTGCTCCTCTTCCATCAGTTCGCGCATCCGTTCCGCAATGGTATCGATGGTGATCCTTCTGAAGTCATAGCGCTGACAGCGGGATAAAATGGTGATGGGTATCTTATGCACCTCGGTGGTTGCCAAAATAAAAATGACATAGGAGGGAGGTTCCTCCAGGGTCTTTAAGAGGGCATTGAACGCGCCTATGGAAAGCATATGCACCTCGTCAATGATGTAAACCTTGTATTTGCCCTCCGCCGGAGAATAAGATACTTCGTCCACAATCTCCCGGATATTGTCCACGCCGTTGTTAGATGCCGCGTCAATTTCAATCACATTCATGCTGGCGCCGCCGGCAATGGCCCGACAGGTGGGACATTCCCCACAAGGACTGCCATCTGTGGGATTTTCACAGTTGACTGCTTTGGCAAAAATTTTGGCAACGGTCGTTTTTCCGGTACCCCTGGTACCCGTAAACAGATAGGCATGCCCTATCCTGTTTGCATTTATCTGATTCTTTAAGGTAGTTACAATATGCTCCTGCCCTTTAACGTCCTCAAATTTATCCGGACGGAACTTTCTGTAAAGCGCCGTATACGACATCTCGCACGCTCCTTATTTTTCTTTTCCTTAATCCCCAAAGCAGATGCCCAACATCTTTGCTTCCTGTACGATTGCGGCATCGGGTGAGAGCGCCTTCAGTTTACCGGCCACATCCTCAAGCGGTACCTTGACAATTTCACGGTTCTTATAACCCACCATGAAACCGTATTCATCCTGCAGGATCAGCTTGCCCGCTTCGGAGCCCAGTCTGCTGGCAAAGACACGGTCGTAAGGACAGGGGCTGCCGCCTCTCTGTACATGTCCCGGTACGGTAACCCGTACTTCTCTGCCGCTCTTTTCCTGAATCTGTGCTGCCACCTCATAGGATACCGAAGGATAGGGGCGCTTGCGCAATTTTTCTTTGTATTCTTTCTTGGAAAGCTTAGCATCCTCTTTGGAAATGGCTCCTTCAGCTACCGCAATGATGGTAAACTGACTGCCCCTTTTATCCCTCGCTTCAATAGCTTCCACCACTTTATCAATATCATAAGGAATCTCAGGCAGCAGAATGATATCCGCGCCGCCGGCCATACCTGCATTTAAAGTCAGCCATCCTACCTTATGTCCCATAACCTCTACTATGAATACTCGTCCGTGGGAAGCAGCTGTGGTATGGATACAGTCAATGGCATTGGTTGCAATATCCACCGCACTCTGGAAACCAAAGGTCATGTCGGTTCCCCACAGATCATTGTCAATGGTCTTGGGAAGCGTGATGACGTTCAGGCCCTCCGTACGCAGCAGATTGGCCGTCTTATGCGTGCCGTTTCCGCCCAAAACCACCAGACAGTCCAACTTCAGTTTCTTGTAATTATTTTTCATTGCCTCTACTTTATCAAGACCGTTCTCATCCGGTTCCCGAATTGTCTTAAAGGGGGTACGGGAAGTGCCTAAAATGGTACCGCCCACAGTCAGAATACCCGAAAAATCCTGAGAACCCAGCATACGGTAATTTCCATAGATCAGTCCTCTGTAGCCTTCTAAAAATCCGTATATCTCCGTTTGTTCTCCGCTGTTGATCAAGGTCTTTACAACACCTCTCATGGCTGCATTCAGCGCCTGGCAGTCACCGCCGCTTGTTAACATACCGATTCTTTTCATCTGACAACCTCCTGATTTTATTTCTGAAACTTTTATTATTTTACCACATTTCCTCCTATATCTCAATTTATTTTGCATCCGACTACCACATTTTGGGTTGGCACTTGCAAAATCATGAGGAATACTATAAAATAAATAAGCGGCTACCATAGGCAGCCCGGCATCTACCCGTGGCAGATGCGATAAACATATCCGGAGATGTATCGAAGCGGTCATAACGGGGCGCACTCGAAATGCGTTTGCCCTCCGGGGCACGAGGGTTCGA
>JAFLSX010000066.1 GCA_022510705.1 Lachnospiraceae bacterium
AGTAAGAGAAACCGTTAGGATCATTCATCCAGCCTACGCGGGAAGACAGATGAAAATCCGGTCTGTTTTCCTTCGTAATTTTTTTCTCCATTGTTTCTTCATATTTTCTGGCATCTTGTAAAGTTTGGCTTATCATGGTATGCTCCGCTTCTCCCATACTTTTTTGTTCTATATATTCCAATCCGGCACAAACATTCTACCATACTTCTCTGCAACTGAACAAGAATGTTTAATGAGCATTTTTACTTCGATTCTTTTTATAGTATGGATAAAAACTTTACTTTATGTTATGATACAAATAGGTTATTATCGGATTACAAAACAGATGAAAAGGGGATTCAAAAATTTCAGTGGAATCCGGGGGTTAAGGAGGAACGGCCATGGAAGCGGTAAAAAAGACATATGCCTGTGATGTGCTGATCGTGGACGATGATGAATTCAATTTAAGAGTGGCAGGAGATATTCTCATCAAAGAGAAATATTCCGTTCAAACGGCGCAGTCAGGGGAGGCGGCACTGGAATTTTTGAAGGAAAATCTGCCGAGACTCATTTTGTTGGATTTACATATGCCGGGGATGAACGGTCGCGATACCATGAAAAAGATTCAGGAGAATAAACAGTGGAAGAAGATTCCTATTATTTTTCTGACGGCGGATACCAAACCGGAGACAGAGATAGAATGTCTTGTATTGGGAGCATTGGACTTTATTACGAAGCCTTTTATACCCACGGTCATGTTAAGCCGCATCAACCGCATTATTGAGCTTGCTGAGTTACAGAGTGATCTGGAGAGAAATCTGGAAGAAAAGACCAATCTGGTAGAGAAGGTATTATTAAATTCGATCATGGCAATTGCCAACACGATCGATGCCAAGGATGCTTATACCTCGGGTCATTCCATGCGTGTAGCTCAATGTGCTACTGCAATAGCCGAACAATTAAACTGGTCGAAGAAGGAGATTCAGAATATCCACAATGTGGCGCTGCTTCACGACATTGGAAAGATTGGTGTGCCTGACGCCATCCTGAACAAACCGGGCAAGCTCAGTAACGAAGAATTTCAAGTGATTAAACAGCACTCTACAATTGGGTATGATATTCTGAAGGATATTCGTATGATAAACGGCGTGGCTGAGGGCGCATTGTATCACCATGAGCGTTATGACGGAAGGGGCTACCCCAATGGGCTGGCCGGGGAGGAGATACCTCTCAATGCCAGGATCATCTGTATTGCAGATGCCTATGATGCTATGACCTCCAATCGTATTTATCGTCCCAGGCTCACCCAGGAGAAAGTCATCAAAGAATTTGAGAAGGGACGAGGAAGCCAGTTCGATCCGAAACTGACAGATATGTTCTTGGAAATGCTCCGTGGGGGTTTTGGTATCACGAATGAGCGGAGAGCAAGCAGCAGGGATGACAAACGGACCAATGAAAGCAGGGCTATGCTCAGCAAAATGCTCACGGAATATACTACGGATATTCAGGAAAGGGCAACCACAGATCTGTTGACGGGACTGCGCACCAGAAGCTATGCGGAGGAACAGATCGGAAAGCTGCTCGGAGAAGCCCATTCGGGTACTTTGATGATAATTGACATGGATCATTTCCGGCAAGTCAATGATACTTTTGGGCATATCGTAGGGGATAAAATATTAAAAATGTTTGCTGATATGCTGAAAGCAAAGATGAGACCGGGGGACGTGGTGGCTCGCCTGGGCGGAGATGAGTTTGTGGTGTTTATGACAGATATGATCAACAGACAGGAGATAGGCGGGAAGGCACAGGATATTTTGGATACGCTTTCCGATAACCTGGAAAAAATGAACTATGAAAATGCAACCTCTGCGTCTATCGGCATTGCAATTTATCCCAGTGACGGCAAGACCTTTGACGTGCTTAGTAATAATGCGAACAAAGTACTGTATTATGTGAAGAGAAAAGGAAGAAATGCTTACGCTTTCTATAGTGAGGAAGATTCCAAAGATAAAGTTCATAGCACCGGTACAGACCTGGTTCATATCCGTACTATGCTGGAAGGAGATATTCAAGAAGCCCAAAGAGGTGTATTTAAGGTAGAGTTTGGAGATTTCCAGAGAATTTACGAATATATCTCCCGAGGCGTGAAGAGAAACCATCAGCGGGTACAGACCATACTGTTTACGCTGTCCATTGATGAGAACGATAATTCGAGACTGAATTTTGAGGAACCTATGCAGACACTGGAGCTGGCTGTAGCATCTTCTGTGCGCTTGGTAGATGTGGGAACCAGATACAGCAGTATTCAGTATATCGTTATCTTGCTGGATACGGATATAGAGAACGGCAAAAAGGTGGCTGACCGGGTAATCAAGAAATTTTATCAAATGTATGGCGGCAGGGGTGTTGTGATATCCTACGACATTCAGACCATGCTTCCGCAGTCCGGCGAGGAGCAATAAGGAAGACAGGGATAAAAGGTCAGCTGTACGGAATTTAGAGCTCATCCTGCAATGCTTCCAAAAATTTCTCTGCAGCTTTTGAGAATACTTGATACTTTTTCCATACGATATTGCTACGTGCTTCTAATCTTGGTTCCAAAGGCCGGAAGCAAAAGTTGTTATTATCGGCAGCGAATACAAGTCTGTCCAAGCA
Organism: Lachnospiraceae bacterium; assembly: GCA_022510705.1. Lineage (GTDB taxonomy): Bacteria > Bacillota > Clostridia > Lachnospirales > Lachnospiraceae > Acetatifactor. Next base: position 2,635 of record JAFLSX010000066.1, read on the forward strand.
TAGAGCATATCCGAAACCCTCATCCACCATCAAAGAGGCATTGTAAATCAAATTATAGGTAGCCACGATATTCAGTTTGTTAAAATTGCTTCCGCTCCAGCCGGAAAATTCATTGTGTACCAAGGACTGCCGGGATACGATCAAAGGTATATTTTCCAGATCGACTGCTTGTATGCTCTCTTTGCCGGCGAGAGGACTGTCTTTGCGCATAAGAAGCCCCCAGGTGTCTGTGTCAGGCAAACGGAGATAATTGTACCGTTCCATGTTGGCCGGTTCAATAAACAGACCGAAATCAAGAAGTCCTTTATCCAGCCGTTCCGCAACATCATCCGCATTCCCGCTGAATAGATGATAACGGATCAGCGGATATTGTGACTGCAGCTTTTTCCCTATTCTGGCAATAAGCCTCATAGCGTTGGTCTCACCTCCGCCAATATATATATCGCCGCTGACTACATCATGGGATGTATCAAATTCAGATAATGTTTTATCTGTCAAAGCAACGATCTCTTCTGCACGTCTGCGCAGCAGCATTCCTTCTTCTGTCAATGTAACACGTCGATTTTTCTTGCCGCGGTTTAGCAGCTTTACACCCAGTTCTTCTTCCAGATCCATGAGCTGGCGGGAGAGTGTGGGCTGAGTAAGATGCAGAAATTCAGCTGCCCCGGAGATGCTCTCTTCCCGTGCAACTGCAAGAAAATATCGTAAGATACGAATGTCCATAAAATGAAATACTCCTGTAACTGTAATGAATCATTTAATAAAAAAAGTATAGCTGTTTTGTTATATGCCCGTCAAGCATACAATGAGATTTAATATAGGTATTTGATATTTTTCTGTAAGAAGATTATAGTAAAGAAAAACAAATAAGAATGGAGCTTTTTTATAGAATGAAACAATACTTTTGGACAGCCGCTGTGGTACTGAGTATGGCGTTGACACTCACATCCTGCGGTAGTAAAAAAGAAATAGAGAAAGCATATGATAATGAATCAGCAAGTGAAACAGAAACGGGAGAATTGACAGATATGAAAATGAATGTGCAGATCGGAGATTACAATTTTACGGCAACGCTGGAAAATAATGAGGCTGTGGAAGAGCTGTTGGATATGATGAAAGAAGGACCCGTTACCATTCAAATGGACGATTATTCGGGATTTGAAAAGGTGGGTCCTTTGGGCAGAAGTCTTACCACAAACAATCGCCAGACGACGACTGCCGTCGGTGACATTGTACTGTATAACGGGAACAATATTGTGATGTTTTACGGCAGCAATTCCTGGAGCTATACCCGAATCGGGAAAATAGATGATCTTACAGATTGGGAGAAAGCACTGGGAAGCGGAAGTATTACAGCAGTATTTTCACTTGCCCAATAAAGGAGGATGAGAACATGAAAAAACTTGGTTTTGGCTTGATGCGTATGCCGACACTGGATAAAACAAATGCTGCCGATGTGGATATCGAGCAGGTCAAAAAGATGGTCGACTTATTCCTTGAGAAAGGATTTACTTATTTTGACACCGCATGGATGTACAATGGTTTTGCCAGCGAGAGTGTAGCGAAGACCGCATTGGTAGACCGCCATCCGAGGGACAGCTTTACGCTTGCGACGAAGCTGCATGCAGGATTCTTCAATTCTTTGGAGGATAGGGATAAGGTATTTAATGCACAGCTTGAAAAGACCGGTGCAGGATATTTTGATTATTATTTACTTCATGGCATTGAGAGTTCCATGCTGCCCAAATATGAACAGTTCGACTGCTTCAACTGGCTTTTACAAAAGAAAGCACAAGGCCTTGTTAAGCACGCAGGATTTTCTTTCCATGATTCTGCTGAACTTTTGGACGAGATTCTTACGAAACATCCGGAGATGGAATTTGTACAGTTACAGATTAATTATCTGGACTGGGAAAGTAAATGGGTGCAGTCACATGCCTGCTATGAGGTGGCAGTAAAGCACGGGAAACCGGTCATTGTTATGGAACCGGTAAAGGGTGGTACGTTAGCAAGCATTCCCGAGGAAGCTGCAAAGCTGTTTAAGGATTACGATCCGAACATGTCTGTACCCAGCTGGGCAATTCGTTTTGCAGCGTCCCTTGACAATGTGATGATGGTACTTTCCGGTATGTCAAATATTCAGCAGATGGAGGATAACCTGAGCTTCATGGAAGACTTAAGGCCTCTCACGGATAAGGAGAAGGAACTCTGTTATAAGGCTGCGGATATTATTAACGGGCAGATTGCCATACCCTGTACCGGCTGCTCCTATTGTACGGAGGGCTGCCCTAAGAAGATTGCCATTCCACAGTATTTCTCGCTCTATAATGAAGACATGAGGGAGAATCTGGAGGAAAAGGGATGGACGATCAATTTTACAAATTATGAAATCTTGGCGGATAAATTCGGCAGAGCAAAAGACTGCCTGGAATGCGGCCGATGCGAGGGTGTATGCCCGCAGCATTTGCCCATCATCGAAAAGCTGAAAGCAGTTTCCGCACACTATGATCATTAACTTTATATCTTACATAAATGAATCAGTTAAATACAAAGAATCGAAGCATTTTGCTTCGATTCTTTTTGCGTCTTAATTAACCTGTTTTGATTTCAAAGCTTTGTAATTCTCTCCCCAGGCTTGCATTGAGGCAAGAATCGGGCGCAGGGTTTCTCCTAATTCTGATAGAGCATACTCAACTCTTGGAGGAACTTCCGGATAAACGGTTCGAGTGATAATCCCATCTGCCTTCATAGAGCGCAGACTGTCAGTCAGGACCTTTTGACTGATTCCATCTAAATTTTTTTGTAATTCATTAAAGCGCCACGGGCGAACAAGCAGATTCCGCATAATAAGCAGTTTCCATTTGTTGCCAATCAGTTGTACGGTTGTGGCAACCGGACATTCGGGAAACCCATGATTGGTTTCGTAAACCGGGTTCCTTTGATATTACTTTGGAGAAAATTGCCTGCATCAAAAAGGCGGGTATCCGAAGCGTGATCATGACAACGGTGTCAGGCACGAATATTGAACCTATGCGTTATCGAGAACTGCTTGCAACATGTGATAAAAAATTCAAGGAGTATGAAGCGGCAGGGTGTGAAACTTATTTTAACAAAAAGGATCATCTCGGGACACTGTATGAGTATGAAACAGGTACATTTAAAATTCCTGAAACCGCAGAAGCAGACAAGATTTTATGATACTGACCCACAATGCTGCAAGGATGTGATATAATAAAATTATTGGAAGCAATCAAAAACAGAAGATCTATCAGAAAATATCAGACGAAACAAATCCCGAGAGAGGATTTGGTAAAAATCATAGAAGCAGGTACTTATGCCTCCAATGCGGGTGTTGATGGAAGCCTATGATCTGGGGATAGCTTCCTGTATTGTCTCCCGCGCGGAAGAAACCTTTGACAGTGAAATAGGTGCGGCCTTACTGAAAGAATGGGGAGTACCGGAAAACTATGTTGCCCGCTGCTTTGTGACGCTGGGATATTGTGATGGGGAATATCCGGTGAGTAAACCGAGAAAGTAAGGTAGAATTAAAATTATTGAATAGAAGAAGGGTGGTCTTGTGATGAATATCGAAGAGCAATTTAATTTGATCGCAAAGGAATACGATGCAAACAGGAGAAAATTTATCTCCTGTTTTGACGATTATTATGACGGCACAACGAAATTTGTAGCCGCAAATATCACAATGCCAAAACGTATTCTTGACTTGGGTGCGGGAACAGGGCTTTTGACATCTTTTTGGTATCGGCAATTTCCGGAAACGGAATATATCCTCACAGATATTGCCGAGGAGATGCTTAAAGTTGCAAAGGAACGGTTTACAGGACTTGATAATATCTCCTATCGGGCGATGGATTATACCAAGGAACTTCCGAAAGAAGATTTCGATACGATTATTTCCGCACTTTCCATTCATCACTTGGAGAATGAACAAAAACAGGCACTGTTTACAAGGATTTACGAAAAACTGCCTGCGAAAGGCATGTTTGTGAATTATGATCAGTTTTGTGCGGAAACGCCTTTCATGAGTGATTGGATCAATGCATATTGGGAAAAACAAATATTGTTGAGTGGTCTTTCGGACAAGGATATTGAACTCTGGAAGGAGCGCAGAAAGTTAGATAGGGAGGTTTCTGTAGAAAAGGAAATTGCTATGCTGAAAAAGAGCGGATTTCAAGTGACGGAATGTGTATATTCTTATCAGAAGTTTTCCGTGATCGTGGCAATTAAAGGATAAGGTAAGGCACAAATAATGACAGATGCTCTCCAAAAGCAAGGGAACTGAGGTAAATAAACGATGAATCAAGCTGACAGACGCAAATTTCTTATTCAAAAACTTCTTGATGAACAGCCCCGTTATAGGGGTATGGAAATACCGCAGGATAAAATAGAGCAGAAGAGGCTGCTCCGCTCCTTGTTTAATATCCGTATGCCGGGGAATATCAGTGAAGATTTTCTGAAAATACAAAACGAATATTTACAGGAGGAAACGGTTTTAAAGGGTATCACCAATCTTGCAGATTTATCACCTGTGCAGGAAGGTGTTTATTTATGGCAGGGTGATATTACTACGCTGCGTTGTGATGCTATCGTAAATGCAGCAAACAGTGGAATGACCGGCTGCTATGCTCCCTGCCATGGCTGTATTGATAACTGCATCCATACCTATGCCGGAATACAGTTGAGACTGGAATGTGCCGGGATTATGCAAAAGCAGGGGCATGAAGAGGAAACGGGGAAAGCAAAGCTCACGTCAGCTTATAACCTGCCCTGTAAATATGTCATTCATACAGTGGGCCCGATCATCCATGGCAGGCTGACCGAGAGTGATAAAGAATTGCTTGCCTCCTGCTATCGTTCCTGCCTGGAGTTGGCCGAGCAGAATGGAGTAAAAAGCATAGCGTTCTGTTGTATTTCTACGGGAGAGTTTCACTTCCCTAATGATAAAGCGGCAGAAATAGCAGTGGGAACGATGAAGGAATATAGAGAGCAGACAGGCAGCGATATGGAGGTGATATTCAATGTTTTCAAAGATGTCGATTACGAAATCTACAGAAGATTATTGGGCGCAGATTGATAAACTGAAAGCGGCACTGAAAGCAGCCGATGCTGTTGTGGTCGGTGCAGGTGCAGGTCTCTCTGCCTCGGCAGGCTTTGTATATTCCGGAGAGCGTTTCAAGAAACATTTTTCAGACTTTGAAGAGAAGTATGGTTTCCACGATATGTATACGGGTGCTTTTTGCCGATATGATACACCGGAAGAACATTGGGCATATTGGAGCCGCTTTATCACTGTCAACCGCTATATAGACGCACCGAAACCTGTTTATGAGGAGATTTTAGGGCTTGTAAAGCATAAGGACTATTTTGTTATTACCACCAATGTGGACCATTGCTTTCAAAAAGCAGGCTTTGATAAGAAAAGGCTGTTCTATACACAGGGGGATTACGGTCTGTTTCAATGCAGTGAACCGTGCTGTCAGGAAACCTTTGATAATGAAGAAATGGTCCGCCGGATGATGGAGGAGCAGGAAAATATGTGTGTTCCATCTGAACTATTGCCCGTCTGTCCCCATTGCGGAAAACCTATGACAATGAATCTACGCTCGGACAATCGGTTTGTGGAAGA
>JAFLSX010000067.1 GCA_022510705.1 Lachnospiraceae bacterium
CCATGCAGATAGTCATGTCGTTTTTGATGCTGGCCATGATTTCCATTATGCTGCCCCGTGCAGGAGTAGCAGCCAACCGAATCGAAGAGGTGCTGTCTACGGAAGTGGTCATTCGGGATGAGGAAGATGTGGCAGATGCCGAATTGACTCGGGTGAGAGGAGAAATTGCCTTCGAGGACGTATGCTTCCGTTACCCCGGTGCGGAGGAGGATGCCCTGCACCATCTAAATTTCACGGCAAAGCCGGGAAAAACCACTGCTATTATAGGAAGTACAGGCTGCGGCAAATCCACCCTTTTGCATTTGATTCCCAGGTTTTATGACGTGACGGAGGGCAGGATTACGTTAGACGGTGTGGATATTCGCAGGCTTTCCCAGAAAAAACTGCGAAGCCAGTTGGGCTTCGTGCCCCAAAAGGCAGTACTCTTTTCCGGAGATATTACTTCCAATCTGAAATTCGGCGGAGCAGAAATTACAGATGAAATCATGAAAGAAGCGGCAGAGATAGCGCAGGCTGCGGAATTTATCGAAAGTAAGCCGGATACCTATGAGAGTCCGATTTCTCAGGGAGGCACCAATGTATCAGGCGGGCAGAAGCAGCGGCTTTCCATTGCCCGGGCCATTGCAAAGCAGCCAAAAGTATTTTTGTTTGACGATAGTTTTTCCGCACTGGACTATAAGACTGATGCGGCCTTAAGAAAGGCTTTGGGAGAAAAGGTAAAGGATGCCACTGTGATCATTGTGGCACAGCGTATCAATACCATACTGCATGCGGACCAGATTTTGGTACTGGATAACGGCAGCATCGTGGGTATGGGAACTCACGAGGAACTGTTAAAAAGTTGTGAAACCTATCGTGAGATAGCCCATTCCCAGTTGTCTGAGGCAGAACTGAAAGGAGGGAAGGGAGCATGAGCGAACACGAACAGAAGGTAAACCAGCCCCCCAGAAGAGGTCCGATGGGTGGTCACGGCCCCCACGGCCCCCGCGGTATGATGCCGGGGGAGAAGGCCAAGGACTTTAAAGGAACGTTTAAAAAGCTGCTTGTTTATATGGGGAAATATAAGATTGCCCTGATATTTGTTATGCTTTTCGCTATTGGAGGTACCACTTTTAACATCGTAGGGCCAAAGGTGCTCAGCAAAGCCACCACGGAGCTCTTTAACGGGCTCATGGCCAAGGTGAGCGGCACCGGCGGCATCGATTTTGAGAAGATAGGCGGTATACTTCTGCTTGTATTGGGATTATACGGTGTCAGTGCGGTATTATCTTTTTTGCAGGGCTTTATTATGACCGGCATTTCCCAGAAGTTAAGCTACCGTTTCCGGCAGGAAATTTCCCGAAAGATAAATAGAATGCCTTTAGCTTATTTTGAATCCCGTACGGTGGGCGAGGTGCTCTCCCGTATTACCAACGATGTAGATACCTTAGGTCAGAGTTTAAGTCAAAGTATTACCACCCTGATCACTTCGGTGACAACCATTTTGGGCGTGCTCATTATGATGCTGTCCATCAGTCCGCTGATGACGCTTATCGCACTGTTGATACTGCCGGTATCCATGATGCTGATCGGCGTGGTGGTGAGATTTTCTCAGAAGCATTTCGTGACGCAACAGACCTATCTGGGAAAGATCAACGGTCAGATTGAAGAAACCTTCAGCGGTCACAATATTGTAAAGGCCTTTAATAGAGAAGAAACTTCACTGGAAGAATTTAAAAAGACCAACGAAGTACTTTATGCTTCTGCTTGGAAATCCCAGTTTATCTCCGGTATGATGCATCCTATTATGATGTTCGTGGGCAATTTAGGATATGTGGCAGTGGCTGTCAGCGGCAGTATACTGGCAATCCGAGGCGTTATCACCGTAGGTGAGATTCAGGCATTTATCCAGTATGTAAAGAATTTTACCCAGCCCATTACCCAATTGGCGCAGGTATCAAATATGTTCCAGTCCACGGCAGCAGCAGCAGAGAGGGTCTTTGAATTCTTAAACGAGACTGAGGAGGATATGCTGGCTGAGAATCCGGTGAAGTTAGAGGAAATGAAAGGCAGGGTATCTTTTGAACATGTACAGTTTGGTTATAATCCGGACAAAATTATTATCAATGATTTCTCCTGCGAGATAGAACCGGGGCAGATGGTAGCGATCGTAGGACCTACCGGAGCAGGTAAAACAACCATGGTTAAGTTGTTGATGCGTTTCTATGATGTCAATAACGGAGCCATTTTGGTGGATGGTCATGATGTTAAAAATTTCAACCGCAGTGAATTGCGCGAGAATTTTGGTATGGTTTTGCAGGATACTTGGCTGTTTAAAGGCAGTATCATGGAAAATATTAGGTACGGCAGGCTGGATGCCACGGATGAGGAGGTCATTGCTGCTGCTAAGGCGGCACACGCTCACCGCTTTATCCAGACTCTGCCCGGCGGCTATCAGATGGAGTTAAACGAGGAAGCCACCAATGTTTCGCAGGGACAAAAGCAGCTGCTGACCATTGCCAGAGCGATCCTGGCAGACAATCCCATTCTGATACTGGATGAGGCTACCAGCTCTGTGGATACCAGAACAGAGGCACGTATCCAGAAGGCCATGAACAATCTGATGAAAGGCAGAACCAGCTTTGTTATTGCACACAGACTTTCCACGATAAAGGATGCGGATGTGATTTTGGTTATGAAAGACGGAGATATCGTGGAGCAGGGCAGCCATGAAGAACTGCTAAAGAAGGAAGGTTTCTATGCTTCGCTGTATAACTCTCAGTTTGAGGAAGCCACGGCCTAAAGCTATGGCTTAGAGAGAAAATTTGGGTTTCATTTCTTGCTGAAACATGATACAATAATTATGCAGTTTGCACTATGGAGGAAAAGATGGCGGAGTTGGTAAGCACCCTGGATATATACAATGTAATACGTAAAACTCTGGGCTGTATGGACAAAGAGGTTCTTCAGCATGGGGAAATTACTGCCTACATCTTTTACAATATGCTGTTGGCAGAGGGCGGATATACGAATGTGGAGCTTGCGGAATATACCCTGATAGGTATGCTGCACGATGTAGGTATCATCAAAACAGGCTTTAGTAGTAAGAACGGTGTTGGGGACTATGAGACTAATAATGTATGGGCTCATTCCGTTTACGGTTATCTGTTTTTAAAGTATTTATCTCCAGTGGAAGATAAAGCGGATATTATACTTTACCATCATCTGCCATACTATCTCCATTCCCGCATTAAGAGTAAACATTTAAAGGTGACCCAGTACTTGACTCTGGCGGACAAGATGGATGTCTTCATGCGGATGAGTGGTCATGGGATGGAGCAGGACTATTTCACAACGCAGGCTGATATAAAGTTTTCCGCTAAAGCATTGGAGTTGTTTCACCTGGCTCAGGCTAAATTTCAATTTTTGGAAAAATTAAAGACCAACGAGTATGCGAAAGAGCTTCAGGATCTTTTTGAGGGAGCTTCTTTGAGTGAAAAGGTTAAGAAGGGCTTTTTGGAAATGTTGGTTTATGCGATCGATTTCAGAAGTCAGCAGACGGTAATACATACTATGTCCACCAAGACCTTTGCAGTGGAATTGGGACGGCTTTTAAGGGTACCAACCATGGATCTGCAGGCTCTCTACTACGGTGCGCTGCTCCATGATATCGGTAAGGTGGCAATTCCGGTTTCTATTTTGGAAGCGCCCAGACGGTTAAACGACGACGAGATGCGGATCATGAAAGCCCATGTGGTAATTTCAGATAAGATACTGCGGGGGGCTTTGGATGATAAGATCGTGGAGATTGCAGCCCGCCATCATGAGAAACTGGACGGTACCGGCTATCCCAGGGGGATACAGGGAGAAGAACTTACCCAGTTGGAGCGTATCATTGCGGTAGCGGATATTTTAAGTGCCCTCTACGGCAAGCGCAGCTATAAAGATTCCTTCCCGCCGGAGAAGATAAAAGGGATCCTGCAGGGGGATGCGGATAGCGGCAAAATATGCCCCAAGGTGGTGCAGGTGGCTATCGGTAGTTTTGATAAGATCATCCAGAACTATGAGAAGGAGCGTGACGTCACCATGGAGCGCTATATGGAAATTGTGAACCAGTATGAAAGTATTTACGAAAGGTTCAAGAGTTTTGAAACGTAATATTACAATACATGAAATGATACAACGAATCTGCCGGGATCTGTACCGTATGCGTCCGGCCCTGGCGATTCTTTTTCTCTACGGCTTAGTCACGCAGCTGGTTTTCCATACAGTATGCCCGTTTGCTATTTTTACGGGACATCCCTGTCCGGCCTGCGGTATGACCAGAGCCGTCTTGTTGTTTTTGACCGGAAACATCAGGCTTTCTTTCAACCTGCATCCACTGGCGATGTTCTGGCCCCTGTTTCTGCTGTATCTGGGCTATTTTCGCTATCTTAGAGACAGGCGCGCCCCTTTTGTCTGGCCGATTACCATCACCCTATGCCTTGTTACTATCGGTTGTTACCTGTACCGTTTGATCGCAGGAACACTTCCCGTGGTTCCGGGACCGGGAATATTATATCTTGTATTAAATGCTATATTATGGTAAAATGTGTTCCGTAAGTCAAATATTGGCTTACGTATGAATTCATATGAGGAGGTTTTGCTATGGCAAACAATATACCTGAGAACATTCCTGAGGAGTATCGCCCGATAAGCATGTGGGGATATTTCGGATACCAGCTCTTATTTTCCATTCCCTGTGTGGGATTTATTCTCCTGATCATCTTTGCAGTGGGAGGAACCAGTAATATCAATGTGCGTAACTTTGCACGTTCCTATTTTTGCTATTTAATCATTTTGGCAATACTGTTCGTACTCCTGCTTGTTGCTACAGGAGGACTCGCAGTGCTCACAGGAATGTCTGGAAGCAGATAATATGTTTTTTGAGTGAACGTTAATTAGGAGCATGCCCATGCTTGCATGAGGTCATGCTCCTTTTTAATATTGTTCTTCATTTCTGTACTGCACTATTTTTCCGATTGCCAGCGTCCGGAGGCTCCGCAGGGAAGTATCAAATCCGTTCCGGAAACAGGCAGTCCGATCTCCGCTGCTTTCACAATGCCGCCAAAACGTTTCTGTACGGCACTCTGCAGCATATAGGAAAGCACTGCGGGCTGTAATCCGGTGGTGTAGGAGTTGATTAAGAAAAACAGAGGCTGCTTCGAGAGAAGCTGCGTGCTCAGTTCGATAAAAGGCCAGATGTTGTCTTCGATTTTCCAGATTTCTCCTTTCGGACCCCGTCCGTAGGAGGGTGGGTCCATGATGATACCGTCATAGTGGTTGCCCCGCCTGATTTCCCGCTCTACAAATTTCACACAGTCATCCACCAGCCATCGGATGGGGGCATCGCTTAAGCCGGAAGCGGCAGCATTTTCTTTTGCCCAGGTTACCATACCTTTAGAGGCGTCCACATGCGTCACCTGCGCTCCGGCAGCAGCGGCGGATAGGGTAGCGCCGCCGGTATAGGCAAAAAGATTCAGTACCTTAATGGGACGATTTGCATTTCGGATCAGCTCTGAAAACCAGTCCCAGTTGACCGCTTGTTCGGGGAAAAGTCCTGTATGCTTAAAACTGAAGGGCTTCAGATGAAAGGTTAGGCTGCGGTAATGGATACTCCATTCGTTCGGAAGACTGATAAATTCCCATTCTCCGCCGCCCTTGCTGCTACGGTGGTAGTGTGCATTCTTCTTTTTCCAGCCCTCATGTTCATGGGGCGTGCTCCAGATGACCTGGGGATCCGGACGTACCAGAATATAGTCCCCCCAGCGTTCCAGTTTCTCTCCCGAAGAGGTATCCAATACCTCATATTCTTTCCAATTATCCGCAATCCACATAGTTGTATTCCTTTTCTAAAAGTGTGTCATTGCATCCGTTTCTTCTATATATAATGAAGAAGTGCAATTATTACTATACACTAATGCCTCTTTATAGGCAACTAAAAACTCCCTCTTAGCACTCTGCTGCGCTAATTTGGTAATCTGTTGACTTTATGGGAGGCTTTGTATATAATATAAGGCATATTGTTAAAAAGAGGAGGAAAGTTTGCGATATGACTGGAAATACATTAGGATGGGTCATTGTTGCATTTGTCCTGTATCTGCTTATGATGATCATTGTGGGTGCATGGTTTGCAAAAGGTAATAATAATTCTGAAGATTATTTTCTGGGCGGCAGAAAGCTGGGCGGTTTTGTGGCAGCACTTTCCGCACAGGCGTCCGATATGAGCGGCTGGCTGTTAATGGGTCTGCCCGGTGCGATCTATCTTGTAGGCGTGGGCGGTGACGGCTGGACGGCCATCGGTCTGTTTGTGGGAACGGTGTTAAACTGGCTGATCATTTCCACCAGATTACGGAGATACACTATTCGGGCCAACAATGCGGTAACCCTGCCAGCTTACTTTGAGAACCGATTCCATGATAATAAGAAAATACTCATGACGGTTTCTTCTATTACAATTGTTATCTTCTTTTTAGTATACTGCGCTTCCGCGCTGGCAGCAGGCGGACAGCTCTTTGAGTCCGTATTCGGTGTGGATTACACGGTTGCGTTGACCATCGGTGCGATAGTAATTTTGGTTTATACCTTTATGGGCGGTTTTATGGCGGTCTGCACCACGGACTTTATTCAGGGTACACTGATGTTGGTGGCAATTCTGGCTGTGCCGATCATTGCGTTGTTTTTCATGCGGCAGGAGGGTATGACCGTCGCTTCCGGACTGGCGGCAGAGGGCAATGTGGCCAATAGCGCTAACTTCTTAAATCTGATGAAGTATGGTGAGCAGAATAATAACGCTATCAACATTATCTCCGGTTTGGGCTGGGGGCTGGGGTATTTCGGTATGCCCCATATTCTGGTACGTTTTATGGCAGTGAAGAATGAGAAGGAACTGAAAAAATCCAAGACGATCGCAATCGCATGGGTGGCCCTCTCCCTGTTCTTTGCCTGTGTGATCGGTGTGATCGGACGTGCTTATATGCAGACTGCGTTAGTAGAGAGCGGCAGTGAAAAGATATTTATCGAAATGATCAAGAAGGTATTTACCGAAGAGATGAATGCACCGCTTATTGCAGGTATCTTCCTCTGCGGTATCCTGGCAGCTATTATGTCCACGGCGGATTCTCAGTTACTTGTCAGTGCTTCCAGCGTAGCAGAGGATATCTATAAAGGCATCATTGATAAGAAGGCGGACGATAAGAAGGTTTTAAATATCAGCCGCTTTACGGTATTTGTCATTGCCATACTGGCCTACATCATAGCACTCAATCCCAACAATACCATCATGGGGCTGGTATCCAATGCATGGGCAGGCTTCGGTGCGGCTTTCGGCCCGCTGGTGTTATTGTCCTTATTCTGGAAGAAAACCAATTTTACGGGCGCGGTAGCCGGTATTGTGTCAGGTGCTCTGACCGTGATCGTATGGGACTATATCCCTCTGGTTAACGGCGCTACTTTAGGAGCTGCTACGGGTCTCTATTCGCTGGTAGTAGGTTTTGCGATCAGCTTTGCCGCAATTGTGACTGCCGGTCTGATAGGAACCGCACCCAGTGAGGAGATGTTACAGGAGTTTGAGGATGTAAAGGCCGGAAAAGTAGAATAAAGGCAGTTTTTGTTCCCGCGGGTGTGATTTTCAGACGCTCCGCGGGAATGTATTTAAAAAAATACAATTTTTCCAAAAAAATACTTGCAATTCAATAAAATACCATGTATATTAATATTTGCTGTGGCATGATAGCTATGAAGCGTGAGGTTGCTGCTAAAGGCAACGCCGGATAGCAGGTTTTCCGTGGAGCGAATGTCAAGTTAGGAAACTGACGACA
>JAFLSX010000068.1 GCA_022510705.1 Lachnospiraceae bacterium
GTCGGACGGTTGCAAAGAAGATTGACGGACTTGAGGGATTCCACTTCCACTGCCTTAGACACTCATACACCACGAATCTGCTTGCAAACGGAGCAGCCCCAAAAGATGTACAGGAACTGCTGGGACATTCGGATGTAAGCATTACCATGAATGTATATGCCCACTCCACCAGAGAGGCAAAACGGTCATCTGCCAGACTGCTTGATAAGGTGGCTGGCATCAACTAAAGAAACCACATTCCCTTGAGGGAAAATTGCAAGGTCAACCGCAAGGGAAAAACGGTATAATTCCGATATGTGACACTTAGAAAGTCCCCAAAATATGGGAAAGTCAGAAAGAAAAGTCAACAAATACCGATTTATCGTTGATTTTATTTTGCCAATACTCATTTTGCTGTCTTATTCATTTGGCTGAAACGATACAGTATCCAAAATATCTAAAACCTGATCACCGTATTCATCCCACCAACTCCCCACGGAATATGTTGTTGCATATAATCCCGTATATTCCCCATTAAAAGAAATATAAGTCCAATATTTGTTGTTATCATAGGTACCCATATGAGCATAATTTCCCGCAATTTCCACGTTCTTTTGTATGAGCCCTGTTCCGCAAACACCAAAAGTCTCTCTGTAAGCAATTTCCACATACCCGTCGGTTACATTCTCCGGGTAAAAGTGAATGCCATATGCCTCATATTCCGAATCACCACTATCCGCAGGGTACATTTCATAACTCCACCCTTCAGGCAGAGATATCGAAATTTCACCATAGGGACCCACTTGTGTAACATTGACACTTGGTGTATTGCCGCATCCGCACAATGCGAACACTAATGAAAATACTAAAACTTCCGCAAATTTTCTCATCCTTATTTCTCCTTATTTAATTTATACAAAAAGCATGCTATCTTATTGAAACATTTAGGCGCAAAAAAGCGGGTGAGATCACTCGCTTTTGTATTTATCTCCAGTAATATTATGAGATTTTCCTGATTTCTTTCCGCCTCCAGTAATCCTTATTCATTGACAGGATATATACCAGACTGAGGGGCAATATACGATAATGCTTTCCCAGAAGATATCCCATATATTTGCTGGCGCTTTGCAAAAACAAATACGGAATCAGTCGGGCCTGACGCTGTTGATACAAATAACGGGCTGTAGTCTTCACACTCCGAATGCCTTCTCCTTCAGACGGAATGCCCTCAAACACCTCCGGATGCTTCGCTTGGGAAACACCTAAGTCAAAATTTCTATGGAACTGCTGCTTACAGGTGTAATTGTGGGAGTGGATCACTTCCGCTTCCGCCACATAAGCAATGCGATATCCCGCCTTTATGGCGGCAGCCGCATAGATCATATCCTCATTAAAGATGGTATGACGGATAAATCCGCCCAATGTCTCATAAATATCCCGGCGATAAGCACAGCATACATTGGAGCAGAAATAAGTCTTGATCCCCAACGTTTCTAAATCTTCAACTGATTTTATCCGAGAGGTTTCCGGATAGTTAAATTGCCGCAGACAGCGCTCAATGGGTCGGCAATCCTCTCTGGGAAGCTGCCTGGCATAGGCTGCTGCCACATTTTCTTTCTGCAATCCCTGCAAGAGATACTCTATCAGGCGCTCATCTTTCGGCATGGCATCCTGGGTCATCATCACGAACACTTCCGCATCTGACTTCCGCACCCCACGCCTCCTGGTTCCGCCATGATCAAACTCTTTTTTAGACAAATGATAAACTTTTACGTTCGGGTAGATTTCCCGGAAGTCAATGTCGGAAATCAATTCCTGAAAGTATTTTTCCTCCGTGTTCATGAGAATAATGTTATGAACCGGAACGGTCTGCACTTGCAGTCTGTCCATCAACTTAAACAATGATGAATCCGGTTTATATACCGGAATAATGACATCCACCTTCATATTTTGTTTCCTTAATATGCATTCTTATTGATAAAACCTGTTAAAAACGTAAGGAGTATAATCTTTATGTCAAATCCTATGGACCAATTTTCAATATAATAAATATCGTATTCTATTCGCTTTCGGATGGAGGTATCACCCCTAAATCCGTTCACCTGTGCCCAGCCGGTCAATCCCGGTCTGACCTGATGCTTTACCATATAACGCGGAATTTCTTCCTTGAATTTTTCTACAAACAAAGTTCTCTCCGGCCTCGGTCCCACCAAGCTCATATCCCCTTTTAGGATATTGAAAAGCTGCGGCAGTTCATCTAGGCTTGTCCTGCGCAAGAATCTGCCGATGCGGGTCACTCTGGGGTCATCTTTCACTGTCCACGCCTTTTTCTCATCCTCCTCGGACTGCTGCCTCATGCTGCGGAATTTATACATGAAAAAGGGCTCATTATGCAGCCCCACTCTCTCCTGTTTAAAGATAATCGGTCCCGGACCGCTCAGTTTTACACCGATTGCGGAAATCAGCATGATCGGGGATGTAATAATAATTCCAAACAGTGATCCCACAATGTCCATAGCACGCTTCATCACCATGTTTCCCGTATTGGACAACGGCACATAACGGATGTTGATGACCGGCAGCCCCATCAGATCTTCGGTATAGGGACTTGTTGGTATCACACTGTTGTAATCAGGAATAAACTTGGTATGAACACCTGACTTTTCACAAGTATTGACAATTTCTTCCAAACGGCTGTAATCCTTCAAGGACAGGGCAATGGCAATTTCATCCAGTTTATTCTCTTCCAAAATTCCCTGCAGTTCCTCTATCCGCCCCTTTACGCGAACCCCCTTATAGGGCGTGTCCACCGGCACGGTGTCATCCAGTACGCCCATTACGGAATATCCCCACTGAGGATTCCATTGCAGCCTGTCAATATAACTTTCCGCCGCCCTGGAATAGCCCACTACCAGCACATGCTTTAAATTGTAGCCTCTTTTCCGCATGGAGCGCAGCGCCTTACGAAGTATGATCCTGAAAAACGAAGTGATAACGATGTTGAGCACATAAAAGATAAACATCATGCTACGGGAATAGTTAATCTCCCGTATAAACAAATACAGAACAACAATGTATATTGCCAGACCAATCGTGTTGGCCTTTACAATATTCGCAAGCTCATTCCGTCGCTTCACCGTCCGCTTGGGGCCGTATACATTGCAGTAGAAGTACAGAAACACATAGCCGGGCACCAAAAAAATGAGTACAATAAAATAATCCCTTGGGGGCAGCACGCCGACCAATTGCCTGTCAGAATCAAAAATATAAAATCTTATAAAGTATGCCAGCGCATAGGATGCCACGGTTATCAGTATATCCATTAAAACATGCATCCTATTAAAGACCTTTTGGTTATCCTTTATCATATACGCCACCCAACCCCGTACTCTGTAAAAATTCTACAATATTCTTCTTAAAAGCGCAACTTAAGATTTTATAAATGCAGCGCATATCTACAGGGGTTTTCGTATAGTATTGCCGCTTATCCCGGTTTCTTAACCCATTCCCAGCATCATTCCCACACCCCGCACTAACAGCGCACAGATCCAGGCGATGACACACTGGCCTACCACCACGATCGTTGCCCACTTGCCGCCAAGCTCCCGCTTGATGGATGCCACTGCTGCCACACAGGGCGTATATAGCAGGCAGAACGCCAACAGAGAAAGAGTTGACAGTGGTGTCAGAACCGTAAAAAGCCCTTCCTCGCCGAAGAGAATAGCCAAAGTGGAAACCACACTTTCCTTTGCCATAAAACCGGCGATCAGGGAGGTGGATATACGCCAATCCCCAAAACCAAGGGGTGCAAAAATCGGTGCAATAATACCGGCCGCCAGAGCAAGAATGCTGTCCTTGGAATCCGTCACCATGTTGAGACGGTAATCAAAGGTCTGTAAGAACCAGATTACAATAGTGGCCATAAAGATAACCGTAAATGCCCTCTGCAGAAAATCCTTCGCCTTTTCCCACAGAAGCTGGGCTACATTCTTTACCCCAGGCATACGGTAGTTTGGCAGTTCCATGACAAAGGGTACTGCCTCCCCTTTAAACAGACTGTTTTTTAGTAGCAGGGCCATCAGGATTCCCATCAGGATTCCGCCAAAGTACAGTGCCACCATGATCAGACCGCTGTGTTTCGGGAAAAAAGCCGCAGCAAAAAATCCGTAGATAGGAAGCTTTGCCGTGCAGCTCATAAACGGTGTGAGCAGAATCGTCATTTTTCGGTCTCTCTCAGAGGGCAGGGTGCGGCTTGCCATAACTCCCGGCACCGTACACCCGAAGCCGATCAGCATAGGAACGATGCTGCGCCCGGAGAGTCCGATCTTTCGAAGCAGCTTGTCCATGACAAAGGCCACCCGGGCCATATAGCCGGTGTCCTCTAACAGGGACAGAAAGAAAAACAGGGTCACAATAATGGGTAAAAAGCTCAGCACACTTCCCACACCGCTAAAAATACCGTCAATCACAAGAGAGTGGAGCACCTCATTCACTTTCCAGGATGTAAACGCCTGAGAAACAGCCTCCGTCAGCGCATCAATACCGCTCTCCAAAAGACCTTGCAGCCAGGCTCCGATCACATTGAATGTCAGCCAAAATACTAACGCCATAATTCCCACAAAAACAGGAATTGCCGTATATTTACCGGTAAGTATCCGATCCATCCTGCGGCTCCGTTCCCGCTCCTTGCTCTCTCTGGGCTTTACCACACAGGCCTCCACCAGCTTTCCGATAAAGGCAAAGCGCATATCCGCAATGGCTGCCGCCCGATCCAGGCCTCGCTCCTCCTCCATTTGGCAAATGATATGTTCCAACATCTCCTGCTCATTTTGGGACAGACAGAGTGCGTTTAAAATCCTTTCATCTCCCTCAACCAATTTTGTGGCCGCAAATCGGAGGGGTATCCCGGCCTCTTTCGCATGGTCTTCGATCAGATGCATGATACCGTGTAAGCACCGGTGCACTGCACCCCCATTTTCATTTTCATCACAGAAATCCGTTCTGCCCGGCCGTTCCTGATACTTTGCTACATGGAGCGCATGGTCCACTAACTCGTGGATACCTTCATTCTTTGCCGCGGAAATAGGCACCACCGGTATTCCCAACAAAGTTTCCATTTGATTGATGTAGATGGAGCCGCCGTTTCCTCTCACCTCATCCATCATATTTAATGCCAGCACCATGGGCACATCCAGTTCCATGAGCTGCATGGTAAGATACAGATTCCGCTCGATATTGGTAGCGTCCACAATATTGATAATGCCCGTGGGCTTTTCATCCAGGATAAACTGTCTGGATACGATCTCCTCATTGGTGTAGGGAGACAGGGAATAGATGCCGGGCAGATCTGTCACCAGCGTTTGTACATTGCCCTTGATGCTTCCACTCTTCCGATCCACCGTAACGCCGGGAAAGTTTCCCACATGCTGGTTAGAACCTGTAAGCTGATTAAACAGGGTGGTCTTGCCGCAATTCTGGTTTCCTGCCAGAGCAAATGTCAAAACGGTATCTTCCGGCAGGGGATTTTCATCCGCTTTCACATGGTATCTGCCGCCCTCACCCAGACCCGGATGCTCTATTTTTTTCTTTCTGCCCTTTTTATCCTGTGCTTTATCAGGCTTGCCTGATTCGCTCAGGGAGGCATCTGTCCCGGCAGAATCCTCCGCTCTTTGAAGCTCCGAGAGTATTTCCACGCTAATCCGCTCCGCATCCGCCAGCCGCAGCGTCAGTTCGTATCCCTGAATACGCAGCTCCATGGGATCTCCCATGGGTGCATATTTTTCTAATGTGACCACCGCTCCCGGTATCACACCCATATCCAAGAAATGCTGCCTGAGGGCGCCTTCCCCTCCTACAGTAATTATTCTTGCGCTTTGTCCGATTTCCAGTTCTCTCAGTGTCATTTTGCTCATCTTTTCTCACTTCCTACTGCCAGTATAGAAGTCCTGTCGAAAAAAGTCAATGTGGGAAAACCGTGGTTTTCGGTAATTGCAACCGCCGGTTGACAAGAATTACAGCGTACTTGATAGCCGTCAACTTTCTTTTCTGCTATGATAACAATATCAACGTTGAACAAAAAATGAATGAGAGGTTTGAAAATGATATTAGCTGACAAAATTATCTTATTAAGAAAACGGAACGGCTGGTCACAGGAGGACTTGGCGGAACAACTTATGATCTCCCGACAGTCGGTGTCCAAATGGGAGAGCGGGGCTTCCATTCCCGATTTGGATAAAATTATTAAAATGAGCACTCTGTTTAATGTGTCCACGGACTACTTGTTAAAAGAAGAAATAGAAGAATTGTCTTCCGAAGAAGGAATGGCTTTTACCGAACGGGAGGAATCCTCCGCACGAGTGATATCTGCAGAAGAAGCCGAAGAATTTTTGACTGAGACAAGAAGTTTTGGCAAAATGATCGGATTGGGGGTAGTACTCTGCATCCTGTCCCCTGCCTGTGCAATTTTATTAAGCGGCCTTACAAAATCCGGATGGCTGACATTAACAGAAACCATGGCTGACGGTATTAGCGCAACCGTACTTCTGTTAATGATCGCCATGGCTGTGGTAATTTTTATCCTGAAAGGCATCCACTACAGTAAATATGATTATTTAGAGAAGGGGCAGATAGTGCCGGGATATGGTGTAGAAGGAATTGCATCCAAGAGAAAAGAAACCTTTAGCGGAACCTTTGCCATCTGTATTGCAATAGGTGTGGCACTGTGTATTTTGGGAATCGTACCTTTGACTTTTCTGCAGGAGGCAGAAGCAGAAACCGTTACGAAATGTGTCTGTACAGTGTTCCTTCTGGCAATGATAGCCACTGCCGTATATCTGTTCATTTACTCCGGGATCATATACGGAAGTTATGATAAACTCCTTCGTATCGGTGATTACACGAACGAGAATATTGCTTTTAGCCGCACCATGGAACCCATCGCAGGTATTTACTGGTCCCTTGCAACTGCACTATATTTTTTCTGGTCCTTCTACAC
The DNA here is from genome assembly GCA_022510705.1 of Lachnospiraceae bacterium. GTDB lineage: Bacteria > Bacillota > Clostridia > Lachnospirales > Lachnospiraceae > Acetatifactor. The sequence goes on from JAFLSX010000068.1 coordinate 6,974, forward strand.
CGCCAAGTGGCAAATTACTTGGATCGTTTGGCCGGTGGCAGGTATTTTGTATGCTGCCATTATGGGAATTATAAAAGTGATCATGAATGCGAGGAAGAAAAAATAGCCCTAT
>JAFLSX010000069.1 GCA_022510705.1 Lachnospiraceae bacterium
TGCTCATACCAAAGTTCTCTAAGACAGCAGCATCGGTCTCTTCTCTGCTCATACCGTAGCTTGTTTCAAATTCCTCATACACTATATCCATGCTGTAATCGATAAATGCATCCATCCAAGTATTAAAATTGGTGGTGAAAGAACTTTCATCGATATACATCTTAAAGGTACCGTCATCATTAAAGTCAAACAACAGAGTCATTTTTAACGGTGCATGGAAATCAGCATAATCACCGCCCAGCTCATCTGCCAGAACATCTGCCATATCATAGTCAATTGCCCAGGTGCCGATCAGGTCCTTACCTGCATCACTACCGCCGCATGCGCATAAGGAAAATACCATAACGAGCGCCAGTAACAAAACTGTTAATTTGGTTAATTTTTTCATAGAACTCAAAATCCTCCCTTTTTGTAAAAACTATTCTATTAGATAGTCAAACGTATCGAAATTACTATATCTCTCTTTAAAAGCGATGTCAAGCAATTTTTACTTGAGAAAGTCCGCCAATTTGGCAAACTGCTCCAAAGTCAGCGCCTCCCCTCTGACCGTGAGTGACAGCTGCATCTTTTCCAGCGCCGCTGTTACCTCCTCCCTGGAAAAGGGCAGCTGCGCTGCATTGGCAATTGCATTGGCCAACGTTTTGCGGCGCTGATTAAAAGCAGCCCGAATCAGCGCAAACATAAGCTCCTCATTCCCTGTCTCTACCGGGGGCTTCTCATAGCGGGTAAGGCGGATCACCGCACTTCCCACTCCCGGTCTGGGAATAAAACAGTTGGGCGGCACCTGCGCCACAATTTCAGGTCTGGCATAATACTGTACCGCCAGAGACAGTGCCCCGTAGTCCTTGGTACCCGGGCCCACCTGCATTCTGTCCGCCACTTCCTTCTGTACCATGACGGTAATGCTCTTTAACGGCACGCGGTTTTCAAACAGCGCCATGATGATGGGCGTTGTAATGTAATATGGCAGATTGGCAACTATCTTTACGGGCTTTCCACCGTTTTTCTCCTCTACAAGGCGGTTTAAATCCACCTTGAGGATATCCTCGTTTAAAATGGTGATATTGTGATAATCGGCCAACGTCTCTTCCAGAATGGGAATTAAGTTCCTGTCGATTTCAACGGCAACCACCTCTTTCGCACGCTCCGCCAGATACTGCGTCATGGTGCCGAGTCCGGGACCGATTTCCACAACACAGTCCTCCCCTGTCACCTCTGCGGCTTCCATGATCTTCTCCAGTACATGGGTATCCACCAGAAAATTCTGTCCGTATTTCTTCTGAATATTAAAATGATGTTTCTGCAGTACCTCTATGGTATTCCCGGGTATTCCCAATGATGGCATTTCTTTCTCCTTATATGCGTCGGCCTCTCTCATTATTCAAGATATAATCTTTTCAGCCGTTCCCGCTTTTCTGCACTCAGTCCCATTTCCTGCTCCAAAAAGGCCTCTACGCTGCCGCATTCCCGCTCCATGACCTCAAATACAGAAGCTGCATAGGCTTCGTCCACAGTAAACAAAAGTCTGACTGCATCCGCCTGTTCCTGCCCCAGGTTGCCCTTTCCTTTTCCCGCGGCCAGTTCTTCCATGAGAAGATCTATTTCCTTTTTGGCAAATTCATTCACCTTCATGTAGTCCGCTATGATCTGCTCCCTGGGTACACCTAGCGCAGACAACAATAGGATAGTCCCTACGCCGGCCCTGTCCTTACCGGCCGTGCAGTGCCACAGTACCGCACCCTCCTCCTGTTTTAGAAGCACCTCAAAAAAGTTTCTGTACCGGGCTCTGGAAAAAGGCGCCTTTATCAGATTGATGTACATGGTTTTCATATATTCCAAAGGTGTACTGTCGTTAGTCCCAATGGTATCGATCACCTTTTTGACTACTGCATTTTGGTCGGAGGAGTTTTCGTTCTCCCGGGTTATCCCCATGGCTTCCTCTTCCAGAATGGCGTTTTCCACATATTCCACGCCCGGCAGTATGGGGTCGGGTTTTTGCCTGCGCTCCTCACCGGTTCTGAAATCCACAACCGTCTTCAGCTCATATTCCGTAAGCAGAGTTTGTAAATCTTCCTTCGTTCCGTCTAAAAGCGCTCCGCTGCGAATTAATCTGTGGGGTTTGATCCGCCGTCCGTCCACAGTACGGTAGCCGCCCAGATCCCTGGTGTTACACAGTCCTTCCAATGGAATCCGTACGACCTCCTGCACCTCTCCCGGTCTATTCTGCAAAAAATCCCTTACCGCAAGCAGACTGTCGCACCGGGCATACAGCAGCTTCTCGATTTCCGGTGTGGGCGGAATCAAATCCGGCACCATGATGGGATGCATTCCTGCCGCATGAGCGGAACGCAGTCCGTTAGGCGAATCTTCAATGGCAATGGCCTCTTCTGGCAACACACCCAGCCTGCTGCAGGCCAGCAGATAAATATCCGGCCGGGGTTTGCTGTGCTCCACCATATCTCCGCCTACCACTACTTCAAAAAATTCATTTATACCGGCTCTGTTAATATGCCCCTGCACGCTGCTCTCAGACGAGGAGGAAGCCAAGGCAATACGCCAGCCGTTCTCTTTTAAATAAGAAAGTATTTCTCTTACGCCCGGTTTTAAAGGTAACCCGTCCCTCTCTATACTTTCCCGGATATGCCGGGAACACTCTTCCTTATATAATGCAAAATCGATATCCGCTCCGTATTTCTGTTGGAAAAAGGCCTTGGTATCCGTGATGTTCAGGCCTATGCATCCGATGGCGGTCTGCTCGATATCTTCAATATGATACTCTTCACCCACCGCCTTCCAGGCCTTAAGACAAATGCTTTCCGTATCAAAAAGCACGCCATCCATATCAAATACAACTGCCGTAAAATTTTTCACCGTTTATCCTCTCATTCTGCCTGATATGATCCCTATTTGCGCCGATATTTAAAGCACCGGCAGAAGCACTTTAAAGCAACTGCCGTCTTTACCCGAATCCACCGTCAGCGTTCCGTGATGCGCCTCCACCGTCAGCTTTGCCATATTCAACCCGACTCCGAAACCGTCCTGATTCCGATTATTTGGGGAACGGTAAAACCGATCAAAAATATAGGGTCTGTCCTCCTCGGATATGCCAATCCCCTTATCTCTTATAAGAATATTGGCCTGATGGGCGCTTTCCCTATATTCTATCTCTACCACGCTCTCATCCGGCGAGTATCGGATACAGTTTCCTATAATATTGCAAAGCGCTTCCTTCATCCAGGAAATATCCACAGCCAGCTGCTGATCCGCTTTTGTTTCTCCCGTCAGACGGACTCTTCCTTTGCCCACCGACTCCTCTACCCTGCTCACCGTTTCCGTGATCAGCTGTTTTAAACCGATGCTTTCAAAGGAAAAGTGGACGCGCTCCTGTTCCAACTCCCCTGTGCGCAGCAGGCAGTGGATCAAATTCTTGATATGCTCAATATGTTGATAGCAGCTATGCAACTGGCGCATTCCTTCTTCGGAAAGCGTCTCCAGTTCCAATATTTCCAAATGGAGGGAGATATTGGTCAAAGGCGTCCTGATCTGATGCGCGATATTTTCAATCAGTGCATTGGCCTTTCCCTTCTCTCCCCCATATCTTTCTTCTAAATAATCCCTTTCCTTCTGCAGACGTTCCAGCTCGGCCTCTTTTTCTTGCAGCCTCTTTTCCATAGCCTCTCTTTTCCAAAGCAGCCGGCAAAACAAAAATACCCATATTCCAAATAAACTCAGGGTTATCCACATCAGCCGCCTGAAAAAAATGCGGTTGCCCTGCAGTTCGTACAGATACTCCCGGCCTTCTCTACCGTAACCCGCCGCCGCAAGGACTTCCGTTCCCAACACCTCAAACGCCTCATTCTCTTCGTTTTCATACATCTGCGCAGCCAGCCTGGCCGCCAATTCTTCATCTTCTTCGTAGACAGAACCCAGCAATCGCAGATAGCTGCCCTCCGTTCTCTCCTTTACCCCCCTATCTGCATTAGAAAAGGCTCCCCCCAAAAATAGCAGAGAAGCCACTATGAAAAGTACGTACTTTATGTTTTTCATCTTTGCTCCCACCTACACAATGTAACGCTCAATCAATTTTTTTCATGAGTAATGGGCAATGACCATCTGTAGCCGATTCCCCAAACTGTTTCAAAGTAAGGCTTGCCTTGGTAATCTCCTAACTTGGAGCGAAGTCTGCTGGCCAATACGGATAAATTGTTCTCTTCCACATAATTTTCTTCCCTGTCCCATATTTCTGCAAAGATCTGCGTGCGTTTCAACAAACCGCCATTGGCTTTGATAAGCTGCTCCAACAGCGCATATTCCTTCGGCCGAAGCACCAGCAATTCCCCATCCCTGTATACCTTCAATTCTTTAAAATTCATCCGCAAGTCACCGGAAGTATACCAGTGCTTGGCTTCCTCCTCGGGAAGACTGTATTTCTTAGCGGCTGCCGCTATGCGGGCCAACAGCTCCCTGCTGCGAAAAGGTTTGACCAGGTAATCGTCTCCGCCTGCCTTAAAGCCGTTTACCAGACTGTCCTCACTGTCGTCCGCCGTCACAAACAAGATTGCCGTATTCGGATACTCCTGCCGAATACTGTCGCACAGCCGGATTCCGTTTCCGTCCGGCAGGGTAATATCCAGGATGCAGATGTGCGGCGAACATTTCTTTAACATTTCATGCGCCTTCACTTTGGTCTCCGACCAAAAGCACTCGTATCCCTCCTTCGTCAGCAGAAGCCGCAGACTCTCCGCCGCTTCTTTATTGTCTTCTACAATCAGTACTTTTTTCATCCGTACTCCCCCATTGCTTGTATGTTCTTATCATATCACAATTCTTCCTTCAAGGGAAGACTCCACACAACGAGAAAGCTCCACGACGACCCCTATATCGTCGAAGAGCTTCTCCCGTAATTCATCGCTGAATTCCTATATACCCTACACTCATCAATTCCCTTACAGAAGTAAGGGGATGAGACAAGTGTCATGAAAATGACTGACAGGCCGGGAATTTCTTCCTCCTGTCACGGTGCGTTTTTGGCGAGGGTCTCTGTCCTTAAATGTATTACCCCTCCCGACTTATAATAATAGGAAACCTTTACCGTAACCGTTTTCTTATCCGAAGATATGACCGGATCCTCTACTACTAAATCAGATACATCCGTTGTGGCACCTATACTCTTTATACTAGCGCTGATATAGGTTCCATTGGAGTCCTGATAGCCCAGGCTGAGATTTACAGTCACCCTGCCATCCGAGGTAGTAAGCGCCGGTGTGCTGAATAAGACGGTGTCCTTTGTTGCCAAAACCTCCGGTGCATAGAAGATATTTACCAGGAGCGCCAAAGCCATTACCAGTCCGGTAAACCTTGCCAATTTCTGTGCTTTTTCTTTCATACCGTCTCCCTTTTCTCTTTTGTATAATTTGATTATACATGGTAATTCTTACATTTTTCTTTCACGGAACAAAATAATACATATTTTTACTATAATTTTCTTTTTTCTTCAAAATCTGCCTTTGCAGCAACAGTTCTCCCACAAGGAGAAGGAGTTGGATAACCAGTAACAAGGCATAGATTATGTCCGGCTCTAGCTTTATATAATAGTATCTTTCCCATTGTCCGGAATATTTTATAATAAAAAAAGCAATCAGCACATGGCATAACAGCGCCGCCAAAACGCCCAGTCCCATGCTCCAAAGATATCCTTGCAGAAAGGTTCTCTCTTTTTTGTCTAAATCCCCGCCCAGATTCCGCAGCAAACGGTTTTTATAAGCTGTGATTTCCATTTCCCTGTTAAAAAAGGAAACGATCAGGAATCCAAAGAAAATACCAAAACCCGCTAAAAGCGCCGCGCCAAAGAGCAGTCCGTTCTTATGATATTCCAATAGCGGCCTGACTCTGTCCCGGGTATTCTTCCAGCTTATATGACTTTGGTTTAGCATATTTTCTACTTGCTCCGCCATAAGGGAAGCCCTTTCTCCGCTTTCCATATAGATATAAGTACTGCTGCTTGTTTCCTTTCCTGCCAGTACTTCAAATAACTCCCTCCCACAATATATATCATAGGGTTCCCATATAATTTGTCTTTTTAGATGTTCAAATTGATAAAAATCATGAATAATCCCGCCAATTTTGACTTCCTGTTCCATGCCGTTTATCCGAATTAACAGCATATCCCCTACTTCAATTTGCATCTCCTGCCAGGCATCATACTCCGCATCGTATTCTTCTTTATGATTCAAGTATTCCGAATAAGAAACACTGTCTGTTTCATTACTTGACACCCTCCTCAAGGGCAGATAGATGATAACCTCCTCCCCTGCTTCCAGCTTATCTGCATTCCACTCTCCTTCGTCCACCTGGGCTGCCAGTTCTTCCAGTAAAGTATCTTCTGCTTCCAATGTACGTACGGTACTAGTATAGCTGAGTCCCCAATTTGATTTATAATTCTCCTCCGCCTGATAATATGCGCCATTTCGCACTTCCTCATCCAGAATCTCCACCTGAGAATTCCAATAGACGGTCTCCA
>JAFLSX010000007.1 GCA_022510705.1 Lachnospiraceae bacterium
CACGGAAAGAGAGGCAACCGCATCGGAAGCCTCTTCATAAGCGGGACAGCAACGATATACTTCGGCTCGGCGGTTTTCTAAAAGCCGTCGGTTTTTCAGCTGTCTGGCATCATATTCACGTTGTATGGCGTCGTATTGGGCGTTCGTTAAGCTCACGTCAATCTCCTCTATTTACTAAGCAGCTTGGCCTCTAACTCTTCAAAATCATAATCTCTTTGAGAAAATTGATTAAAACGATTGCTGCCGGATTGTGCGGTTTTGGATTGCCGGCGTTTCTGATAAAGCTCGTCAATACGCTGAATATCTGATTTGCGATGTACGTTTTCCTTTTTCCAGCTGCTTAAAATACCCTCGGCATATTCAAAACGGTGGCTGTCCGTAGCCATCACGGTACGTTCACAGGCCTCGGAAATAATGTCCGTAGAAAAACCGTACTCCTTGATCCAGCGGTTGATATATTCCAGCTCTTTGGAAGTGGGCGCACTGTTCTTACCCAATTCTTTCATAATAGTATATACCGATTTGTCGTATCTGGCTGCAAACTTCTCCGCCTGCTTGGGGGTGGTAATACCGGACTTAGCCCAGTTTAAAGCTACGGCTTCTATATACTTAAAGTCTTTCTTGCCCCGCTCCACACAGTATTGGATCAAATAATCTATGAGATCGTCTGAAAAATGCAGGCAGTCCGAAAAATACAGAATACACTTTAATTCACTAACACTTAAAGGACGGCCTATATAGGATTCTGCTACAAACAAAAGCTGGGAAGAGGAGGCATTGCCCTTAAAAGTGCGCAAGTCGTCCGCGGAATAGGAGGGCTTGGCATAGGACTCTTCCTCCTGACGGGGAACGATGGATACAATGGGAGCAGAAACAGTCGGGGCGCTCTTTGCGGTATCAGTGCCAAGTTCCCTTAAATGAATGCCGGTCAGCGTCTTGGATTCGTCAAAATCCAGTGACAAAAGCTGCATTTTCTCCCAATATTTCAAAGCGCGCATAACGTCCTTTTCCGTATGATTAAATTTGTCGGCAATTTCGGACACACTGGTAGAACGATTGGCACTCATCATGCGCAGCAGATAAAGATACACTTTTATCTGGGCGTCATTTGCATCTTTCATGTACTCGTCAATAAACTTGTTAGAGAGTACCGTAGCCTCTAAGCAGTTTTCCTGATAAATTAAAAAATTCCCCATAACTTCACACACCTATTCTCGTGCCGAGTCCAATTTATGTCCGGCTATTTGACAAGGACAAGTATAGCACATTCTTTTTAAAAAAGGAATAGGCATTCTGCTGAAAAGCCTTGTAAACACTGGGATTGCGGGATATTGTGGATAATGTGGAAAATGTGGATGAACGAAAAAACGCCTGTTTTTTAATGGGGGTTTTATAGAAAAATTCCACACTTTAGAATTTTTAGAATATCCACAGCTAAAATAATAATATCCACAATTTTTAGAATTCAAAAATCCCGAAAAAATTGTGGATATTGTGGAAAACTATATTCCCAGAAGATTTTCCCCGATTTTGTGGACATCTCCGGCCCCCATAGTTATCAACAAATCATCGTTGATACAATTTTGTAATAAAAAATTTTCAATCTCATCGAAGGACGGAAGATAAAAGCAGTCACAGCCCAGCTTTTTTAGCTCATCTAATAGGGTACGGGAACTGATACCTAATGTATCGGTCTCCCTGGCGGCATAGACATCTGCTAAAACCACCTTGTCTGCCAGAGCCAGAGCTTTGGCAAAATCTCCTAAAAAGGCTTTGGTCCTGGAATATGTGTGGGGCTGGAAAACACACCAGAGCGTTTTGTGAGGATATTTTGCGGCTGCTTTTAAAGTTGCGGTAATTTCTGTGGGGTGATGCGCATAATCATCTATTATGGTAACACCGCCTATACTGCCCTTGTATTCAAACCGCCTCTCGGTACCCCGAAATGCTCCTAAGGCTTTTATGCTGACTGCAGGGTCGATGTCAAGTAAATCCGCTAATGCCAGAGCTGCCAGCGCATTGCAGATATTGTGCTCTCCGGGAACGGAAAGAGAAACCTCTCTGCGCCTGTTTTCCGGTGTATGCAAAGTAAAGGCAGGACAACCCTTATCATTGTAGGAAATCTCCTCGGGATAGTAATCGTTTTTACTGTCCATGCCAAAGGTGATCACACGGCAGGGCAGCCCTTCCGTGATTTCTGAGAGTTTATCAATACTGCCGCCCACGATCAGAGTGCCGTCCGCAGGAAGCAATTCGGCAAAACGTCTAAAGGAGTGACGGATATCTTCGATATCTTTAAAAAAGTCCAAATGATCTTCTTCTATATTAAGGATAATACCGATACGGGGAAAGAAACTTAAAAAGCTATTGGTATATTCGCAGGCCTCTGTCACAAAGTAGCCGGAATGTCCGACGCGAATATTCCCGCCGATGGTATTTAGTATGCCGCCGATGGACAGGGTAGGATCCAGATCCGCCTGCAGCAAAATCTCAGACACCATGGAAGTGGTAGTAGTCTTGCCGTGGGTGCCGCTTATGGCAATGGGAGTTTGGTAGTTGCGCATCATCTGTCCTAATAGCTCCGCTCTTGTCAGGCTGGGAATACCGGACTCTTTGACGGCAATGTATTCGGGATTATCGGGATGAATGGCGCTGGTAAAAACAGCACAATCAATATCCGGTGTAATATTGCTTGCATGCTGGCCATAAAAAACGGTAATGCCCTTTGCTTCCAGGGCTTCCGTGAGAGCTGATTTTTCTCGATCGGAACCGCTGACTTTAAAACCTGCTTCCCGCAGAACCTCGGCGAGTCCGCTCATGCTGATACCGCCGATGCCTACAAAATATATGTGTGCAGGATGATGAAAATCAATCTGATACATAATGCTACTTCCTATTTCCTTAAATTTTATATTCTAATATTATTATACGCATTTACGAAATAAAAAACAAATAGTAAATGCATATACGGTTAAAAAATTACAAATTACTCAATTTGACAAGAAAAAATGACCGACAGCTTCACGGGAATAGTCATAATGCACAAAAAACACAAGGCATAATTGGATAAAATGTAAATAATACACATAAAAATGGTAAAAAAGTCATATTTTTTTCGTGAGAATGATTTACCTTTTCAAAGTGGTGTGATATAATAGGTGAAAACATTAGAACCGTAGTGACTAGTTGTAAGAGGTGATAGTATGATTAGAAAAGAAATGATTGCCATGTTACTGGCCGGCGGCCAGGGAAGCCGCCTGGGTGTCCTGACATCCAAAGTAGCAAAACCGGCAGTTTCTTTTGGGGGGAAGTATCGCATTATCGATTTTCCGCTGAGTAACTGCATCAATTCAGGAGTGGACACGGTAGGTGTCCTGACACAGTATCAGCCCCTTAGGCTGAATACCCATATCGGAATCGGTATTCCTTGGGATCTTGACAGGAATATCGGCGGAGTTTCGGTATTGCCGCCTTACGAGAAAAGCTCCAACAGTGAGTGGTACACCGGTACAGCCAATGCCATTTACCAGAACATTGACTATATGGAAAGTTTCAATCCGGAATACGTACTGATTCTTTCGGGTGACCATATCTACAAGATGGATTATGAGGTGATGTTGGATTTCCACAAGGCAAACAATGCGGAGGTTACCATTGCGGTTATGCCTGTTCCTGTAGAGGAGGCCAGCCGTTTTGGTATCATTATCACTGACGAGAACCGAAAGATTCAGGATTTTGAGGAGAAGCCCGCTAATCCCAGAAGCAATCTGGCCAGTATGGGTATTTATATCTTTAACTGGAAGACGTTGCGGGAATCTTTGATCGCTATGGCAGAGCAGCCCAAGCTGGATTTCGGCAAGCATGTCATTCCTTATTGCCATGAGAAGGGACAGCCTCTGTACGCATACGAATTTAACGGTTACTGGAAGGATGTAGGAACCTTAAGCTCTTATTGGGAGGCCAATATGGAGCTGATCGACATTGTTCCCGAGTTTAACCTTTATGAAGAATATTGGAAAATCTATACTAAGAGTGAGAGTCTTCCCCCTCAGTATGTTTCCGAGGACAGTGTGATAGAGCGCAGTATTATCGGTGAGGGTACGGATATATACGGCAAAGTATATAATTCCGTGATCGGCTGTGGCGTTACCATCGGTAAGGATACCGTGGTGCGGGATTCCATCATTATGAATAACACCACTATTGAGGCAGGCTGTGAAATCAATAAGGCGATCATTGCGGAGAATGTTACCATTTCCAGCGGCGTGCAGTTAGGTGTAGGTGAGGAGGCCGAGAATGATACCGCACCCCATATATATAATAACGGACTTGTTACCATAGGTGAGAAGAGTGTAATTCCTAAGGGTATCCAGGTAGGCAAGAATACAGTTATATCCGGCGTTACAACGGCGGAAGACTACGAAAATTCCACTCTCGCAAGTGGTAAATCTTTGATCAAGGCAGGTGAATAACAGTGAGAGCAATCGGAATTATTTTAGCAGGCGGCAATAATCATCGCATGAAGGAACTATCTCACAGGCGAGCTATCAGCGCTATGCCTGTAGCGGGAAGTTACCGCAGCATTGACTTCGCACTTAGCAATATGTCCAATTCCAGGATTCAGAAGGTGGCCGTATTTACCCAGTATAACTCCGGAAGTCTGAATGAACACCTGAATTCGTCCAAATGGTGGGACTTTGGACGTAAGCAGGGGGGCCTCTATGTACTGACTCCGACGGTGACCTCGGAGAACAGCAATTGGTACCGCGGCACTGCAGATGCTATTTATCAGAATCTGGACTTCTTAAAGAGAAGCCATGAGCCCTATGTGGTAATTGCCTCCGGTGACTGTGTATATAAAATGGATTTCAATAAGGTATTGGAGTACCATATCGAAAAGAAAGCAGATATTACCGTAGTCTGCAAGGAAATGGAACCCGGGGTAAATATGGATCGTTACGGTACCGTCAAGATGAACGAGGACTGCCGTGTTGAGGAGTTTGAAGAGAAACCTCTGGTAGCCAAGACCAACACGGTTTCCTGCGGTATCTATGTAATCCGCAGACGCCAGCTGATCGAGATGATAGAGCACTGTGCGGAAGAGGACAGATACGATTTTGTTAGGGATATTTTGATTCGTCATAAGGATATCAAACGTATCTATGGCTATAAGATTAAGGATTATTGGCGTAATATTGCATCGGTGGAAGATTATTTTGGCACCAATATGGACTTCCTTAAGCCGGAAGTACGTAATTATTTCTTCAGACAGTATCCGGATATCTATTCCAAGGTCGATGATCTTCCTCCCGCAAAGTACAATGTGGGGGCACATATTAAAAACAGCTTGATCTCCAGTGGTTGTATTGTGAACGGTGTGGTGGAGAATTCTGTGGTATTCAAAAAAGGATATATCGGAAATAACTGTACCATTAAGAATTCTGTCATTTTAAATGATGTCTATATCGGGGACAATACACATATAGAGAACTGTATTGTGGAGAGCAACAGTACGATCAGAGCGAATTCCTATCTGGTAGGGGAAGAAGGCATTAAGATTGTGGTGGAAAGAGATGAAAGATATGTAATTTAATTATTAAGGGGGGTTTATAATGCAGATAACAGATGTTCGTGTTCGCAGGATCACAAAGGAAGGTAAGATGAAAGCGATCGTGTCCATTACGATAGATGATGAATTTGTCGTACATGACATCAAGGTAATCGAAGGGGAAAAGGGATTGTTCATTGCAATGCCCAGTAAGAAAGCAACGGATGGCGAATACCGTGATATAGCACACCCCATTAATTCGGGAACCAGAGAAGCCATTCAACAGATTATTCTGGAAGGCTATGAGAAAGCCCTTTTGGAACCGGAAGAAACAAACGAAAATAAGAAAAGAGCGTAATGTGCTTGGAAGGACGCTGCATCCATAGGATGCAGCGTCTTTTTTCTTGCAAGCTTTTCACGTGCAATGTATACTTAGGATAGCGAGGGGCACAGTAAGGGGAAAAGACCGCGACCGAGCCGGCGAGGTATTGTTTATAATAAGAAGGGAATTCATATGTTTATAATTGTAGGATTGGGAAATCCGGGGCGGGAGTATGAGGATACCAGGCATAATATCGGATTTCATGTCATAGAAACATTAGCGGAGCAGGAGCAGATTCCGGTTCTTGAAAAAAAGCATCGTGCACTGATAGGAAAAGGGTATATTGGCGGACAGAAAGTCATTTTGGCAAAACCTCTGACATATATGAATCTAAGTGGGGAATCCGTCCGGGAGCTGGTAGACTATTATAAGATTGATGAAAGGGAAGAACTGATAATCGTTTCCGATGATATCAGTCTGCCCCCGGGACAGTTAAGACTGCGTAAAAAAGGAAGCGCAGGGGGGCATAACGGCCTGAAAAACATTATTGCCCATTTAGGGCATGAAGAGTTTATGCGCCTTAAAATGGGTGTGGGAGAAAAGCCGGAAGGCTGGGATCTGGCCGATTATGTGTTGGGGCATTTTTCACGGGAAGAAAAAAAGGAAATGGAAAAAGCGGCAGGAGAGGCAGCCGATGCGATTCGTACGTTACTTCGTGACGGGCCTGCTGCAGCTATGAACGATTTTAACAAAAAGGCTGTAAAACAGCAAAATGAGGGATAGACATGCAGGCATTACTGGCACCTCTGCGGGAACTGGCAGAGTATGAGGAAATAGAAAAGCTGATAGAAAACGGCCGGCCGGCCGCTATTACCGGCTGTGTGGATTCCCAAAAGCTGCATATGGTCTACGGTCTGGGAAAGCATTTTAAGTATCGGATCATCATCACTTACAGTGATTTGCGGGCCCGGGAGATTTATGAAGAGTATAAATTTTATGACAGAAATGTCATTTTTTATCCGGCAAAGGATCTGATATTCTTTCAGGCGGATATACACGGAAATAAGCTGACTACGGAACGGGTGAAAGTCCTGCGCCGCATGGCGGAGGAACGCCCCTTTACGCTCGTTACGACCTTTGCTGCCCTGATGGCACCGCAGACTGTCTGGAAACCCGAAGATACGGTCCTGATTGATAAAAAAACAGCATTGGAAGAGGAAAAACTGGCAGAACGGCTGGTAGCAATGGGCTATGAGAAAAGCTATCAGGTGGAAGTGCCGGGACAGTTTTCCATTCGGGGCGGCATTGTGGATATCTTTGATGTGACGGAGGAGAATCCCTACCGCATCGAACTGTGGGGGGATGAGGTAGAGTCCATCCGCAGTTTTGACGTGTTGAGCCAGCGCTCCATTGAGCAGCTCTCTTCCCTGCGTATCTATCCGGCTTCGGAATTTGTGCTTGGAGAAAAGGCGCTTTTGGCCGGTTTTGCACGCTTGGAGAAAGAGGCTTCAGAGAGGGAGGCTTTGTTTAGGGAGCGTTTTCAGACCGAGGAAGCCCACCGGATAGCCATGCAGATCAAAGAATTGAAGGAACAGGCACTGGAATTTCAAAATTATTCCTCTCTGGAAGGTTATATCCGCTATTTTTATGAAGAAAAGGAATTAAAAAATCTGTTAGAACTTTTGCCTTCCGGACACTGTCTGTTTCTGGATGAGCCGGCTCGCATCAGAGAGCAGGCGGAAGCGGTGGAATTGGAATTTCGAGAAAGTATGAGCAGCAGGGCGGAGAAAGGATATATTCTCTCCGGACAGATGGATCTGCTTTTTAGTATGGAGCAAGTAGCTGCTATGATCCAGCGCACCAGTTTTGTGACGCTAGCGGCCATGGAACTGAGAAATCCACTGATCAAGGTGCAGCGGCACTTTGATATACAGGTCAGAAGTGTTTCTTCCTATAATAACAGCTTTGAGTCACTGGTGAAAGATTTAAAGCGCTATAAGAAGAACGGTTACAGGGTACTGCTTTTGTCAGGTTCCCGCACCAGAGCCGAAAGGCTGGCGGAGGATTTAAGGGAACAGGAACTGTCGGCAGTCTATACCCAGAATCCGGAAAGAGAGGTACAGCCCGGAGAGGTGTTGACTTATTATGGGCATGTGGGAAAGGGCTTCGAATATCCTCTTTTAAAGTTTGTGGTGATCGCGGAAAGTGACATCTTTGGAGCGGGACGTAAGAAGAAAAAGCGTAAACCCCGATATGAAGGTCAGAAAATAAAAGACTTTAATGAGCTGCGTGTGGGAGATTATGTGGTACATGAAAGCCACGGCCTGGGTATCTACCGCGGTATTGAAAAAGTAGAGGTGGAGAAAGTTGTCAAAGACTACTTAAAGATAGAATATCGAAATGGCGGTAATCTGTATATTCTGGCCACCGGTCTGGATGTTATCCAGAAATACGCTTCTGCAGATGCCAAAACACCTAAATTAAATAAGCTGGGAAGTCAGGAGTGGAATAAGACCAAGGCCAAAGTGCGCACCGCCGTGAACGAGGTGGCCAAGGACTTGGTGGAACTGTATGCCATCAGACAACAGTCGGAAGGATTTCAGTATGGTCCGGATACCGTATGGCAGAGGGAGTTTGAAGAGATGTTTCCTTTTGAGGAGACGGAGGACCAGCTGGCAGCCATTGCAGATACCAAGGCGGATATGGAGAGTAAAAAGATTATGGACCGCTTAATCTGCGGTGACGTGGGTTACGGTAAGACGGAAATTGCCATTCGGGCTGCATTTAAGGCAGTACAGGAGGGCAAGCAGGTAGTCTATCTGGTGCCGACAACCATTCTGGCGCAGCAGCATTTTGGCACCTTTACCCAGCGGATGAAGGATTTTCCCGTAAGAATTGAACTTTTATCCCGGTTTCGCAGCACCGCACAACAGAAGAAAACCATAGAAGATCTGAAAAAGGGTATGGCGGATATTGTGATCGGTACCCATAGGGTGCTGTCCGATGATGTGGCCTTTAAGGATTTGGGGCTGTTGATCATTGATGAGGAACAGCGCTTTGGTGTGGCACATAAAGAGAAAATCAAGAAGATGAAGGAAAATGTGGATGTCCTGACATTGACAGCCACGCCCATTCCACGTACCCTGCATATGAGTCTGATCGGTATTCGGGATATGAGCGTCCTTGAGGAGGCGCCCGGTGACAGACAGCCCATTCAGACCTACGTTATGGAATATAATGAAGAAATGGTGCGGGAGGCTATTGTGCGGGAACTTGCCAGAGAAGGGCAGGTATACTATGTTTACAATCGGGTGAACAATATTGCGGATGTCACTGCTGTCCTGCAACGGTTGGTGCCGGAGGCGGAGGTGGCATTTGCCCATGGGCAGATGAAGGAGCAGGAACTGGAACGTATCATGTATGATTTTATAAACGGTGAAATTGACGTGCTGGTATCCACCACAATCATTGAAACGGGACTGGATATCTCCAACGTGAATACCATGATCATCCATGATTCCGACAACATGGGACTCTCCCAGCTCTATCAGCTGCGCGGCAGGGTGGGCCGCTCTAACAGGACAGCCTATGCTTTCCTAATGTATAGACGGGATAAAATGCTTAAGGAAGTGGCTGAAAAGCGACTGGCAGCCATCAAAGAATTTACTGAGTTGGGGAGCGGTTTTAAGATTGCCATGCGGGATCTGGAAATCAGAGGCGCGGGTAATCTGCTGGGGAAACTTCAACATGGGCATATGGAAGCAGTGGGCTATGACCTGTACTGCAAAATGTTAAATGAAGCAGTTAAGAATCTCAAAGGGATTCCCGGTATAGAGGATTTTCCCACGGTGGTAGATATGGATGTGGATGCCTTTATCCCGTCAGAATACATTGTCAATGAAGTGCAGAAGCTGGATATTTATAAGCGCATTGCGGGAATTGAAAATGAGAAGGAGCGGGATGACATGAAGGATGAACTGTTAGACCGCTTCGGTACCATTCCGAAGTCAGTGGATAATCTGCTGCGGATTGCCCTGATCAGGGTCTCAGCCCATGCTCTGTATATGACGGAGATCAAGGGAAAGAACGAGAGAATCATTTTTACTTTCCGTCCGGATGCGGCATTGGAACCGGAGGGCGTTCCACAGCTTCTTAAAAAGTATCGGGACCGTCTGCTCTTTACCGCCTACGGAAATCCTTTCTTCACCTATAAATACCGGAAAACCGGTCTGGTAGAAAAGGATGCGGAGCTGCTCCTTACGGATACGGAAGAGTTGCTGAAAGAGATGGCAAAGCTGCTTTTACAGGACTAACAGCCCAGACCTTACCTTGAATGAAAGTACGGATTATTGGACTGCAAAAATGATATCTTCTTTTCAGAACAGTAAACAACCGACTCTGAAAGGAAGGTATAAAGTATGAAAGGTTATACGACAGCTAACGGCTATATGGGATATGTAAATGGTATCTATATCTTATTTGCCAGTGAGGAAGACTATAAGGAATACATTGCCGGTTAAGTAATTCTTGACCGGCAATATTTTTTTCTACAATGTGTGTTTTGCCCGGTTGTAAAATTTTGTTTTTCATTTTGGATTTCAAGGTATAAAATGCCACCATTTACAGATAATAGTATCACATTTTAATGAAACTAAAACTGCAAATGGAGGAAAAGATATGAAAGCAACAGGCATTGTCAGAAGAATAGACGACCTCGGTCGTATTGTAATACCCAAGGAAATACGTAGAACTCTACGTATCAGGGAAAGTGACCCGCTGGAAATTTTTACAGACAGGGAAGGAGAAATCATTTTAAAAAAGTATTCTCCTATCGGAGAAATGACCACTTTTGCCAAACAGTATGCAGAGAGTTTATCCCAGGTATCCGGTCATGCAGCGCTGATTGCTGACAGAGATCAGTTTATTGCAGTAAGCGGCGGTTATAAGCAGTTTTTGGGAAAAAGCATCAGCAAGCATCTGGAAGAAAAGATTACGGAGCGGGAAACCGTGATTGCCATAAAGGGTGATAAAGACTTTATTCCCATTACAGAGGAGAGTACCGACGAATATGAACAGGAAGCTCTGACACCCATTATTTGCGAAGGTGATGTCATCGGTGCGGTGGTATTATTGGAAAACGACATGAAGACAAGATTAGGGGAAGTAGAGTATAAGCTCATTATGTCGGCGGCAGGTTTTTTAGGCAGACAAATGGAACAGTAAACGAATATGAAAAGGGCCGCTGTATGCTGCAGCGGCCTTCTTTATATGTGCTTCTGTAAAAACTATTTCTCTCCTAACTGATTCAAGAGCTGAATTTTCATATCATACAGCTTCTGTGACAGGTCCACGTATACCTGATGAGGATTGATAAGACGTCTGGTTTCGGGCCAAAGGGTATCTAATTCTCTTTGACAGATATCACGGATTTCCATTACTTTCGGAGAAGTATAGCAGCATTCTCCCTGTTTAAAGACAGGTACCATCAGTTCCCGCAAGGTATAACTGCCGCCGGGCAGACGGGTCTTTTTCCATGGCTCCAAGGGATCGAAGAGTAAAAGTGGATCCTGTTCATCAAAATGTTCTTCCACCAGACAGATTAAATCGGCTTTGATCTTGCCGGATTCCTTTTCGTATACCCGGTAGATCGTCTTATTGCCGGGATTGGTGACTTTTTCGCTATTCTCCGACAGTTTGATCTTGGGAATGAAGTTGCCTTGTTTATCCTGTATCGCAGCCAGCTTATATACGCCGCCAAAGGAGGGACAATCTTTGGAGGTGATCAGGTTGGTGCCCACACCCCAGGAGGTGATCTTAGCGCCCTGTACCTTTAAGCTGTCAATCAAGAACTCGTCCAAATCGTTAGATGCAGAAATAATGGCATCCGAAAAACCTGCCTCATCCAACATCTTTCTGGCTTTCTTGGATAAATAAGCCAAGTCCCCGCTGTCCAGCCGGATTCCGTATTTGGTCAGAGGAATACCGGCCTCTCGCATTTCGCTGAATACGCGGATGGCATTGGGAACGCCGGATTTTAGAGTATCGTAGGTATCCACTAAAAGTATGCAGGCCGAAGGATAAATATCCGCATAGGTTTTAAATGCGGTATATTCATCGGGGAAACTCATGATCCAGCTATGAGCATGCGTACCGCTGACAGGAACATCAAACAGGCGGCCTGCCAGTACATTGCTGGTGCCGATACAGCCGCCGATCATGGCAGCTCTTGCGCCGTAAGTACCCGCATCCGGACCCTGCGCACGGCGCAGGCCAAACTCCATAATACCGTCACCCTGTGCGGCAAAGCATACTCTGGCAGCTTTGGTCGCGATCAGACTCTGGTGATTGAGAATATTCAGTATGGCGGTTTCCACTAACTGAGCTTGCATGATGGGGGCGATCACTTTGATCATGGGTTCTCTGGGAAACATGACGCTGCCCTCGGGAATGGCATATATATCTCCCGTAAAACGGAATTCACGCAGATAGTCTAAAAATTCTTCTTCAAAAATCCCCAGGCTTCTCAGATACGCAATATCCTCCGAATTAAAATGCAGATTTTCAATATAATCGATCACCTGCTCCAGTCCTGCAGCTATTGCATAACCGCCGCCACTGGGATTAGTACGGTAAAATGCATCAAAAATGACGGTTTCATTTTTGTCCTTATTTTTAAAGTAGCCCTGCATCATGGTGAGCTCATAGAGATCCGTAAGCAGAGTAAGATTTTGATCTTCCATAGGGGAATCCTTTCATGAATAATTTATATTTTCGGTAATTCAGACTACTATCTGATTTCGACCATTTTCCTTGCCGTAGTAGAGCTTATTGTCAGCCGTTTGCAGCAATTCCCGCATACGGGTGCCTACACCGCCCTCAGCCAGACCAAAGGTCATGGTGATACGAACGAGCTGCTCCTCATAAATAACTTCCTGTGCCCGGATTTCTTCTAAGAGTTCCTCTGTCTGCTTCCGGGCCAAATCCAGATCGGCATTGTCATAGACGAATAAAAATTCCTCGCCGCCCCAGCGGGCTACAAAACCTTTGCCGGTCATATGTTTCTTTAAGATGTATGCAACTTTTTTAAGCACCAGATCGCCGCATTCATGACCGTAGGTATCGTTGACGGATTTAAAGAAGTCAATATCACCGATGCCGATCACAAAAGAAGTACCGCAGAGGTCGGCATGAGATTGTACCTGCCGCAAATGCTTATCGGCATAACGGCGGTTGTTGATTTCTGTCAGAGTATCCTGCTCTACCAGGGTACGCAGGGCGCTCTGCATATAGAGGGCTGCATAGCCCATATCACTCAGTTCGTCACTCCTCTTCAATACTCCGGGATCCAGTTCGGCACCCAGATTGCCCGTAGATACTTTGGAAAGAAAAACGCGGATTTTTTGCAGGGAGCCGATCAGTTTATGGGTGTAGGAAGAAGAGATCACGATCACGATGACAATGCCGCCGAGAGTGATCAACATGGCAGGGAGTACAGCGGACCTTACTGCCGCGTTCACATTGTTACAGGGTTTCCCTGCATATATCATTCCCACAATCGTACCGTCCGCATTCTGTAAAGGCGCATAGTAGGAAAAAAACACTTGGTCATGGATAGTGGTATTGGTATAAAAATGAGGTTGGCCGGTAGACAGCACATCCCGTACCACCAAATTATTAGCACCGGTCCCAATAATGCGGTTGCCGTCTTGATCGCAAATAGTGGTGAGAATACGGGTGTCCTCATAAAAAAGGGTAATGTCAATCTGAGAATGGGCTTTCAACCGGTCGATGATAGAATAATCAAAAGTAATAGCCGTATCTCCTTTGTACAGCTGCAGAGCCTCAGTACCCTCCAGATGATAATCACCGGGATACAAAAGATCGTAGGTCAGCACAACGGCATCAGTCATATTTTTTAATTCTTCCTCCACCTGTGCATGCATGGCGGATGCTGTTGTTTGAAAGCAGACAAAGGTAATGACCAATCCCAATATAAGCAGCGGAATAAGATTCATGGCCTGTAATGATTTATATAACTGTCCTTTGTTTTGGGTTCGCTTCATGACACATCCTCCCACAATATATAACAAATTATACTATAAAACCATGGCATTGCGCAAGGGTTGGCAGGGGGCATGAATGGCCTGCAAAAAGAAACAATGGACAAATAACGGAAAAATACTTATGATTAGATGTAGCAAGCTTTTTCTATAACAAATTTTACAAGGGTGTGGAAGCAAAATGGGAGATAATCTGGATAATATAAAGAAACTGGATGCAAAAGTGGGTAACAGGAAAATTTTGCTGCTCTGGCCGGGAATTCTGGTGCTTTTACTGTTGTTTCTGCTTTTCTATGTATTGCTTGGAACGGAAATGCAGGGAGAAGATACTGATATGCTATGGAGGATGTATGCGCTGTGGGTAGTTATGTACGCTGTAGCGGCGCTCTTGTTCTTTCTGATTTCCCGGACCGGACCGGATATTTCTATTCGAAACCTCTCCCCGCAAGAGCAGGCCAGAGTGAATGCGGACTGTATGACGGGCTATCGGTTTGGTGATGTTATTATCTGCAGGGACTGTCTTTTGGTGCCGGTCTCCGGCGCACGGGTCAGTGCGGTTTCCTATCGGGACCTACTGTGGATCTATACCGATAAGAAGTGGATCAGGTATGTGACCCGAAAAAACAAAATGCCGGGTGCCGTTTCCCGTAAGGGCAGAATTTTTTCGAAGGATTTGGGCCCACAGTTGAACGAAGACGGGTTTTATAATGTTATGCAACAGTTTCTGCCATGGTGTTTTTATAGAAAGACACCGGAAATCCAAAAGTTGTACAGTAGAAATTACCGGCAGCTGATCCAGACTGTGGATGAGAGGCGGGCTGCTTTCTTTGCTTCCCAGCCCCCAGCTCCGTTTGGAAATCTGCAATAATATCTTGACAAGCGAAAAAGGCTGCATATATAATAACCATGAAAAAGACCATGACGAAGACAGTACATAGGCTTTTAAAATTTCAGCGAGCCGGTGAGGGTGCAAGACCGGTATGAGTAGAAGCTTATGGAATATCACTTCCGAGTCGCGCGGGCCAAAGGCTAAAGCCAAGTAGTCCGGGACGGTTTCCCACCGTTACAGGGAACCATATTTCTTCCCGGATTCACGAAGTGACATCCGTGATTTGCGAAGCAACATCTGTGGAAGCGTATGCTGTAATGGGTGGTAACGCAGGAATCAGACCTCGTCCTTTTACGGACGGGGTTTTATTTATTTTTAAGGAGGAGCGCTATGTACGAAAAAGTATCGCCGAATCTGGATTTTGTGGAAAGAGAAAAAAAGGTAGAGCAGTTCTGGAAGGATAATAACATATTTGAAAAAAGTATGGAAACCAGAAAAGAAGGCCCTACCTATACCTTTTATGACGGGCCGCCCACTGCGAACGGCAAGCCCCATATCGGGCATGTGCTGACCCGTGTTATCAAGGATATGATTCCCAGATACCGTACCATGAAGGGCTGTATGGTGCCCAGAAAGGCCGGCTGGGATACCCACGGTCTGCCCGTTGAAATCGAAGTAGAAAAGCTGTTGGGATTGGACGGTAAGGAGCAGATTGAAGAATACGGTCTGGAACCCTTCATCAATAAATGTAAGGAAAGCGTTTGGAAGTATAAAGGAATGTGGGAGGATTTCTCCGGTACCGTAGGCTTTTGGGCGGATATGGACAATCCCTATGTAACCTATCATGACGATTTTATTGAATCCGAATGGTGGGCATTAAAGGAAATCTGGGATAAGGGTCTGCTTTATAAAGGCTTTAAGATCGTACCCTACTGTCCCCGCTGCGGTACGCCTCTTTCTTCCCAGGAGGTGGCGCAGGGATATAAGGATGTAAAGGAGCGGTCGGCGATTGCCCGCTTTAAAGTAAAGGATGAGGACGCCTATATTCTGGCATGGACCACCACACCCTGGACCCTGCCTTCCAATGTAGGACTCTGTGTGAATCCGGTAGAAACCTATGCCAAGGTAAAAGCAGCTGACGGCTATACCTACTATATGGCCGAGGCCCTTTTGGATACCGTATTAGGGAAGCTGGAAGATAAGGAAAAAAATGTTCCCGCATACGAAGTACTGGAAACGATGAGTGGCAAGGACTTGGAGTATAAGGAGTATGAGCCCCTCTTTGACTGTGCTGTAGAAATCTGCAAGAAACAAAATAAGAAAGCTCACTATGTAGTCTGCGATGGCTATGTAACCTTGACTGACGGTACCGGCGTGGTACACATTGCGCCTGCGTTCGGTGAAGACGATGCCAAAGTCGGCCGCGCCTACGATCTGCCCTTTGTGCAGCTGGTAGACGGGCAGGGCAATATGACAGCAGAAACGCCCTATGCCGGTGTATTTGTGAAAAAAGCGGACCCCCTGGTGTTGAAAGATCTGGATGCGAAGGGACTGCTTTTTGATGCTCCCAAATTCGAGCACAGCTATCCCCATTGCTGGAGATGTGATACACCGTTAATATACTATGCAAGAGAATCCTGGTATATCAAGATGACTGCCGTAAAGGATGACTTGATCCGCAATAACAATACGATCAACTGGATTCCCGAATCCATCGGCAAGGGCCGGTTTGGGGACTGGTTGGAAAATGTACAGGACTGGGCGATTTCCCGTAACCGTTACTGGGGCACACCCTTAAATATCTGGGAGTGTGAGTGCGGACATCAGCACAGCATCGGCAGCCGCGCGGAACTGGCGGAAATGAGCGGAAATCCCGAAAATGCCAAAGTAGAGCTTCACAGGCCCTATATCGATGAGGTAACGATTGCATGTCCCAAATGCGGAAAGGATATGCACCGTGTACCGGAGGTTATCGACTGCTGGTTTGACTCCGGTGCCATGCCTTTTGCGCAGCATCACTATCCTTTTGAAAATAAGGAGCTGTTTGAGGCACAGTTTCCTGCACAGTTTATCTCCGAGGCGGTGGATCAGACCAGAGGCTGGTTCTATTCCCTGTTAGCGGAATCCACTCTGCTCTTTAACAAAGCGCCATACGAGAATGTTATCGTACTGGGCCATGTACAGGATGAGAACGGTCAGAAGATGAGTAAGAGTAAGGGAAATGCGGTGGATCCTTTTGATGCACTGGCTACTTATGGCGCAGATGCTATCCGCTGGTATTTCTATATCAATTCCGCTCCCTGGCTGCCCAACCGTTTCCACGGCAAGGCCGTACAGGAGGGACAGCGCAAATTCATGGGTACCCTTTGGAATACCTATGCCTTCTTTGTGCTGTATGCAAACATTGATAATTTTGATGCTACCAAGTATACATTAGATTATGAGAAACTGGCCGTTATGGATAAATGGCTGCTCTCCAAGCTGAACACTCTGGTGTCAGAGGTGGACGGACATCTGGACAATTACCGCATCCCCGAGGCTGCAAGAGCCCTTCAGGATTTTGTAGAGAATATGAGTAACTGGTATGTCAGAAGAAGCCGCGAGCGCTTCTGGGCAAAGGGGATGGAGCAGGATAAGATCAATGCTTACATGACCCTGTATACTGCATTGGTAACGGTTTGCAAGGCGGCAGCGCCCATGATTCCTTTCCTGACTGAGGATATCTATCAGAATTTAGTGCGTACCAATGACAAAGCGGCTCCGGAAAGTATCCATCTCTGTGACTTCCCCGTGGCAAATCCCGCCTATACGGATAAACAGTTGGAAGCGGATATGGACATCGTTTTAAAGGCGGTGGTAATGGGGCGCGCCTGCAGAAATACAGCCAATATCAAGAATCGTCAGCCCATCAGCAAGATGTTTGTTAAGGGTGCCCATGAGCTGAGTGATTTCTATAAGGATATCATTGCCGAAGAGTTAAATGTAAAACAGGTGCTCTTTACCGAGGATGTTCGGGAGTTTACCTCCTATACCTTCAAGCCCCAGCTGCGTACCGTGGGCCCGAAGTATGGCAAACAGTTAGGAGGAATCCAGAAAGCATTGGCATCCTTAGACGGCAATGCGGCCATGGATGAGTTAAAGGCAGGCGGGGCACTTAAGTTTACGGTTGATGGCGTGGAAGTCTCTCTGGCTGAAGAGGATTTACTCATTGAGATGACCCAGAAAGAGGGTTATGTCACCGAAGCCGACAACTATATGACCGTGGTACTGGATACCAATTTAAGCGAGGAACTGATCGAAGAAGGTTTTGTACTGGAGGTGATCAGCAAAATTCAGACCATGCGTAAGGATGCAGACTTTGAAGTGACAGATCATATCAAGGTGGCTTTTGCGGGTAATGACAAGATTGCTGATATTGCCCTGCGCAATAAGGATTCCATTGCCGGCAAGGTGTTGGCGGAGGAAATGATAGCGAATCAAACGCTGGCAGTTTCCAAAGAGTGGAATGTAAACGGAGAAAATGTTACGATTTCTGTGGAAAGACTGTAGCAGATGGAGTATAATATTGCTTAGATACCAAATGAGGCAAGAAGCCTAAGGAGGAAAGTAATGCAGAAGAAGACAGTGAAATTTGACAAGGAATTATTTAAAAGAAGCGTCCTGTATAATGTAAAGACTTTATACAGAAAGACTTTGGAGGAGGCAACTCCCCAGCAGATTTTTCAGGCAGTCTGCCTGGCTGTGAAGGATCAGATCGTAGATAACTGGATGGAAACACAGAAGACCTATGAAAAGAAAGATCCTAAGATGGTATATTATCTGTCCATGGAGTTTCTGATGGGCAGAGCACTGGGTAATAACCTGATCAATCTGCAGGCATATAAGCAGGTAAAGACTGCTATGGATGAACTGGGACTTGATTTAAATCTGGTGGAGGATATGGAGCCCGACGCAGCGCTGGGTAACGGCGGTCTGGGCCGTCTGGCAGCTTGTTTCCTGGATTCCCTGGCAACGTTAGGGTATCCCGCATACGGCTGCGGTATCCGCTACCGCTACGGTATGTTCAAGCAGGAAATCCACGACGGTTATCAGATCGAGGTACCGGACAACTGGTTAGAGAACGGAAATCCCTTTGAACTGCGCCGTCCTGAATATGCCAAGACCGTTAAATTCGGTGGCTATGTAAATGTGCGTGTGGATGAAAATGGCAGGAACCATTTCTTCCAGGAAGGATATCAGTCCGTTAAGGCAGTTCCCTTTGATATGCCCATCTTAGGTTATGGAAACGGCATAGTGAACACTCTGCGTATTTGGGATGCAGAGCCGGTAGAGTGCTTCCAGTTGGACTCCTTTGACAAGGGTGACTATCAGAAAGCTGTTGAGCAGCAGAACCTGGCGCGCAATATCGTAGAGGTACTCTATCCCAATGACAACCACTATGCAGGTAAGGAGCTGCGCTTAAAGCAGCAGTATTTCTTCATATCCGCCTCTGTACAGGAAGCAGTGGAAAAATACATGAGAAAGCATACCGATATTCGCAAGTTCCATGAGAAGGTTACTTTCCAGTTGAATGATACCCATCCTACGGTAGCGATCGCGGAACTGATGCGTATTTTAATGGACGACTACGATTTGGAATGGGATGAAGCATGGGAGGTTACCACTAAGACTTGTGCATATACGAACCATACCATCATGTCCGAAGCACTGGAAAAATGGCCTATTGAGCTCTTCTCTCGTCTGTTGCCCCGTATCTACCAGATTGTAGAGGAAATCAACCGTCGATTCTTAAACAAGATTGAACAGGTATATCCCGGCAACCAGGAGAAAGTGCGTAAAATGGCAATCGTCTATGACGGACAGATACGTATGGCGCATCTGGCTATCGTGGCCGGCTATTCCGTCAACGGTGTGGCACAGTTACATACAGAAATCTTAAAGAATCAGGAATTAAAGGATTTCTATGAGATGATGCCCGAGAAATTCAATAATAAGACTAACGGTATTACTCAGAGAAGATTCCTTCTTCATGGTAATCCGCTGTTAGCAGACTGGGTAACGGAGCATATCGGTTCTGAGTGGATCACCGATCTGCCCCAGATTGCTAAGATGAAAATCTATGCGGATGATAAAAAGGCTCAGCAGGAGTTTATGAACATCAAGTACCGTAATAAGGTACGTCTTGCACAGTACATTTTGGAGCACAACGGTGTGGAAGTGGACCCCCGTTCCATTTTCGACGTACAGGTAAAGCGTCTGCATGAGTATAAACGCCAGTTATTGAATATCCTGCATGTTATGTATTTGTACAATGAATTGAAAGAGCATCCGGAAATGGATTTCTATCCTCGTACTTTTATTTTCGGTGCGAAGGCAGCGGCAGGCTATCGCAATGCCAAGCTGACGATCAAGCTGATCAATTCCGTAGCGGATGTTGTAAACAATGATCCTGCAATCGGCGGCAAGATGAAAGTAGTTTTCATTGAGAACTACCGTGTGTCCAATGCCGAAATGATCTTTGCGGCAGCGGATGTGTCCGAGCAGATTTCCACCGCCAGCAAAGAGGCTTCCGGTACCGGTAACATGAAGTTCATGTTAAACGGTGCGCTGACATTAGGTACTATGGACGGTGCCAATGTAGAAATCGTAGAAGAAGTGGGAGAGGAAAATGCCTTTATTTTCGGTCTGTCCTCCGATGAGGTTATCCGGTATGAAAATTACGGCGGTTACAATCCCATGGAAATCTTCAACAACGATCAGGATATCAGAAAGGTGCTGATGCAGCTTATCAATGGTACTTTTGCACCCGGAGATACGGAGTTGTTCAGACCCCTTTATAACTCGCTGCTCAATACCCAGAGTACATCTAAAGCAGATACCTACTTTATCCTGAAGGATTTTAAGTCTTATGCGGAAGCACAGAAGAGAGTGGAAGCTGCATATATGAATGAAAAAGGCTGGGCTAAGAGCGCAATCCTGAATATGGCAAGCTGCGGTAAGTTTACCTCCGATAGAACGATTCAGGAATATGTGGACGATATCTGGCATTTGGATAAGGTCGTAATCAGCAAATAAATAGAACAAAAATACCCGGTTTATCCGGGTATTTTTGTTACATGAGAGGGGAAATATGAAAAAGAAAGTGTTAGCCCTGTTTCTTTGCCTGACGTTGTTTAGTGGATGTGGAGGAGAGCTGGCTGCAGTATCGGAAGTAGTGGAAACTCCGGCTACCGGAGCGGCAGAGGCGCCGAAAAGATGGCTAATATCATTGGAAACCGGCTTTGAAGCAAACCGTCTGCAGATGGAAGAAAAAGTGCTTCAGGAAAAGGATGTTTTGAAGGAGGTGCTGACTCCGGAGATTACGCTGGTCATGGTAGGTGATATACTGATGCATATGCCGGTGAATAACAGCGGCAAAATGGAAGACGGCAGCATAAATTTTGACCATCTTTTTACCTACACCAAGGACATGATCTCTGAGGCGGATATTGCCATTGTCAATCAAGAGGTAATACTGGGAGGACCGGAGTTAGGGATTTCAGGCTATCCCAGATTTAATACCTATTACGAGGTGGGTGATGCTCTGGTAGCTGCCGGTTTTGATGTGGTGCTTCATGCCACCAATCATTCTATGGACAAGGGGCTGGAGGGTCTTGAGAATTGCCTGAACTTCTGGGAAGAAAACTATCCCGACATAGCAGTGATAGGAATGTATGGCAGTAAGGAAGACAGGGATGAGATTTATATCTATGAGCAGCAGGGGATTCGGGTTGCTATCTTAAACTATACCTACGGTACCAACGGTCTGCCCCTGCCGTCCGGAATGCCCTACGCTGTCAATCTGATCCAGGAAAATCTCATTGCTCAGGATGTGGCCCGCGCCAAGGACTTGGCTGACTTTGTCATTCTCTGTCCCCATTGGGGAACGGAATATGTGCTGGAGGAGACTAATGCGCAGCGACTATGGGCTGAATTCTTTTTGGAATGCGGGGTGGATTTAGTCATCGGAACCCATCCCCATGTGATAGAGCCGGTAGAGATGTTGACTGACGAAGAAGGCAATGAGATGTTAGTTTATTACTCCCTGGGCAACTATGTGAATGCCACAGCTTCCGAGGAGAATAATATCGGTATCCGTATGCTGGGCGCCATGGCCACCGTCACCATTGCGCGTAATAGCGACGGTGAGGTTTACATAAAAGAGTATGGTGCAGAGCCGCTGGTCACCTATGTATCCGCTGATAAGAAGACCATTACTACCTATCCTTTGAAACTGTTTACGGAGGAAATGGCCGCGGATAGCTTTACCCGAAGACGGGACGTCAATTTTACCAGAGAACACTGCGAAGAGATCTGGAGGCAGGTATTTGGCGATATGGGGTTAGAATAAGAGCTGTTTAAAAACAGTATACAAGATTCCAAATCCAGTAGTACCTCCTTGGAACTTCCCATTGCATAAGACGGCGCTTTCCTTTATAATAAAACTGTCGTATTTTTGGACATACAACACACAGGAAGGACGGAAAATAATATGATAGAACTTTTAGAAGGCGGCGCTTATCTGATAAACGGTACAGAGGTTGTAGCAGATACTGGTGAGGCAGCAGCGGCCGTTGCACATAAAATCGGTAAAAATATAACCAAGGAAGACGCGGCCAAGCAGACCATTGCTTACGGTATCCTGCAAAGCCATAATACTTCCGGCAATATGGAGAAATTAAAGATCAAATTTGATAAGCTGACCAGCCACGATATTACTTTTGTGGGTATTATTCAGACAGCCAGAGCATCGGGTCTGACCAAGTTCCCAGTGCCCTATGTGCTGACAAACTGCCACAATTCTCTCTGTGCAGTGGGCGGTACCATCAATGAGGATGACCATATGTACGGGCTGACCTGTGCCAAGAAATACGGCGGTGTCTATGTGCCCCCTCATCAGGCGGTCATCCATCAGTTTGCAAGGGAAATGCTGGCCGGCGGCGGCAAGATGATCTTAGGCTCCGATTCCCATACCAGATACGGTGCATTAGGTACCATGGCAATGGGCGAGGGTGGTCCCGAACTGGTAAAGCAGCTCCTTAATCAGACCTATGATATCAATATGCCCGGCGTAGTGGGCGTTTATCTGACGGGCGAGCCGGTAAAGGGCGTGGGCCCTCAGGACGTGGCGCTGGCAATCATCGGTGCCGTATTTAAGAATGGCTATGTGAAGAATAAAGTAATGGAATTTGTAGGTCCCGGCGTGGCTTCCTTAAGCGCGGACTTCCGTATCGGCATTGATGTCATGACCACGGAGACCACCTGCCTTTCTTCCATCTGGCAGACAGACGGGGAGATTGAGGAGTTCTACGAAATCCACGGAAGAAAAGAGGAATACAGCGAGTTAAAGCCGGGTGATGTAGCTTATTACGATGGCATGATAATGGTGGATTTAAGCAAGATCCGTCCCATGATCGCCATGCCCTTCCATCCCAGCAATACCTATACCATAGAAGAGTTGAATGCCAATTTGTTGGATATTCTGGATGAAACTGAAAAGCGCGCGCTGGTGAGCTTGGACGGTGCGGTAGAATTCTCCTTAAAAGAGAAAGTACGTGACGGTAAATTCTATGTGGATCAGGGAATTATTGCAGGCTGTGCCGGCGGCGGATTTGAAAACATCTGCGCAGCAGCGGATATCTTAAAGGGCAGCTACATAGGAGCCGATGGCTTCACCTTGAGCGTATATCCCGCATCCATGCCTGTGTATATGGAATTAATTAAAAACGGCTGTGCCGCAGCCATTTTAGAAACCGGCGCCGTTATGAAGACCGCTTTCTGCGGACCTTGCTTCGGTGCAGGCGATACGCCGGCCAACAATGCATTCAGCATTCGTCACTCCACACGCAACTTCCCCAACAGGGAAGGCTCTAAGCTGCAGAACGGCCAGATTGCATCCGTAGCG
This sequence comes from Lachnospiraceae bacterium, assembly GCA_022510705.1. Classification (GTDB taxonomy): domain Bacteria; phylum Bacillota; class Clostridia; order Lachnospirales; family Lachnospiraceae; genus Acetatifactor. Next base: position 23,704 of record JAFLSX010000007.1, read on the forward strand.
CTGATGGATGCCCGCTCCATTGCGGCAACTGCGGCTAATAAGGGTGTACTGACACCGGCTACAGAGTTTGACGGTACGTTAAACAAATATCAGTATCATTTTGACAGTAATATCTATAAGAACCGCGTTTTTGATTCCAAGGGCGTGGCTGACCCGGATGTGGAAATCCAGTTTGGTCCTAATATCAAGGACTGGCCGGAAATGGGCGCACTGCCGGAGAACTTGGTATTGCAGGTGGTTTCTGAGATCCATGACCCGGTAACTACCACCGACGAACTGATTCCTTCCGGAGAAACCTCTTCCTACCGCTCCAATCCTTTGGGACTGGCGGAATTTACCTTAAGCCGTAAGGACCCTCAGTATGTGGGCCGCGCAAAGGAAATTCAGAAAGCGGAGAAGGAGAGAATGGCCGGCGGACATCCCTGCCATGCACTGCCTGTTGTGAAGGATATTATGGGTGTGGTAAAGGGACAATTTGCAGATGCGAACCATACCAATACGGGCTTTGGTTCTACTATCTTTGCAGTAAAGCCGGGTGACGGTTCCGCCCGTGAGCAGGCGGCATCCTGCCAGAAGGTGCTGGGCGGCTGGGCCAATATTGCCAATGAGTATGCTACCAAGCGTTACCGCTCCAACTTGATTAACTGGGGTATGCTGCCCTTTTTGATTGAAGAAGGTGAACTGCCCTTTCAGAATCTGGACTATCTCTTCCTGCCCGGCATCCGTAAGGCAGTGGAAGAAAAGCAGGAAGTAATCAAGGCCTACAAGGTTGGCAAAGATGCACTGGAAGAATTTGACCTGCGCCTGGGTGAACTGACCGATGAAGAGCGGCAGATCATCTTAAAAGGATGTCTGATCAACTATAACAGGGTGTAATTCTATAACATTTCTTGAATATCAGTATATACATGCTCCATAAGCAACCGGGGTTCAGGTGCGGTAGCATTCACCCCGATTGCTTATGGAGCTTATTTTATGGAATAATAATACTATTTTATTAAAAGTAAGAGTGAATATTAATCCCCCATAACCAACAAGGGCGAATGCCACCGCATCTGAGCCCGGTTGGTTATGGGAGATATTTGTAAGTTGACTTTGTAAGAAAACTGTAAGAAAAGTACGTAAAATGTAAGAAATGATACTGAACTGCTATGTTATCATAAAGATAAGAAATCACGCGCGGAGGTGTCTATGAAAGCTATTCGAAGCCCTTATCTTTTTATATTACTGCTCAGTATTTTATTTTGCCTGACCGGTTGCGGTAAAGAAAAGAAAGCTGCTTACGACATCGTGCCGGAGTATGAGGCTCTGATTTTTCCCGAAGCAGGAGAATACTTGCTGGGCGCCCAGTATTATAAGGGGGAAGCCGTTCAGATAACCGGAAACCGGGAAGGAGAAGTGTTTTTGTGTAAGGAAGGGAAAGCTGCGGAGATATTTATGACAGATGTGTCGCAAGAATTGATCCTTTTTAGTACCCGCTGGTGGATTGCTTCGGACGGAAGCACATATGTACTCTCTGATAATACGCTGACCGCGCTTTCTGCAGACGGAGCTGCACTTTACAGTATTCAGGCGGACGGAGCCGTAACGGACATTTGCGAGTCCACATCCGGAGAGATTATAGTGACAATAGGAGATACCACAAAATTTAATAGCGGACTGGCAGTTCTTGATACGGAAACGAGAACTTTAGGAAAGATAAATTGGCTGAAGACCATTATATATAGGACGGGAAAGGGACAGACAGGGGATGTGCTGGTTTTAGACGGAACAGGACTATATGATTACAGTCTATCTGACGGAGAGAAAACCATTTATATGGAATGGGCAAATTCTGCCTATACTCCAAGCTCTGTATGGGATATCAAGTTTCTTGCCTCCAATCTGGTTAGGCTGTATACCCGGGATGGGATGGAAGTAACATTGTCTAAGGTTAATTTGGATGACAGTGATAGAACGATTCTTACCTTGAAAGCGTCCTATTTAAAACCGGAGATGAAAGAGCTGATTGTACGCTTTAATCAAGAGAATGAGGAGTACTATATAAGAGTGGAAGAACGACCGGATAATGTGGATTATAATACCTATCTACAAAAGCTGCAGATGGAATTTGCCGCAGGTCATGGTGCCGACATTCTGGACATAAGTTTGGTGGAGGCTATGCCGGAACTTTTAGAAATAGGAGCGATAGAGGAGTTGTCCGGTCGGATAGAAAAGGAGGGAATCAACAGAGAAGATTATTTTCCTCAAGCTTTTCAGATGTTTGGGCAGGAGGACGGTGTCTATGGGATGCCTTATTCACTCCAGCTTTCTTCTATCTGTATGGACAGTACGCTTTTTCCTGACGAGAGGGTGTACAATCTTGAAAATCTGCTGACAGTATTAGAAGAATATCCGGAAGATGCTGTGCTTGTTAAGACTATGGGAGCATGGTATGTACTGTCTTTCTTTCTGGAAGACTCCGAGGATTTAAACGGCCTGATCAACTGGGAGAACAATACCTGCGATTTTTCCGGAGAAAACTTTAAGAGAATGCTGGAACTGGCAAAAAGATACGGAGATACCGAGTACCGTAATACAGATTATTTGGTAGTTAGGACATTGGGGTTGGATAACTACATGCTGTATGCAGGTTATGATAACCTGATGAAAGAAACCGGCAGAAGCCTGGTGGGCTATCCGACGGCGGATGGAGGAGTGCATGCTGTCTATATGTACGGTTTTTGTATGAATGCAGCTTCAGCGCACAAAGATGGGGTCTGGGAATTCATGACCTTTTTGCTGCAGGAGGATAATCAGTATTTGATCGGAACAGCGGGGCATAACGGAAGTTTTCCCATAAGCAGAGCAGCGTTCCAAAAAGCAGGAGAGTTTTATATAGAAGACGATGGCCCCCATGGGTTTCTCATGCTGAATATGGTTGAAGCACCGGGATTAGAGTTCGGTGCGGATGAATTTACCAAGGAGCAGCTTGCCGATCTTGAACAGCTGCTGGAAATCGGAAAACTAACGCCATGGCGTAACCAGATGATAGTGGATATCATAGTGGAAGAAAGTGATGCCTATTTTAACGGTGATAAGACCATAGAAGAAGTCAGTGTGCTCATCCAAAACCGCGTGCAGTTATATTTAAATGAACTGGACTGAGACTGCTGCTCTATTCAAAATCATCAAACCGGGCTCAGATGCGGTGGCATTCGCCCTTGTTTGATGATTTTGAATATCCATGAATCGAATAAGACGAATGAACAATCCCCCATAACCAACAAGGGCGAATGCCACCGCACCTGAGCCCGGTTGGTTATGGGGGATAAATGGTTCCTAAATATAACAGCTCAAATGCTACCGCACCTGAGCCTGGCTGTTATACCGCTCCAAAAGCAGCGAGCACACGATTCCTCCCACCATACAAAGTCCATTCTGCATTCCGCCTTTGACAGAAGCGGTTAATGCTTCGTAGGGAACGGTGACGGCGGTTGCAGCAATCACAACTCCCACGATAGCATGAAAGGTAACGGAGTAATGACACTCAAACAGACGGTTTACCAGCTTGGGAAGGAAGGCAAATGCAAGCAGGGCACCGATGCCCGCAGGAAGTATAACCTGAGGGATAAGGTGGCCAATGCCGTCTACAAACGGCGTATAGAGTCCCAACGGCATAAGCAGGGTGGAAAAGCTCATGCCGGGAGCAATCAGACTCAAAGCAAGGCAGAATCCGCAGAATAGATACCAAAAAAAGTTTGGAACAATGGCAAAAGAGGAAAGGTTTAAACCGCACAACAAACACAATGTAATGACGGTGGCTGTAAGCAGGGCGGTATAGGAGCCCTTTGCAATACCCTGCTTACCGGCCTCCCCAAGCAGGGAAGGCAGCATACCCAAAATCAAACCTACAAATACACAGACGGATTGATCAGGATAGCGGTTTAGCAGGGAGGCCAGTAGATTGGCAACTCCCATAAAGCCAATGACGGCACCGATAAAAGCGGGCAGCAGGATGGGAAGATGGCTGCGCCAGCATTTCTTTGGATTGGCTAAAAGCTCCATGGCCGGCTGATAGATACCGAACACCACGCTCAGTACGCCGCCGGAAATACCCGGCAGTACGGCACCCAGCCCAATAAGGGCACCCTGTACGGTCTTAAGAAGATACTTGGAAAAACGCATTTATGTAACCTTCTTCTTTAAAATACCCGTTATGATATTTTAACGGGCTTACTTCTTCTCTACTATATGAAAATCTGCAAATATACATACCTCTTATTTCCCGTACCAAATTAAAACCTAAACTATTTTTCCAATCGTCCGATAAATATAACAGAAGGCGCCGAAGGCCAAGGCACCCAAAAGAATTAAGTCGCCACGGATGGTATACACAGAGAAAAGGAAGCTCTGCGATACCATTTTTTGTTTTTATGAAACAGGGAGGGGAAGTAGAAGCAAGGGACTAAAAGGAGGTATTATTTGCGAATAGATTCCAGTATCATAGGAATGGAATCCGAAAGAAGATATACATCTTCTACTAGATACGGCCGGACCGAAGTAAGGGACTACAGCAGGGGATCGGCATACGGAAGCACAGGAACATTCGGAGATTTTGTGAATCCGGATATGAATCAGAACCTGGAGACGAAGGGTGAAGATAAAAAGGGCGCCGAAGACAATATGGCGACCAAGGAAAATATCATAGATCTGCGCGAACGAGTAGAAAGTATGAGAAACGGCAGACTTAACCTGCGTTCTTCAAGCATCAGCACATTGAATGAGTTCAGACAGTACACCATCCGCTACATATTTAACATCATGTTTGGCAGGGGCAGCAGATGGAGTAATCTTTTTGGAGATCGCTATTCCCCGGGTGTTTATCAGGACAATCTTGACAATCTGAAGCGCTTAGGTATAAGCGCAAGTGCCGTAAAGGTGAAGACAGAGTATTCCTACGAGGAGAGTGAGTATGCATCTTTCTCTACGAAGGGAACGGTCAGGACCTCGGACGGCAGGGAAATCTCCTTTAATTTGGACGTCTTTATGAGCCGCAGTTTCAGGGAATATTTTGAAGAGGAAATGGAAATGCTGCAGGTCGATACCTGCGACCCGTTAGTTATCAATTTTGACGGAAATGTGGCAGAACTTTCCGATCAGAAGTTCTACTTTGATATTGACGGAGACGGTATTCTGGATGAAATTTCTCAGTTGGGAAGCGGCAGCGGATATCTGGCTCTGGACAAGAACGGGGACGGCATCATCAATGACGGCAATGAATTGTTCGGACCTCAGAGCGGAAACGGCTTTGGGGATCTGGCGGCCTATGATGACGACGGAAACGGCTGGATTGACGAGAATGATGCAATCTGGTCCAAATTAAAGATCTGGTGCAAAAATCCCGACGGTACGGACTCTCTCTATACCTTGGCAGAGAAAGGTGTGGGTGCTATCTGTTTACAGAGTGTAGGAACAGACTTTACCTTAAACGGCGCATCCAACAATCCCAACGGCTATGTTCGCAGAACAGGTATTTTCCTGTACGAGAACGGCAATGTGGGTACAGTACAGCATGTTGATTTGGCAAAGTAACAATTAACTTTATAACGAATTGTCAGAGTTTTCTAAAACCATGCAGGCAGAAAGTATTTTTTGCCGCATGGTTTTTCTTTGCTTTCTTTTTAGTTTCGGAATAAATCGTCATTTTACGGTAAAACTATCCATACAGAAAATAATCTGGAAACGTACAGATTTCAAATGGATAGAAATGCAACAATAGAAAGGAAGTAACAGCTATGAGAAGACAGAGCAGTTTTAACCGTAAACGTAATGAAAATACCAAAAAGGAAAGGACCATCATGATCGCCTCCTCCGTTTTTGTGTTGGCGGCGCTGACCATGACGGGTATTTATGTAAGGAGAAACAGTCAACAGACGGAAAACGACGGATACCGTATTGATTTCAGCGTACTGGAAGATAGCTCCCAGAATCTGCCGGAACAGGAAGAGGTGGAAAAAATCGAGGAAATTGACGGTATCGACAATATCGATGTGGACATAGATCTGTCCCAGATACTGGATGATGATTTGGATTACTTTCCTATGGAAGAAGTGGACTCCGGTCTGGTAGAAATTCCGGGCGCATCGGATGGCTCTGTCAGCGGAAGCAATAATAGCGGAGTGACAGATTCTGGAGAGTCCCAAGTCGGTGCAGACGGTGTGCAGGATACGAGTCTTGCGGATGAACTGGCGGCAGATCAGGCCGCAATGGATGTTGACGCCGGAAGAATTGTAGCAAGTGTACAAGCTTCCTATACTGCGGGAGAGCCCCTGGTATGGCCGGTATCCGGTAGTGTACTCATTCCGTACAGCATGGATAAAACAGTGCATTTTTCCACTCTTGATCAGTACAAATACAGTTCGGCACTGGTAATGTCGGCACAAGAAGGGGATATCATATCCGCGGTGGCGGGGGGACTGGTTACCCGGATATATTCCAATGAAGTAATCGGCAATGCCGTCATGGTGGATATCGGCAACGGCTATGTGGTAACCTACGGACAGTTGAAAGATATAGCGGTTTCGGAAGGAAGTTATGTGGAAAAAGACAGTATTATCGGTTATGTGGCAGCACCGACCATCTATTATAGCGTGGAGGGGACAAATGCATATTTTGCATTAACGCTAAACGGTGAGCCCGCAGATCCCCTGGGTGCGTTGCGGTAGTATGATCATTACAGGCGGACGTATCCTGACCATGGCAGGACAGGAATTAAATATAGGAACCATACAAATTGAAAAAGGTAAGATCAAGGCTCTTTGGGAGGGTAGCGTGGATCCCTCCGAGGCCGGGGACGGCGAAGAGTTGCTGTGTGTAGATGGTGCATGGGTAATGCCCGGTCTGATTGAAGCGCACTGTCATATGGGAATCACTGAGGAAAAAAAGGGTATGGAAGGGGACGACTGCAATGAAAATGTGGAACCCATCACACCCTGGCTGAGGGCCATAGACGCGATCAATACTATGGATGCGGCCTTTGACGATGCCATCAGGGCGGGCATTACCTCCGCCATGATCGGGCCGGGCAGCTCCAATGTAGTGGGCGGGCAGTTCGCATTTTTAAAAACCAGGGGAAGATGCATCGACGATCTGATCGTAAAAGCGCCGGCGGCTATGAAAGTAGCATTCGGAGAGAATCCTAAGGTGAATTTTTCGGGACAGAACAAAAGTCCGGTAACAAGAATGGCCATTGCGGGCATGCTCAGGGAAGAACTGTTTAAAGCCAAACAGTATCTGCAAAAGAAAGAAGCGGGTGGCAATGATTTTGAAGCTGATTTCCGTATGGAATCCTGGGTTCCCGTGCTTAGGGGAGAGATTCCCTTAAAGGCTCATGTGCACCGCGTGGACGATATATTTACGGCCATCAGGATAGCAAAGGAATTCGGACTTTATATGACTTTGGACCACTGCAGTGAGGGGCATATGATTGCAAAGCATTTAGCTAAGGAGGGCTTTCCAGCTATTGTGGGACCTGATTTCTCAAGCAGGAGTAAAATAGAAGTACAGAATTTGGCTTTTAAAACGGTAGGAGTATTGAATCAGGCAGGCCTTTGCACCGCCGTCACCACAGACCATCCGGTTTCCCTGATCCAGTGCCTGCCCCTCTGTGCGGGTATGGCGGTCAAGGCAGGGCTGGCCTTTGAAGAAGGGCTGAAAGCAATTACTGTTAATCCGGCTGTTATCTGCGGGGTATCGGATCGGGTAGGTACGCTGGAGGTGGGCAAGGATGCGGACATTGCTATTTTTGACGGGAATCCTTTGGAAATATCCACAAAAACCCTGTATACCATTATTGACGGAAATATCGTATATGATGCCAAGAATAACTGAGAGCTCTTTACCCATGGCAGTTTTCGTGATAAAATATCGTATAAATGTGTTGAAGCAGACGGGAAAAGGGAGGAAGTCGAAAAATGCGTAAAATAAATAAGACCATAGCATTTCTTCTGACTGCAATCCTGTTTTCCGGCTGTGGATTTGTGGGGCAGACAGAGCAGCTGCCTAACATGGATACCACGCTGGAGTGGATGGAGCAGGCTCCCGTTTTAGAATATGACGTTCCTGTCATAAGCCCGGGTGTGCTTGTCGACCAGATCGGCTTTGATACGGTTTCAACCAAGACCGTCATTGTACGGGGAAAAACGCTGCCACAGGAGTTTCATATTGTAGATGCCCTTACCCGGGAAGTGGTCTTTACAGGAAATCTGGAAAAAGCAGAGTATGTAGAGGAAACAGGAGAATATAATAGTTATGGGGACTTCACTGCTTTTGAGCAGGAAGGTACTTATTACATAGAATGTGATATTATCGGATGCTCTTACGAATTTGAGATAAAAGAGGGGCTTTATGAGGAACTGTTAGAACATGCATTAGATCTGCTGCACAGGCAGAGAGAACTGGTGACAGCGGCGGATGTGGTGGATATCTGCAGGAGTCTTTCCGTATTGCTTTTGTCCTATGAACTGTATACGCAGGTTTATGAGACGGAAGAAGGAGAGATTCCCCCTCTGATGACGGAACTAAAAAACTATGTGGAAGAACTGTTGCTGTTGCAGGATACGAAAAGCGGCGCCGTGATGGAGGGAGATGTGGAATATCGAACGGAAACGGTCTGGGTCTCCGCCGTATTGGCTAAGTTCAGCTACAGTTACCAGAAGTATGACAGTACATATGCAACGGTCTGTCTGCAGGCTGCGGACAGAGCATGGCGTTTTACGGAGCAGCAGGGAGAGGAAACAGAAGCCGCGCTGCGCTTTTTTGCCGCAGCAGAGCTTTATCGGGCTACCGGTCAAAGCCGATACTATAACGCTGCCGACAGATTGGGCTGGGACCTTTCTGCGGACAGGAGCAATCGGGCGCTGATCTTTGGCATTTTGACTTATTCCTCTACCAAAAGGCGTGTGGACATGGAATTGTGTGCGGAATTAATGGCGGATCTGTTTGCGGAAGCAGAACAGATAGCTGTGGAGGCGCAGACGGATGCTTATCTGATCGGAAACAGTGTGAATGATGCGGGATTGGAAGATATTTTCTGGGATACGCTGATACTGTCCGTGATTGATTACATCATAACGAATCAGGAGTATGCTACCTTGATCGCAAGGCATCACAACTATCTGGCAGGCGCCAATGAAACGGCGGGCTGCTATATTCCAAGCGCCGGCGGTGAAAGGGAGCTTTTGCAGGGGATTACCACCAGTCGTTTTAATATTGCCGGCTATATTATGTTATTAAGTGAAATGATGAGCCATGGGAAGGAGTAGAGTATGAATATTGTGGTTTTGGCAGGAGGAATCAGTACGGAGAGGGATGTATCCTTAGCTTCCGGAAAGATGATCTACAATGCAGTAAAAAAGAAGGGGCATAATGCCATCCTGCTGGACGTATTCTTGGGATATGAAGGTGAAGATACGGCGCATCTTTTTGAGCTGGAAGAAGACTGGGCCGCACAGATAAGCGGTGTGGGTGAAACCAGTCCGGATATTGAGCAGATCAAAGCGCTCCGTCCTGACTGGAAGAAGAATTTTTTCGGGCCCAATGTGGTTACCATCTGCCAGCAGGCAGACGTGGTTTTCATGGCTTTGCACGGCGAAAACGGTGAAAACGGAAAAATACAGGCCTATTTTGATCTAATGGGGATTACTTATACGGGAACCGACTATGTCAGCTCTGCCATATGTATGGATAAAGGAATTACCAAAGACCTATTTGTAAAATACGGTATTCCTGCGCCGAAGGGCATCCGCATAAAGAAGGGGGAAAAGGAGACAGAACGTGTGCCCTTCCCCTGTATTGTGAAAGCCAGCTGCGGCGGCTCCAGCGTAGGAGTTACCATTGCCGAAGAGGAAGCCGGATATGAGAGGGCTAAGGCAGAAGGATATAAATATGATGATGAAATTATTATAGAACAGTACATAGAAGGCAGAGAGTTTTCCGTGGGAGTGTTGGACGGCAAGGCGCTTCCCATTATTGAGATTGCACCTCTTTGCGGATTTTACGACTATAAAAATAAATATCAGGCGGGCAGTACGGTAGAAACCTGTCCGGCCAAGCTGCCCCCGGAAAAGACAGATGAGATGCAGCATTACGCAGAAGAGGCATTTCGTATTTTGCGGCTTAAGAACTATGCCCGTATGGATTTTATGATGGGAAAGGACGGCGCTGTGTACTGCCTTGAAGCAAACACACTGCCAGGTATGACTCCAACCTCTTTGCTGCCTCAGGAAGCAGCAGCTATAGGACTTAGTTTTGAAGATCTGTGTGAAAGGCTGATTGAAATATCCCTTCGGGATAAAGATCAGTAAGGAAATGAGTATGTTAGATTTAACATTACAAACTGCAGCGAAAGCCTGCGGCGGAAAACTTTTAGGTGCTGAGGGCCGGGAAAATAAGGAACTGACCTGTGCGGTGATTGATTCCCGAAAACTGGAAGAAGGAGGCCTTTTCCTTGCGGCAAAGGGAGAAAAGGTAGATGGGCATCAGTTTATAGGTCAGGTGTTTGAAAAAGGCGCAGCCTGTGTGGTAACGGAGAAAACACCTGAGGAGGTAGAATGTCTTTACGGCGTAGCGGCAGATGAATGGGGCCCCTATATTCTGGTGGAAGATAGTTATCGGGCCTTAAAACAGATTGCGGCATATTATCGTTCTATTCTTTCCATTCCGGTGGTAGGTATTACCGGAAGCGTGGGCAAAACCAGTACCAAGGAGTTTATTGCGGGAGTTTTATCCGAAAAGTATAAGGTCCTCAAAACGGAAGGGAATTATAATAACGAAATCGGTCTTCCACTTACCCTGCTGCGTATTCATAAGGAGCACGAAGCAGCGGTAGTAGAAATGGGAATCAGTGATTTTGGAGAAATGAGCAGGCTGGGAGAAATGGCAAGACCTGACATTTGTGTCATTACCAATATCGGACAATGCCACCTGGAGAATTTACATAACCGGGCGGGTATCTTCAAAGCGAAAACGGAGATTTTTGATTATCTGCAGGAAGGCGGCCGGGTTTGCTTAAACGGAGAAGATGACCTGCTTTTTGAGGTCAAGCAGGTACAGGGGAGAAAGGTTTACCATTTTGGTATTTCTGAAAGCCCGGACTTTGCGGTATATGCTACCGATATTGAAAATCTGGGTCTGCTTGGAAGCCGGGCTGTGATGCATATTGGCACAAAGGCTTATCCTGTGGAGATTCCTCTGCCCGGCGGACACATGGTGATAAATGCAATGGCTGCTGCTACGGTAGGCTCTTTGTTGAATCTGACACCGGAAGAAATTCAGAAAGGGATCCAGAAGGTGGAACCGGTAAGCGGCAGAAGCAGGCTGATACGTCTTGCGGACAAATTGCTGATAGACGATTGCTACAATGCCAATCCGGTTTCCATGAAAGCCGCAGTGGATCTGCTTATGACGGCAACAAGTCGTAAAACTGCCATTTTAGGTGATATGTTTGAATTGGGAGAGGACTCTGAGAATATGCACGCTGAGGTGGGCGCCTATGCGATAGAGCAAGGTGTGGACGCCCTTTATTGCGTGGGAGAAAAGTCCAGATTTATGTATGATGCTGCCTTGGAGCGCTATGACGGCTCCCAGGACATCCGGTATTTTGAAAATCGTGAAGAGCTTTTAGAGAGTCTGCCCCTGCTGATTCAGGAAGGAGATACGATTCTAATTAAGGCTTCTCACGGAATGGGCTTTAGCGCTATAGTGGATAGTCTTCGGTCTTGATCCGGTTATATTCTTCTTCAATAGTGTTTTTTACCAAACTGCCTAAGCTTTTCTTTTCTTCTTTGGAAAGCCGGTCCGGATAAATGGGTTTTCCGTAGGAAATAATCACGGTGGCTTTTTTGATCTTAGGTAAATGATCCTCAAAGATCGCAGCGGAATTTACAATGGTCATGGGGACAATGGGGATGCCTGCTTTTTCTGCAATTTTAAAACTGCCCTCATGGAACGGCAGAAAAGTATCCGGTGTTTTGTTACGGGTGCCTTCCGGAAAAATGCATATGGATATGCCGGACTTTGCTTTCTCAACGGCCGCCAGAATCGTTTTCAGTCCCTCTTTGATATTGTCCCGGTCTAAAAAGAGACAGTGTAAATGTTTCATCCAGATGGAGAGCAGGGGTATCTTTTCCATTTCTTTTTTCGCTATATAACCGGTGGGACGGGGAACCCGTACATAAGTCAGTATAATGTCGTAATAGCTTCTGTGGTTTCCTGTATAGAGAACGGCGGTATCCTTGGGGATATTTTCTTCTCCTATTGCAATGACTTTGACTCCTGACAGACGGATGACACAGCGAAAGGCCCAATTTACAATGGCAAGGGAACTGCGGTTTTTAATATCCATGTTGAATTTGCCGATGATCCATTCCACAAGCATGAGGGGAGTGGACAAGATGAGGAATAATACCACAAAGATGCAAACAATAAAAAAACGAATCATAAAGACGCTCCTTGTATGCTTTTTCTATAAATGATATTATACTAAAGGGAATTTTAGAAAGCAAGGAAAACGGTATGGAATCCGCCGAATCGGAGGGACTATGAAATTTAAGACGGTTGCGATCTTAGGTGCGGGCGCTGTAGGCGCATATTTTATTTGGGGGCTTAGTGAAAAGCTGGATGAAAATCTTTGGATTGTTGCAGACGGCGAACGGAAAGCCCGGCTGGAGAAAGAAGGTATTCTGATAAATGGGAAGAGGTATCCGTTGCATGTACGCACGCCTAAAGAGGCTCATGGCGCAGATTTATTGCTCATCAGTACCAAGTACGGAGCCCTGCAGAGCATATTAGAAGATGTGGACACAGTCGTGGATGAACATACAGTAGTTATGAGCTTGTTAAACGGTGTGGACAGTGAGGAGATCATTGGTGCAAGAATCGGCATGGAGCATATGGTCTATTCCATGATGAAGATAGCTTCCGAAAGAAAGGGAAGCAGCATTGTTTTTGATGCACCTTCTACACTGGGAGTCTATTTTGGAGAAGCAGGCAGGAGTACGCCGTCCGAAAGAATGCTTGCGATTGAAGAATTGTTTCGGGATACAGGTATTCATTCTCATATGTGCGAGGATATTATCAGGGATATTTGGTACAAGTATGCCTTTAATGTCAGCAGAAACCAGCCCCAGGCCATGGTAAGCTGCGGCGTAGGGGCTTACGAAGACAGTGAGCATATGGCATATCTTTGCAGGAAACTGCAGGAGGAGGTAGTGGCTGTGGCCGCTGCCAAGGGTATTGACATTTCTTCCATGGAGAGCGACGTCGGTAAGGGAAGCCCTTCCAATAAAGGTGCCCGCTACTCCACCCTGCAGGATCTGGATGCCAAAAGGCATACAGAAGTTGATATGTTTGCCGGCGCTATGGTGCGCATGGGCAAGGAGCTTAGTATACCCACTCCCTATAATGATTTTACCTACCATTCCATCAAGGCGTTGGAGGAGAAAAACGACGGAAAGTTTGATTATTGAATTTAGTCAAACTCTACTGTTTCGTCCATGTATTCCAGCTTCACCACAATATATGGATAGGAGGGCGAAGTGCCTTTCGCCTCTTCGGGACCGGGCCCTAAAAGGCTGGTGTTAATGTGGATGGAAGCATCTGACAGATAAAGTTCATCCACGGTAATACTGTAGCCGCCGGTTTCCTGTCTGCCGTAGCCCACACAGAGATAGAGATATTCTTTGTCACTGTAGGTGATTTCAAAGGCTTCTGCTTTACGTTCTTCGATTAGCTGGATCAGTTCTGCGGGAAGCAGTTCCTCGCTGACAACGGTAAAATCCAGATCGCGCAGCTTGGTGGTTTTATGTAATCCCAGGCCGCAGCCCGTAAGCAGAAGACCCATAAGCAGTATACAGGCCGCAGCCTGCAGTAAAAAGTAAGCTTTCGGTTTATAATTTTTCATAGAGAGTCCATTGTTTGTTTTGTATTTATCCTATGAAGAAAAGGAGCAAAATATGTTATTGATCGCAAACGCATATCTGATGAATCCGGCAGCCGGCGAAGAAGGCTGTTGTGATATTTTAATACGGGGGGAACGTATCCTGCGGATTGAGCAGGGATTGTATGAGAAACTTAGGGCGAAGCCTATGCAGCAGGAACAGCTTGAGAAAATTTCGGAAGCAGAGGAATCGGATATTACCGTGGAGGATGTGGATGTGATCGACGGAAGCGGTCTGATCGCTGCTCCGGGATTGGTGGATGTGCATTCCCATTTTAGGGACCCGGGATTTACATACAAAGAGGATATTGTATCCGGGGCCCGGGCAGCAGCCAGGGGCGGATATACCACAGTTGTGCTGATGGCCAATACAAAACCTGCAGTGGATAGTGCAGAAACACTCTCCTACGTTCTGAAAAAAGGACGGGAGACGGATATTCATATAGAAACCTGCGCAACCGTAACAATGGGCATGCAGGGACGGGAACTGACCGCTATGGAAACCTTATATGAGCAGGGGGCAGCAGGATTTACGGACGACGGTGTTCCCATTTTGGATGCCGAATTGGTACGTAAGGCCATGAAAAAGGCAAAAAAGCTGGATGTCCCTATCAGTTTTCATGAGGAGAATCCTGCCTATATCCAAAATAACGGCGTCAATGCCGGTGCAGCATCGGTCCACTTCGGTATCGGGGGCTCACCCAGAGAAGCAGAAATCGATCTGGTGGGCAGGGATCTGGAACTTGCGTTAGAAACCGGCGCCTGCATCAATATCCAGCATATCAGCTCTAAGGAAGCGGTGGAACTGGTACGTCTGGCCAAAAGAAAGGGCGGGGATATTCATGCGGAGGCTACGCCCCACCATTTTACGCTGACAGAGGTAGCTGTTATCAAGTATGGTACCCTGGCGAAAATGAATCCGCCCCTGCGGGAGGAGAGTGACCGTAGAGCCATTATCGAGGGATTGCGGGACGGTACCATCGATATGATCGCTACGGACCATGCACCCCATAGCAGGGAGGAAAAGGAGAAGTCCATCACTGAAGCCCCCAGCGGCATAATCGGACTGGAAACCGCACTGGCACTGGGGATTACGGAATTGGTGGACAAAGGAGAACTGACAATGATGTCACTTCTTGGAAAGCTGACATGCAATCCCGCAGGCATCTATCATCTGGATGCGGGCTATCTGGCGGAAGGCGGTCCGGCGGATATTGTGCTGTTTGACCCTAAAGAAGAATTTGCGGTAAAAGATTTTTCCTCTAAATCCGTTAACTCCCCCTTTACAGGGTGGAAGTTAAAGGGTGTAGTAAAATATACCATATGCGGCGGAAAAGTAGTATATCAAAGCAGGATGGAGAATGCTGTTTGATTTTATATGATAAGTTTCACCGAGAAAGGAGAAAAAGATGAGGAAACATTCGATCGGAACAGAATGCGTACAGGGAGGCTATAGGCCGGGAAACGGAGAACCAAGACAGATCCCGATCGTGCAGTCCACCACATTCCGCTATGAAACCAGCGAGGACATGGGAAAGTTATTTGATTTAGAGGCGTCCGGATATTTCTATACCCGGCTGCAAAATCCTACCAACGATATGGTGGCGGCCAAGATTGCAGCATTGGAAGGCGGCAGTGCGGCAATGCTGACCTCTTCCGGACAGGCGGCGAATTTCATGGCATTGTTTAATATTTGTGAGGCGGGGAGCCATATTGTATCGTCGTCCACCATATATGGCGGAACCTTTAATTTGATTTCCGTTACTTTGGCAAAGATGGGAATTGAGGCCACATTTGTATCGCCGGATTGTTCGGACGAAGAACTTGCGGCTGCATTTAAAGACAATACAAAGGCCGTCTTTGGTGAAACGATCGCCAATCCCGCACTGACAGTCCTTGACATTGAAAGATTTGCAAAAGCGGCGCACGAGCATGGAGTTCCCCTTATTATAGATAATACATTCCCCACACCCATTAATTGCAGGCCGATTGAATGGGGAGCAGATATCGTGACACATTCCACCACCAAATATATGGATGGCCATGGCGTTGCGGTAGGCGGCGCAATTGTGGATTCCGGTAAATTTGATTGGATGGCACATGCCGACAAATTCCCGGGACTCTGTACGCCGGATGAGTCATATCACGGAATTACTTATGCTGAGAAATTCGGAAAAGAGGGTGCATTTATCACCAAAGCAACCTCGCAGTTGATGCGCGACCTCGGGTGTATCCAGTCGCCGCAGCATGCATTTTATTTGAATATGGGATTGGAATCCCTGCATGTAAGAATGCCGAAGCATGTGGAAAACGGACAGGCGGTTGCGGAGTTTTTGGCCGCTCATCCCAAAGTGGAATGCGTGAATTATTCAGGACTGAAAACAGATAAATACTATGAGCGTGCGCAGAAATATCTTCCCAACGGCGGATGCGGCGTTGTGTCTTTTGAGTTAAAGGGAGGCAAAGCCGCTGCCGAGATTTTCATGAAGCATTTAAAACTGGCGGCAATTGAGACCCATGTTGCGGATGCCAGGACATGCTGTCTGAATCCGGCCACATCCACACACAGGCAGATGAATGAGGAACAATTAAAAGAAGCCGGCGTACCCGCAGGTCTTGTACGCATCTCCTGCGGTTTGGAGGATAAAGAAGATTTAATTGCGGATTTAGCGCAGGCATTGGATGCGATTGGGTAGATTCGGTTGAAAGCCCGGATATGGAAAGAAAAAACAGCGGGAGGTAATGATGCAGAAGAAAAAGATAACAGCGGCGGTGCATTCACAGAAGGAGATCGCGCCGGGGATTTTTGATATGTGGCTTGCCACGGATCTGGCCAAGGGTGCTAAGCCGGGACAGTTTATATGCCTCTATCCGAAGGATAAGAGCACGCTGCTGCCAAGGCCCATCAGCATCTGCGAAGCAGAGGCCGAAAAAGGACTGTTACGGCTGGTTTACCGGGTGGCAGGGAAAGGAACGACAGAGTTTTCCGCCTATAAGCAGGGAGATGAGGTTGCTGTGTTAGGCAATCTGGGTAACGGCTTTCCTCTTGAAAAAGCACAGGGTAAAAAAGTATTTCTCATGGGCGGTGGCATTGGGATTCCGCCTATGCTGGAGCTGGCTAAAAGGATGCAGGCAGAGAAGCAGATCGTAGTGGGGTATCGGGATAAGCTCACCTTTTTAAAAGAGGATCTGGAAAAATACGGCAGCGTCTATGTGGCCACGGAAGACGGCAGTGTGGGAAGCAAGGGAAATGTGATGGATGCCATTACCGAAAATGCGCTGAAGGCGGATATGATATTTGCCTGTGGGCCCATGCCCATGCTGCGTGCTATTAAGCGCTATGCGGCAGAGGCGGGCATTCCGGCTTATATTTCTTTGGAAGAGCATATGGCCTGCGGCGTAGGAGCCTGCTTAGGCTGCGTTGTAAAGACCAAAGAAGTGGATGCCCATTCCCATGTAAATAATGCAAGAATCTGTACGGACGGGCCGGTATTTGAGGCCGGGGAGGTAGAAATCTGATGAATACACAGGTAAATATCGCAGGAGTAACCTTTAAAAATCCCGTCATGACGGCTTCGGGCACGTTTGGCTCGGGTATGGAATATGGAGAATTTGTAGATTTGAATAAGCTGGGGGCCGTAGTGACCAAAGGGGTTGCAGGTGTACCCTGGCCCGGCAATCCTACACCCAGAGTGGCTGAGATTTACGGAGGCATGTTAAATGCCATCGGGCTGCAGAATCCGGGAATTGACGTCTTTATAGAGCGGGATCTTCCCTTTTTAAAACAGTATGATACGGGCATTATTGTGAACGTATGCGGCAAAACGGTGGAAGATTATGTGGAGGTTGTGGAAAGACTGGGGGATACGGAAGTGGATATGCTGGAAATCAACGTATCCTGCCCTAATGTAAAGGAAGGCGCCATTGCGTTCGGACAAAAAGCGGACGCACTGTTTCATATTACCTCGGAAATTAAAAAGCATGCAAAGCAGCCCATCATCATGAAACTCAGTCCCAATGTAACGGATATTACCGAGATGGCGAAAGCCGCAGAGGCAGCAGGCGCGGATGCACTTTCCCTCATCAATACCATTACCGGTATGAAGATTGATATTCATAAGAGAACCTTTGCTCTGGCAAATAAGACCGGCGGTATGTCCGGTCCCGCCATCAAACCCGTTGCGGTACGGATGGTGTATCAGACAGCCAATGCCGTAAAAATACCTATTATCGGCATGGGCGGTATCAGTACTGCAGAGGATGCCATTGAGTTTTTATTGGCAGGCGCTTCTGCGGTGAGCGTAGGTGCGGCTAATTTCTATAATCCCTATGCCACGGTGGAAATCGTAAAAGGCATAGAGGACTATATGACAACATACGGCGTGCAGGATATTCAGGAAATCATCGGCGCAGTACGCTGATATTTTACACCACCGGGCAGGTATAAATCATGATTCCTCCTCATATAGTAATTATAAGCAACATATGTGGAGGGATAAAGGTGGAACTGATTAAGAAAAACATACATATGGACCGTACCAAATGCAGGGGCAACAGCCAGTTGACGCTGGAGGAGGATATTAATATACCCGACAGTAAACCGGATGTAGTCGCTGTCATTTATGAAAAGGGTCAGATACAGATAGAAGAAGTAAAACCGACGGAGGATCATGTGAACATTCGGGGAAGACTTCTTTTTTCTGTGCTGTATCAGACGAGAGAAGAAGGAGAAAAGCTGGTCTGCCTGGAGGGAAAGATTCCCTTTGAGGAACAGCTATATATGGAGGGCGTAAAAGCTTCGGACGCCGTCACTGTAAAAGCGGAGTTAGAGGACTTAAACGTTTGTGTCATCAACTCCAGAAAGCTTTCCGTACAGTCACTCTTTAACTTAAAGGGGCGGGTGGAAGAACTGTATGATGAGGAGGCTCCGGTGGATATTTATTTTGAGGAGTCGGGCACACCTTTAGAGTATCGAAAAGTCAAGATGGAACTGGCACAGATAGCCATCCAGAAAAATGACATATTCCGTGTGCGGGAAGAAATTACCCTGCCTCAGAATCATCCTAATATTTTCCACGTTATATGGGATAGTGTGACATTGGAGGATGTGGAATGCAAACCCCTTGCAGAAAACATATCCATACAGGGAGATCTGCGGGTTTTTGTTCTGTATGAAGGAGAGGGTGAAAATACGCCCATCAGTACTTTTGAAACCCTGATTCCTTTCAGCGGAACTGTGGAGTGCCATGGCTGCAGGGACGATCTGATCGGAGATATTACCTATTCCATTGGCCATAAGGAATTGGAACCCAAACCGGATTTTGACGGAGAAGAGAGAATGCTGGGGTTGGAACTGGTATTGGATATCTCCATCAAGCTCTATGAAGAAGAAGAGGTAGAAATGATTTCGGATGTCTACGGCGTTTCTAAAGAGGTAGAAACCGTAAATCAGGAAACCAATTTAAAACAGCTCCTGATGCGCATTGACGGTAAGTATAAGGTGACGGACCGTCTTAAGGTAAAGGATCCGGAGGCAAGAGTACTGCAGCTGCTCTACAGCGAAGGAAGCCTGCAGATTGACAGCAAATCCATCACTTCAGAAGGAATTCACATAGAAGGCACCTTGTCGGTACAGATATTGTATATTACCGGAGATGACGGAGCGCCTTATAATTGCTTAAAAGGCAGTATTCCTTATGAATATACTCTGGAAGTACCCGGCATTACGCCTATGGACAGCTTTAGCTTAAGAGGAAATGTGGGGCAGCTTCAGGCAGTGATGATCGACAGTGAGGAAATGGATGTCAAAGCAGTGCTCACCTTCCAGGCGGTAGTATTTAGAAATCTTCCCGTACAGCTGATCTCCGACATTAAAATAGCGGAACTGGATACGGAGAAGGTGAATGATCTGCCGGGTATGGTTGTATATGTGGTACGGCCCGAGGATAATCTCTGGAATATCGGAAAACGCTACTACGTGTCGGTGGAGAAAATTAAAGAAGTGAACGAGCTGACTTCCGATGAAATAAAACCGGGCGATAAGCTCTTGATCGTAAAAGGAACATGATAATAGGATAAGATTTCAAAGACCTCGGAACCAAGGATTCCGGGGTCTTTTTTCATGTCCGTGGGATGAAACGAGGTGGGAAGGCAGCGGCACCATAAAGCAAACGATAGGATGATTTTTGCAGTTTTGCGAGCATAGCGCAGACAGAAATCAACTGTTTGAGCCATTTATGGCGAGTTTTGATTTCTGTCTGTGAATAAGCGGCGCAGCAAAAGCTGCTAAAAAATCACCGTGTTTGCGATGGTGCCGCTGCCTTCCCACTGCTGCCTTCAGCCCCGGTCCATCTTGACAAAAAATCCCGGATTGTATAAAATTAAATACAATCCTTGTATACAATAAACAATATTGCGAATCATATTAGGAAATATTACTGATATTTCTCAATAATATTTGAAATCATGCCGGAGGCTTTAGGATGCAGAAAGATTCATTGGAAATAAAGGCCTATGCCAAAATCAACCTCGGATTGGATGTTTTAAGGCGCCGCCCCGACGGCTATCATGAAGTGCGTATGATCATGCAGACAGTCGGAATTTATGATACCCTGATCCTGAAGAAAATAGAGCAGGGCATTGCCTTGACGGTATCCATGTCCCCGGATGAGACCAATCCGCCCGGGGGTGAGGGGGAGGTTCCGGATAATGAAGAAAATTTGTGTTATAGGGCGGCCAAGCTGATAAAAGAAACCTATGATATCAAAGAAGGCGTATCTATTTCTCTCATGAAGCGGATTCCCGTAGCAGCGGGAATGGCAGGCGGCAGTACGGATGCGGCAGCCGTGTTAAAGGGGATGAACAGCCTCTTCGGACTGGGCCTTTCCGAAGAAACCTTGCAAGAGCTGGGAGTGAAGCTGGGAGCTGATATACCCTATTGTATTAAGGGCGGTACCGTTTTAGCCGAGGGAATCGGAGAAAAACTGACGGGCCTTTTTGATGCACCGGACTGCTTTCTTTTGGTGGCAAAGCCGGATATCAGTGTGTCCACTAAATATGTGTATGAGAATTTAAAGCCGGATACCTTAGAGTCACGCCCCGATATTGACGGCATGATGGCTGCCATACAGGCAGGCAGTTTAGACGGTATCTTAGGCTGTATGGAAAATGTGCTGCAGAGTGTAACGGAAGCAAAATACCCTGTCATTAGCAGCTTGAAGCAGCAGATGGAGGCTCAGGGAGCGGCAAAAGCCATGATGAGCGGCAGCGGTCCCACGGTATTTGGCATTTTTAAAGAGGAAGAAAAGGCACGAACAGCCTATGAGACGATGTACAGAGGAAACTTAGCAAAACAGGTTTTTCTGACCGGATTTGTTAATCCCGCAAAGGAGGGAAGATAGATGCAGGACAATCTTCAGGTGAAAATGGACGAGTTTTTGCCCCTTAGAGATGTGGTATTTAATACGCTGCGGCAGGCAATCCTGACAGGAGAGTTAAAGCCGGGAGAGCGATTGATGGAAATCCATCTGGCCAATCGTCTGGGAGTGAGCCGAACCCCTATCAGGGAGGCTATCCGTAAGCTGGAACTGGAGGGGCTGGTTACCATGATTCCCAGGAGGGGCGCTGAGGTAGCGCAGATAACGGAGAAGAGCTTAAAGGATGTGCTGGAGGTCAGACGGGCGCTGGATGCATTGAGTGTGGAGTTGGCTTGCGACAGGATTACGCATCAGGAGTTGGTAACCTTGGGAGAGGCCTGTGATGCTTTTGAGGCAGCTGCGGAGACCCATGACCCCAAGAAGATCGTGCAGGCGGATGTTGCTTTGCATGATATTATTGTACAAGCTACCAACAACAGCCGGCTCATACAGTTAGTAAACAATCTTTCCGAGCAGATGTACCGCTATCGCTTTGAGTATATTAAGGATCCAAGCACCCATAAGCGGCTTATAGAAGAACATCGTATCATATTTGAGAGTATTCGGCATAAAGATAAAAAGACGGCAGCCGAAACGGCACAGCTGCATATTGATAATCAGGAGCTTTCCATTATGAAGCAGCTGCAGGCGGAGAGAGGGAAAATGCTTTCACGAAAACATTGTAAATAAATTTACAAGCAGGTATAAATCCTCAAAAACCCGACCACACTCCTTTTAGAAAGAACGTCGGCCGAAGGGCCTGAAAGGAGTGCGCAGAATGAAAGAAGCTGCATTGTGGTTGAAAAGAGGAATGGCGGTATTGGCTGCCCTAAGTTTTTTTGGCATACTTTATCCGCAGTTGTGCGTATTGGAAGATACCTGCAAAGTAGTATATCAGAATGCCTCAGGTGAGATGGAGGAAATTACGGTGGCCGAAGGCAGCGAATTGTATTATCAGCTCTTGTCAGCGGAACCGGAAGAGATTAAAATAAAAAGCAGATTATGGGAATTGATCAGCGCTTATTTTGTAAAGGATTAGGAAAAGAATGAGTGATAAGAATGCACCGATCGGAGTTTTTGATTCCGGTATAGGCGGGCTGACGGTGGTAAGAGAAATCATGCGTCAGATACCCAATGAGAAAATTGTGTATTTTGGTGATACAGCCAGAGTGCCCTATGGAAATAAATCAAGAGAAACGGTCACCAGATTTTCCAGACAGATTGTCCGTTTTTTGCAGACCCATGGGGTTAAAACCATTGTGGTTGCCTGCAATACAGCCAGTGCTTACGCTTTGGATGAGTTGGAGAAGGAAATAGACATTCCCATTATCGGCGTGGTAAAGCCCGGTGCCAAAGCGGCGGCTCAGGCTACGAGAAACGGAAAACTGGGTGTGATCGCAACGGAGGCCACCATCGGCAGCCGTATTTATAACCAATACATACAGGAATTGAATCCGAATGTGACAATCTGGGGAAAAGCCTGTCCCCTATTTGTTCCTCTGGTGGAGGAGGGATTACTGCAGGATCCGGTGACGGATGAGATTGCAAAAAGGTATCTTTCCGAACTGATCGATTCCGATATTGACACTTTGATCTTAGGCTGTACTCACTATCCATTGATCCGTTCTGCCATAGGTCGTATTATGGGAGAGCAGGTGACTCTGGTAAATCCGGCTTACGAAACGGCCATGGAGTTAAAAGCGATGTTGACTAAGCGGGAACTTTTAAATACGGATGCTCCGGGACTGGGCAGCAACCAGTACCAGTTCTATGTAAGTGATACTACGGATAAATTTATCCGCTTTGCCAATTCCATCATCAAATACGGAATCTTATCTGCAAAGCATGTAAACATTGAAGAATATTAAAGTGACAGAGGATAACCATGACAAAAGACGTATTGCTGGCCATTAAGGGGTTGCAGTTTGATGCCGCTGCCGACCAAACCAATATACAGACGATTATGGCCGCGGAATATTATCTGCGGAATAATAGTCATTATATCATCTATGATGAGGCTACGGAAGGAAGCGAGCAGAGCACCAAAAACATTATCAAGTTAAAGGGTAACAGTATGGAACTGACCAAGAAGGGCTTTGTGAACGTGCATATGCTCTTTGAGGAAAACCGTAAGAATCTGACCAATTATTCCACGCCTTTCGGCAGTATTTTGATCGGCATCGATACAAAGAAAGTAACGCTTCGGGAGGAAGAGAAGCAGATTCTTTGTAATGTGGACTATGCGCTGGAGATCAATTATGAATTTTTGGCGGACTGCAAGATCAGTCTGGAAATCTCAGAGCGGGAAGATACGGGCGGTGGTTTGCCGACATAAGAAGCAATGAAAAGGGACACCGTAAGGTGTCCCTGATTTTTTAGATATATCTGCATTGTTGATCAGAAACTTACTTTAAAGGCTTGGCGCCGGCCTTTTCCTGCGCCGACTCTATCATACGTTTCCACCAGCCTTTTTTCTTGACAGGCGCAGCTGCCTGCTTGCCGTGCAATCCTTTTACGTCCAGTATGTAAATACCGCTGACAACTGCCTTTACTTCCTTCTTGATGGGAATGTTGTCAAAAATCTTCTCATCACTGACGAGGGAAAGAATCTGAGGACCAACCTTAGCTTTTACAATGGGAAGCTTGGAGCCGCGCATCAGCTTTGGGGTCTGGTCAATGACTATCTGCGGTAAACCGGAATCCTTTAGCTTCATTCGTTTTTTATCAATGATCAGCATGGAAATAGTCTGCTTGTTCTCTTCCATAATGGCCTGCTGTTCGGCCTGCTTTTTCTGTGCCTTTCTACCGAGAAAATACAATACGGCCATAATCGCGATCAACACGACTAAGACAATGATAGCTATAATCCAACCCATACGATGGAAAACCTCCTAAATTTACTATGCAAAAAATATTGTAGCATTCTTTTTTGCTTAAGGCAATACGCTTTTTTGGGGTATTTTTTAATTGATCATTGTGATATAATAATCATGTTAGCGCAGAATTTCGGAGGAAGTACTATGCAGCAAGTATGGGAGGTCACCAATACGGTCTTACAGTTCATATGGTCCCATTTGGTGGTGTTGAACGGTATATTTGCAATTGTGATCATTTTTTTTCAGCGCCGGGACCCCAAAACGGTATGGACCTGGCTGATGCTTTTGTATTTCATTCCGATTCTGGGTTTTATTTTTTACCTCTTTCTCGGTGCGGACATGCACAAAAGAAAAATGTTCAAGACCAAGGAAATCGAAGACAGGCTCAACGAGGCGATCAGACAGCAGGAGAATCAGCTAAAGAATAGGGAACTGCAGAGACAGGTGCCTGACATTGAAGGATTTACCGATTTGGTTATGTTCAACCTGGATGCGGTAGGAGCCGTGCTTACAGGGGACAACGATATTGATATTTATGTGGACGGAAACGCTAAGTTTGAAGCATTGTTGGAAGATATGCAGCGTGCGGAAAAATTTATACACATTCAATACTATATTATCAAAAATGACGTACTGTTCAATCGTATCAAAGATGTATTACTGAAGAAAGTTGCAGAAGGGGTGGAGGTTAGGATCTTATATGATGCCATGGGCTGCCGCTCCGTCCGCCACAGCTATTGGAAGGATTTAAACCGTCAGGGTATCCGTACCGCTGAGTTTTTTCCTGCTCTCATGAGACGACTGCACATGCGTATCAATTACCGGAATCATCGTAAGATCGTGGTAATAGACAATAAGGCGGCCTATGTGGGCGGTTTCAATATCGGCAAAGAATATATCGGGCTGGATTCCAGATTCGGCTATTGGCGGGATACCCATCTGCGGATACAGGGGGAGGCCATTCTTGGGCTGGAGCTGCGCTTTTTGTTGGATTGGAACTATGCAGCTAAGGAGAATTTATTTTTGGAGAACGCTTATTTGGACGGCATGGTGCCGGGAAAACGGGATTTCTGCAATATGCAGATCATCTACAGCGGTCCCGATACCTCTTTACAGCCCGTGCGGGACAACTATGTACGTCTGATCAATAAGGCGGAGCATAAGATTTACATCCAGACGCCATACTTTATTCCGGATGATGCACTGTTGACATCCCTGTTGATCGCCATACATTCAGGGGTAGAAGTAAACCTGATGATTCCCTGTAAGCCGGACCATCCATTTGTATACTGGGCTACCTATTCCTATATGGGAGAACTGGTCATGGCAGGTGCTAACTGCTATACCTATGACAGGGGATTTCTGCACAGCAAGGGTCTGATCGTAGATGACAAAGTGTTCTGTTACGGAACGGCCAATATGGATATCCGCAGTTTTGCCCTAAACTTTGAGGTCAATGCGGTAGTTTACGATGAGGACAAGGCAAAAGAGATGACCCGGTATTTCATGGAAGATTTACAATATTGTACTCTGATCACCAAAGATATGTATGCGGGCCGCTCCCTGCCGCTGCGAATTAAGGAGCAGGTCAGCAGACTTTTATCCCCCCTGCTCTAAATGGGGCTTTAAAATATCTGTCTTTTATGATATAAATATAAATAGTTATAAGGAATTCGATCCGGCATGGAAGAATGGATTTTTATGTGGGATTAGAATGAGAGGAATTATGAAAAAGACGGCAATGATTTTGTCCGCTTTGCTCTTTGCGGGAGTTCTCACAGCCTGCGGCAGTAAAGGAGAAAGCAGTTCTGCGGATTCAAACCCGGCGGACAATATTCCAAGTACGGAGGCACCGGAGGAAACCGGCACGCCTTCTGCGGATGTGGAAGAGAATAACAATACCGAAACAGCGTATTTAAAGGATATCACGGTGGAGGACTATATGACTCTGGAGGGAGAGTATATGGGACTTACGCTGTATATACCGGCGCGGGCGGAGGTGACCGACGAAGAGGTGGAGCAGCTGGCACTAACCGTCTACAACAGTGCGATGCCTGCTGAAGCCGGCATAGTGGACCGTGCGGTTGTAGTCGGAGATACCATCAATCTGGACTATTCCGGTAAGAAAGACGGGGTAGCTTTTGCCGGCGGTACGGCGCAGAACCAACAGTTGACAATCGGTTCCGGACGGTTTATTGACGGCTTTGAGGATGGCTTGGTAGGCGTGATGCCGGGAGAAACCGTGGACCTTAATCTCACATTCCCGGATTACTATGACAATTCGGAATTGGCGGGTCAAGAGGTTGTCTTTACGGTTACGGTCAACTATATCCATCTCACTTCTGCTTCGGATATGCAGGATGAAGTACTTGCAGATCTGACGGGAGGAGAATATGAAAGTGTAGATACCTTTTTAGAATACTGTCGGGAATATCTGGAGTACGAAGCAGACTATGACTACATGATCGCAAAAGAAGATGCGGTGATCGCGGCGCTGGACGGAGTGTTCTCCTTTAGCGATGTACCTGAGACTTTGCAGAACCGATATAAAGAAAATATCCGTATTTCTTTGGAAAATGAGGCCTGGCAGTACGGATTGGATATCGATATCTACTGCTATTATTTCTATCAGGTCGATGCAGCAACCTATTTGGATTATGCATCAGAAATAAGTGCACAGCAGAGCATGATGTTCCAGTTCATTGCCAACAGAGAGGGTTTGGGCATTTCCGAGGAAGAACTGGATGAGTCCCTGCAGCGTTTTGCGGAAGAAAACGGAGTGGGAAGCGTAGATGAACTGCTGCTTACCGGGGACAAAGAGAATTTTAGGGAATACTTTTTATTTGAAAAGGTAGTGGATTTTATTATTGAAAATGGATATGTGACGGAAGTATAGTCCGTATATGTATGCAAAAACTGAGGGAAGGACTGAAAAGAAATGGATTTAACTGAAGTAAAAGCATTATATAGGAACAGAGAAAGTTATATCGGCAAGGAGGTAACTGTAGGCGGTTGGGTCAGAAGTAATCGGGATTCCAAGACTTTTGGCTTTTTGGTTGTGAACGATGGAACCTATTTTGAAACTCTGCAGGTGGTATACAGTGATAAACTGTCTAATTTTGAAGAGGTCACTAAGCTGAATGTAGGATCTGCCATCATTGTCAGAGGAACTATCGTAGCCACTCCTGAGGCGAAACAGCCCTTTGAGATGCAGGCGGAGGAGGTTGTACTGGAAGGTGCTTCCGGCGGAGACTATCCGTTACAGAAGAAGCGCCACAGCTTTGAATATCTACGCACCATTCCGCATTTGCGGGCAAGAACCAATACATTCCAGGCGGTATTCAGAGTACGTTCCCTGATCGCTTACGCCATTCATACTTTCTTTATGGAGAGAGGATTTGTTTATGTGCACACGCCCTTGATCACCGGCAGTGACTGTGAAGGTGCGGGAGAGATGTTCCAGGTAACTACTTTGGATCTGAACAATATTCCCAAAACCGAGGACGGAGCTATAGACTATAGCCGTGATTTCTTCGGGAAAGAGACGAATCTGACTGTCAGCGGGCAGTTGAATGTGGAGACCTATGCATTTGCATTCAGAAACGTATATACTTTTGGACCTACCTTCAGGGCGGAGAATTCCAATACCACCCGTCATGCCGCGGAATTCTGGATGATAGAGCCGGAGATGGCCTTTGCGGATTTAAAGGATGATATGGCATTGGCGGAATCCATGCTGAAGTTCATTATCCGCTATGTGCTGGAGAATGCGCCGGAGGAAATGGCATTCTTCAATCAATTTGTGGACAAGGGACTGATTGAGCGCCTTGAGCATGTGTTAAACTCTGATTTTGCCCATGTGACCTATACGGAAGCCATCAGTCTGTTAGAAAAGCACAATGATGAATTTGAGTATAAAGTATCCTGGGGCTGTGATCTGCAGACCGAGCATGAGAGATATCTGACCGAGCAGGAGTTTAAACGTCCGGTCTTTGTGACGGATTATCCCAAGGAAATTAAGGCTTTCTATATGAAGTTGAACGAGGATGGGAAAACAGTGGCGGCCATGGACTGTCTGGTACCCGGTATCGGGGAGATCATCGGCGGCAGCCAGAGAGAGGATAAGTTAGAGCTGTTAGAGAAGCGGATGGAGGAACTGGGCCTGAAAAAAGAGGACTATGATTTCTATCTGGATTTAAGAAGGTACGGCTCCGTACGCCACGCAGGTTTCGGATTGGGCTTTGAGCGCTGCGTTATGTATTTGACGGGCATGAGCAATATCAGAGATGTGGTGCCTTTCCCCAGAACCGTAAATAACTGTGAACTCTAAAGAACAAGCTGACCCGCATTTTGAAAGGTACTTATGATATGAAAAAGACGGTTGTGAAAATTGTGAACTGCATATTGGTGTTTGTACTGGTCTTTTCTCTGACCATCTGGCCGGAAGCTACTACCATAGGTCAGTTGGAGCAGAATATTGCCGATGATAACAACAGTTTAAGTGAACTCAACGATATCATAATGGGGCTTGAGGATGAGCAGGACCTTCTGGACGAGCAGATCAGCGATCTGGATGCCGAGCTTGTGAACATGATGACGGAGATAGGTATTCTGGAGGAGGAGATTGCGGACAAGACAGAGGAAATTGCTGTTGTACAGGGGCAGTATGACGAGGCCAAAGCCAGGGAAGAAGAACAGTACAATGCCATGGTGCGCCAGATCCAGTTCATGTACGAGAGAGGAGATACGGATTATCTCACCGCTCTTTTGGGAGCCGGCAGTTTTGACGAGGTGTTAAATCAGATTACTTATATGGAAGCAGTCTATGATTATGACCGCAAACTTTTAGAGGAATATGAAGATACCAAAGTGCAGGTAGGACTTCTTTGGGATCAGTTGGAAGCGGATAAGGCAGAGTTACAGGAGGCCAAAGCCGGCATGGAAGTACAGCAGGCCTATCTGGATGAAATGTTGGAGAAATTGAAAATACAATCCGCTAATTATGATGCCCAGCTGGCCAGAGCCAGACAGGAAGCCAGCCTTTTAAAAGCCAAGATCAAGCAGGAACAGGCAGAACTGAAAAAGCTTCAGGAAGAAGAGAGAAGAAAAGCAGCTGCAGCAGCTGCAGCCAGTGGCAACTATACAGTGAATAAGTCGGTATCAGAAATCATATCGGGTGCCTCCGGCAGCGACTTGGGAAAGAAGATTGCCCTATATGCCTGCCAGTACATTGGCAATCCCTATGTGGCCGGCGGGACCAGTCTGACAAAGGGAGCGGATTGCTCCGGTTTCACCTATCGGGTGTTTATGGATTTCGGTTATACCATTCCCCGTACCTCGTACAGCCAGAGGAGCGCCGGCGTGGAAGTATCGTACAAGGACGCACAGCCGGGAGATATCATCTGTTATGACGGGCATGTGGCTCTGTACATAGGCGGAGGTTATATTGTGCACGCCAGCACGGCCAAGACCGGTATTAAGTTGGGAAGAGCAGAATATCGAACCATTCTTTCCGTAAGGAGAATTATTTAGAAAATACCGTTGAAAGGAAAGGCTCCTGCAGAAATTGTGGGAGCCTTTTATGAGAGTAAGCCGGTGTAATTCGGATCGGCTATATTCTGTAAGATAAAGGAGAATTTGTTATGACGTTACAGCAGTTGAAATATGTGATTGCCATTGCGGATAACGGCTCCATCAATCTGGCTGCCAAGGCCCTTTTTGTTTCGCAGCCCAGCCTCTCCGGTGCAGTGGATAAGCTGGAGGAGGAACTGGGGATCCCTATCTTTTTACGGACCAACAGGGGAATCACATTGACTCCCGAGGGGAGTGAGTTTTTAGGTTACGCCCGTCAAGTGGCCTCCCAGTACCAGCTCTTGGAAGAGCGCTATATTGAGAAAACGGTGGGCAAGAAAACTTTCAGTGTCTCCATGCAGCATTATACCTTTGCGGTCAAGGCCTTTGTGGAAACCGCCAAAGCTTTCGGTATGGACGAATACGAATTGGCCATCCATGAAACCAAGACCTACGAAGTGATACAGCATGTCCACAATTTTAAAAGTGAACTGGGTGTGCTCTATATCAATGATTTTAATAAAAAAGTCATTGAGAAGCTCTTGCGGGAAAGCGAGCTGGAATTTCATGAACTCTTTCCCTGTCACATTTTTGTGTATCTGTGGAAGAATCATCCTCTGGCGGGAAAAGCGCTTATTACCATGGAGGAACTTGACGAATATCCCTGTATTGCTTTTGATCAGGGCATGAACAATTCTTTCTATTTGTCCGAGGAAGTACTGAGCACCTACGATTACAAGCGGATCATTAAGGTGGACGATCGGGCCACAAATCTGAATCTGATGGTGGGACTAAACGGCTATACTCTCTGCTCCGGCATTATCTGCGAGGAGTTAAACGGCAGTGAGTATAAGGCCATTCCGCTGGATTCCGAAGAAGTCATGCATATTGGCTATATTACCAGGAAAAATGCCCTTTTAAGCCCTCTTGCACAGAAATATATAGAAGAAATGTTAAAATACAGGGAGTATGTATTGTAGAAGAGGTTTCAAACATGACCAGACAAAAAGGAAAAAGACTCACGCTGTATGAAAAGGACTATGTTGTTTTTGACTTGGAAACCACAGGTTTAAGTCCGGCGGAGGATGAGATTATAGAAATATCGGGGATTAAGGTGCGGGGGCATCAGATAGTGGAAGAATTCTCCACGCTGGTCAATCCCGGGATGCCTATTCCGTATGCCGCCACTATGGTCAACGGTATTACCGACAGTATGGTGAGCAATGCGCCCGGTATCAAAGAAGCCCTTCAAAATTTCTTTGAATTTATTGACAAAGATTTGCTGGTTGGGCATAATATCCATACATTTGACACTAATTTTATTTATGACAGCGCCATGCGTCACTTGGGCAGGGGGATGCAGAATGATTACATAGATACCTTATACATGGCGCGGAGCTGCCTGCCGGAATTAGGACATCATACGCTGATCGATGTAGCAGCTCATTTTGAGATTGAAACAGAAGGCGCCCACAGAGCGTTAAACGACTGCCGAATGAACCAACTGTGCTATGAAAAGTTGGGAGAGATATGGATGCAAAAGCACCCGGTGCAAGCATCCGCCGGGGCAGCTGCCGGGGAAAAAAGACAGGAAGCGGGCGAAATGCTCTGTCCGGAATGCGGCGGTATATTGATGCCGCGAAAAGGTAAGTTCGGTGAATTCTGGGGCTGTATGAGCTTTCCGCTCTGCAGATATACCAGAAATAAAAAGTGAGTCAGATTATAAAACAGTTATTTCTATTGTATAATAAATCCCGGGGAAAGGAAGAGGCAGATTCTATGAGGAAAAGAAAGTTTTTAGCAATTGCAATATGTATAGGACTTTTATCCGGCATCTTAACCGGATGCGGAAAAGGCAGTGTGGACAGTACGGAAACTACGCCTCCTGAGTCGGTTGAGGAGAGTACGGAAACCACCATAGAACGGGAGGATCCTAAAGAAACGCCGGAAGCATCCTCTGAGCCTGAAGAGACTGAACCGGAGGATTTTGATCCCACGCAAGCGGCTCCCTCGCTTTGTGGCGCGTTGCATGTGGACGGCACCCAGTTAGTGGATGAACAGGGGCGGCCGGTGCAGCTTAGAGGTATCAGCACCCATGGCCTGCAGTGGTTCCCGGAATATGTCAATGAGGACTGCTTTAGAGAACTGCATGAGGATTGGAAGGCCAATGTTATCCGTCTTGCCATGTATACGGCGGAGGGCGGTTACTGCGAAGGGGATAAGGAGAGCTTCAAAGAGCTGATCGCAAACGGTGTGGAATATGCTACCAATCAAGATATGTACGTGATCATCGACTGGCATATCCTTTCCGATAACAATCCGAACAACCATAAAGAAGAAGCGAAGGCATTCTTTGAAGAGATGGCAGAAAACTATGCCGATTATAACAATGTACTCTATGAAATTTGCAATGAACCCAACGGCGGTACCGGCTGGAAAGATATTAAGAGCTATGCCGAGGAAATCATTCCCATTATTCGTTCTTATGATGAAGATGCCATTATTCTGGTAGGCACACCTACTTGGTCCCAGAACGTGGATCAGGCGGCAGCGGATCCCATTACAGGCTATGACAATATTATGTATACGCTGCATTTCTATGCAGCTACCCACAAGGAATCCCTGCAGAATACCATGACGGCCGCAATTGATGCCGGCCTGCCTGTATTTGTCAGTGAGTACGGTATTTGTGATGCCAGCGGAAACGGCGGCATCGATGAGGCTTCCAGCGCAAAGTGGATCAGTACCATGAATGCCTACGGCGTCAGCTATGTGGTGTGGAATCTTTCCAACAAGAATGAAACTTCTGCTATCTTAAAAAGCAGCTGTAATAAGACAAGCGGCTTTACGGCAGAAGATTTAAGCACCTGTGGCAAATGGGTCTATAAAATGTTGACCGGAGAAACGGAGTTTGAAGCCTTAGAGAGAAATTCATCTGCTCAGGGCGGAAACGGTAATCAGTCAGGCGGATCGGGGAATCATTCCCAGAACGGCGGTGACGCTTTGGAGAGTGGCATGAAGTTTTCCCGGACTGACGGAGACTTTGGTATAACCGTAGAATTTATGGGCAGCTGGGAAACAGGTGACGGATATTGTTACCAGTACACTGTGGAGATTCAGAACAATTCCGACAGCACCTACACCGACTGGGGCATAAAGATTCCCTTCACTTCTAATATCAGCTTGGACAATGGCTGGTGTGCCAACTTTACGGTAAACGGCTCTGTGCTGGAAGTTACCGCCGAAGACTGGAACGGCTATATTGAGCCGGGCGGCACGGTGAGCGGTATAGGAATTCAAATAGTCGGACCCAAGGATTTGAGGATAGCGGAATAGCGGTAAGGCGGCATTGCTGAAAATATTTAAGAGATTATAGCAGATTAGAGACGCTCTGACTTTGTCGGAGCGTTTTTCTTATAAAGCGTTCAAAAATGGTCTGTCTGTCAGAGCAAAAAACAGTTGATATACATAAGAAAAACAGGTAAACTTTTAGTAATTACTGAAGCAGGAGGGATTATTATGGAAAACTCCCATTATAAAGAAAATAACTTAGGAAGATTTACAATAAATGATATTATGCAGGGGATTCCAGGGGGATTTTTCATTTATCATGCGGACGGTAATGAAGAAATAATTTATGTCAATGATG
>JAFLSX010000070.1 GCA_022510705.1 Lachnospiraceae bacterium
ATGATTTGTTATCCTCTCTTTACTTATACGTTTATTTTATCATACTTTTACATATGCCTACAATTAATACCTTCTAGGGCACGAAAAAGTCGATCCAGCGGATATTTAAATTAACCCACAATTCAAAAAATAGGATTTCGAACATCAGTGTTCCGTGATATACATTTATACTTTGATAAAGAAACAAGGACTTACGCTGGAAGATCTGATGGGATTTGTAAATGTTTCGTTTCAGGCAGCCTCAAAGCAGGAAAGCAGAGTTCCCATAGTTAATTATGCGATAGTAGATATGATAACACCATGCTTATATATTACTTGCTCTGTAAAAGTTAATATATTAGACAATTCTGAATCGGAATACATACAGAATTCGACGGTCCATAATCGACTGGGAGGGCGTGCTTTGACGCCCTCATTCCATAATTGCTGTCAGATTGATCTTCTCTGCCATCCGTATACCGCCTTTGTCGTTAGGATGCAGACCATCACAGATGTGACAGTCAGCCCGCATATAACCCGGCTTTGTTTCGTCCCGGACAGCTGCATCATAATCAAAAAATCCGTCATAACCAAAACCGGTCCGTATCCGCTCGTTTATCTCAATGCGAATGGTTTCAAACCGGTACAGCCAATCGGTTGGATATTCATCGAAACCACAGGGAGTGATGGTAGCGCCAAAAATTTTCGCACTATGTCGACGAGCCGTTTCTATAAAGTATTGATAACCACTCTCCAACTCTTCCGGCGTGATTTGTTCCTCCGGATGATTGAACTGAATCGGGTGCATAATATCATTGATTCCTTCCAGAACCAGAACCACATCAGCGTGATCCTGTCCAAAGGTATCCTGCTCAAAACGCTTAATGCCGGCTGGTCCAAAACACCTGCCTTGTGCAGGAAGAAAGTCCACTTTTGTGGCATCATGCAGTACACGATTTCCTCCAATTCCGCGGTTTAAAACGCTGACTTTACCCGGATATGCCTCATACAAGCGTTTGCTGAGGGCGTTGGACACATAGGACATATGAGTGATGGAGTCTCCAAACATGACCACGGTTTTCACATCATCACCCGTTAATACCTGAAGTCCGCTGATACCATAGAAGAAATGCGCCTTGATAGGATTAGTGTCTTCTGCTATGACAGGGTATATCTCAGTAGAGGAGACTTCTTCAAAAGGACTTCCGTCTGTAAAGTTGCCTGAGCGGCTCAGTCGCACCAGTGGACCAACAGTGGACCAAAAGGCACAAACGCTTTCAATGGATTGACGTTCATCTACATAGCTTGTGACAGCAAGACGATCACCAGCTTGTACAACCAAGTCTACCACATCGCTCCAAATCTCTTGTCCGGGAGTCAAAGTGATTTCCTTGTTCCCGTCCAGCGTAACAGTCTGGATTCTGTCTATCCTTTTCTCCTTTACGATTCCCACCGTAACATACTGAAAGTGCAGAGCAGAGCTTGAGTGTCTATTGGAAAAACAAATTCGGAGTTTATCGCCGTTCAGATTATTATTAAACAGAATCTGCTGTGTCTGGTCCTCCACCTGAGCCAGCTGCACCCCATAGTTGATCGGGAGATAACTGAATGAACTTACCCATTTCATATATATTTTCCTCCTGAGAAATTACTGTATCATATTAACATTCTCCGATAAAGCGGTGCGAACTGCCTTATCGGAGAAAAAAAAAGATTTATTCTATATCCAGTCAATCTAAAACCGTTGCCGGATGATGATACAAAGCAGTTCCTCGATGTGGAACCGGGAACTATGTATGTGTCTTCGACACATTCTCCTTACAGATACTTGAAAGGTTCCTTAGCATCCACGAAACTGATTGGGAAATCGCTGAAACGATCCTGCAGCCATCCGGCCAGATACTTCATACCGGCTTCTTCGCTACGCTCATGGCCCAAAGTCAACATGGCGCGGTTAAAACCCATCTGGTAGGCATCATTGATATAAGCACAGATGGTCCATTCAGTAATGTCGCCCACCACCATTAAGTCCAACTTGTTGCGCTCCATCACCTGCATGGGCATATGTTCCACACCGAGTCCTAGGCTGCCGCCGCCTACAAGAACCCCAACCCGTTTGACTTTCATATCCGGGTCGCCGATGATCTGAATGGTATTCATTCCCATCTTCTTCTTAAAAAACTCTGCCATGCCGGCAACTGTGGTTTCGGGAATTTCATAGACCCAGGGGCTGGCTTCATCCGGCTGAAGATACCGGTGCCAACCCAACTCTTCGAGCAGACCTTCATAGATATAGTCCTTTTCAGATCCCATATGCATATGATCATGAAGACGCCATACCGTGACCCCGTTCTCTTCTAAATATTTACGCTTAGCCAAATAAACGCTGTCTTCCCGGCACCACTCAGTATCGTCCATGCCGGTAAACCAAGTGGGTTCATGGGTGATAATGAAGTTCTTTCCTTGGCGGACGGTCTCCTTGATGACATCAAAGGTCGCCATAAATGTGGTCGCTACACCGGTGACCTCGCTGTCCGGACTGCCTACAGAAATAATGTCACAGGTCGTTTCAAACTTGGAGCCGCCGCACATATCCGTAAGGATCTTATCAATAACTTCCTGAACAGTCCATTTTTTCTGAGTACTCATAAAACATCCCTCCTAAAATAAATATACCTATTAACGTTATCAGTGCTATTCAAATAGTTAAATAATTTACTTAAAGGTAAATATGTTTAGTTGACTTCAAAGTGGTTAGCCGTTTGATCAGTTTTGAATGAGACCCCCAGCCAATCGAGACTGGAGGTCTTGTATATGATATGTATGAAAAGCAATCTATATATCTTTGCCAAAAAAGATCTCAGGCATTTCCGTTCCTCTCAGCTACTTCCTGCCGCATTTTAGGAAGATCTTTCTCAATGGTGAACAGGTATGCGGAAATTCCGAGAATGATGCATACAACAATCGGACCGAACTTGAAGAAAGCGTCGATACCCGCAACGGTGGTAGCGGACTGTACATCCTGTGTGCCTACATAGCCAACGGCGGTAAGGAAGATACCAAGAAGCGATGTAAGCAGACCCTGACCGATCTTCTGTCCGACGGAGTTGGCAGCGAAAAGCACACTCTGTACACGGGTGCCCAACTTCCATTCACCATAGTCCACACAGTCGCCGATCAGAGCGCCTGTCAATCCCATGGGGAAACCCATACCAATGCCTTTGATGAGGCCGGTGGCAAGGAACCATGTCGTATTTTCGGAAGGACCTAGGATGAACAAAATCTGACCCACAAGGATAAGGATGGAGCCACAAAGTACCATGGCGCGCTTGCTGATCTTGCCAAACAAGGAGGGAACAACCATCATAAGAAACACACCGGGGACATTGCTGACAGCGATAAAGGAACCCATCAGACCCAAGTTGCCCATAACGTCTTTCAGGTAATAAACAGAGACAGAGAGGTTGAACATCAGAAGGATGTTGGCACATATACCGATGATCAAAGTGATGATCCAGTACTTGTTCTTCACTGCGAAAGCCGCACCCTTGAATACATTTTCTGCCGGTTTGTCATTTTCCACGCGTTCCTTTACAAAGAAAACATTGAGGAAAAGAAATACCAAACCAATAACACCAAAGAGGAGTGTAGCCTTAACCCATGCAGCCTGGCTGTTCATTCCTCCGAAGAACTCAATTACAGGCATAATACGACTGGCAACAACCACCTGCATAGCGGCTGCAAACAGCATAGAGTAAGCCAACATCTGGGAACGATCAATCGGATCATCCGCCGCATAGGAGGGCAAGGATGCCGCAGCAGCTCCAACGATTGTGTAGAAAATGGTATTAAAAAGGTTGTAAGTAACAAAGATGAAGGCCAGCTGGAGCGCAGGAATGGTGTTAGGAACCAGGAAGGTCAGAATAACGCTGATCATCATCGGGATACTCCACCTGAGCAGAACGGGAATGCAGTGTCCGTATTTACTCTTGTGAGTATCAATGTACTGACCCGCGATCATGTCGGAGAAACCGTCAAAAACCTTACATAACAAAACGACTGTACCGACACTTGCAGGGTTAATGCCCTTTACGTCTGTGTAAAAGAGCATGATGTAGCTTGCGAAAAGCGTATACATAGCGTTCAGTCCGATTTGGCTGGAACCGTATATCAGCTTTTCGAGCAAATTGGGTTTTGCATTTTTCTGAAACATGTTTTTTCTCCTTTCTTTTTCTCACACGAAGAATAAGTTAATTCATTAATAAACTATTTTACTTAATAAGTCAACACGCTTATTTAAGAGAAGTATAAATTCAGCTCATTACACAAAATCAGGGACGCTATTTTGTGCTTTTTGCTTTGAGGGCATCCTATAAATGAGAGTTGACCGTATATAAGCTAATATGATAAGGTAAACATAGTAAAATTCGGATAGCAGGAGACGTAATATGGCTACTATTCAGGATATAGCAAATGAAGTTGGCATTTCAAAAGCGGCAGTGTCTCGCATTCTCAACAACAAAGGTTCCTTTAGCCAAGAGACGATCCGTAATGTTCAGGCAGTGGCAAGAAAGTTAAACTATTCGAGCCTTTCTACTTTCCGACAGGAAGAAGAGAGCATGATGAAACTGATTGCTGCCATTTTTCCAACCTATGAGTTACCTGGATTCGGATACTTCGTGTCCATGTTGGAGCGGGCCGCCTACGATTATGGATATAATCTCCTTCTTTGCAGCTCCCTGTTTGATCGGGAAAAGGAAGGTGTTGTGTTCGACTATCTTAATAAACGGAAGGTCAGCGGTATTCTTCTGGGTAGTTACACTTTTGATTCAGAGATGCTGGAAAACGTGGATCTGCCCATTGTCACAGTTGGATATAAGCTGTCGGACGATATTCACACTGTCCGGTCGGATGATTATTCCGCGGGAAGGCTTGCGGCAAAACATCTGTTTTGCAAAGGATGCCGGAAACCTATTTATATCAGCAGCTATCCGGGAGACCTGTCGCAAGACCTAAGGGGTAAAGGCTTTCGTGACGAACTCCTGATTCACGGAATCGAACCGTGGATATACCACGCAGATTTGGACATGCAAGTGTCACATGATTTTACAAGTGTGATTTCAATGATGCCTCTGGAGCATCCGGATGCAGATGGTATTTTTGCTGAGACGGAGGTGCTTGGTATAAGCTGCATGCAAATATATCTCTCACTTGGCTTTCGCATTCCGAATGACATTCGCATCATAGGCTATGGTACACCGTTCTTTTCCCAGCACTCTTATCCTCAGTTGACGCTGATCCGTGAAAACGGGGAGCTGATCGCGAGAAAAGCGATTTCCCTGCTGGCAAAACAAATTGAGACGGATAGTGTATTTCCCAAGGAGGAAATCCTCATTCCTGTTTCCCTTTGGGAAAGAAAAACGACCTGAGATAAACATGTTGACCCTGTAGATAAAAAAGTTTAAAATGTACTGTACGTACTAGAAAAATATGCAAAATGCAATTATATATTACATACAAATAGGGAGGACTCAAGAACCATGAATATGAATTCCGAAAGGATTATAGGTTTATTTAGAGCAGAAAAAATATCGCCGAGCATTACTGTTATTGAGGATATAACCGGTACGCGTTGTCTTTTAGTGGAGGGCAAAAAGAAAGCTGTTCTGATTGACACCTGCTCCGGAGCCGGTAATTTGAAAGTCTTCGTTGACTCCCTGACAAGCCTTCCGCTCACGGTGATTCTGACTCATGGACACGGTGACCACGCGGGCGGCGCTGCCTGGTTTGATGAGGTATATCTGTCAAAAGCAGATTGGTCTCTTGTGGAGCACCATGCTTCTATGGACATGAAAATGGGATATGTATCATTTACCGCGGGAGAAAAGGCTGCTCAGCTACGGAGTGAGGATTATTGCCCCGTGCGCACCACCGGCTACCTTGACTTGGAGGACAGCATGGAATTTGATCTTGGAGATGTTGAGCTTACGGTAATATCGATTCCCGGTCATACAAAGGGAATGGCATGTATCCTCAACCGTACAGAGAGAACGATACTGTTTGGGGATGCCTGCAATCCTTCGGTATTTATGTGGGATGAAGAAGCCGCAACCATAGAAGAATATCGTGAAAACCTGCAAAAGTTGAAAGGGTACGAAGATCAGTACGATACGGTTATTCTTTCTCACGGTCCCATCAAGGTGGATAAATCTGTTCTCGACGAAGTGATACAAATATGTGGCGAAATCATGGCGGCAACAGATGATGCTGTTCCCTTTGCCTTTATGGATTATCAGGGACTTAAGCTCGCAAAGAAGGCGAACCATGAGGGCAGGCGTCTTGACGGAAAGATCGGCAATATTGTATATAACCCAAAGAAG
>JAFLSX010000071.1 GCA_022510705.1 Lachnospiraceae bacterium
TCTCTGCCATTCTGATACCGCCGTAAGGCTGTAAGGAACGCTTGAAAGGCTTATCGGTCTGGAAGCCTACAATGGTTTCCTTGTTCTTGTCAAGATATCCGGGGCCATGGGAAGTGATGGTGGAAACTACCTTGGTATCCATATCCAGAACGCCGCCGGCTTCTCTTTCCTTCTTCTGAAGGTCGAGAACCATTGCCCATAAGTCCTTGGTGTTCTGTGTAGCTTCGGCTAAGAAACTCTCATCGCCGTCATAGGGATGGTAGTTTCTCTGGATGAAGTCGCGTACGTTGACTTCAGAGTCCCATTTGCCACGTACAAAATCGGTTTCAATTGGTTTCATGTGAAATGCCTCCTCTAAAAATTTTATTAGATTATATATAAGTAAAACTATAGTAAATCCTTTGTCCTTATTATATGAAAAACGTGTATACACGTCAAGCGCAGACATGTATTTTTTTCTGTACAAATGCCCGAATTTCCTAATGTTTTTCAAAAAATACAATCAAAAAGGAAATTGAGGAATTACTTGCCAAGAGAGAGGGAAAGTATTATACTAATCAAGAATAAAAGGAGGTGTCACTATGAGTAATGTTACCAAAGACATGACAATCGGAGAAATCTTGAGACAGGCTCCCAATGCGGCGCCCGTTTTACTGGAAGCAGGCATGCACTGCCTGGGCTGTCCTTCCGCACAGGCTGAAACTCTGGAAGAAGCTGCCATGGTACACGGCATGGATATTGACGATCTCATGGCAAAAATTGCAGCCGTATAGATTTGCTGTATCAAAAACGGGGCGCCGATGGCGTCCCGTTTATTTGTCCGTATTTTAAATCCCTGCAAGTGACTGCAGAGCGTGGTCTGCAATGACGGGGGAGAAGTGCTCCTCCAGATAGGAACGGCTGGCGGGAAGGCTCTTCCTGACGCTGCCGTACTCGGACAGGATATTGCAGATACGGTTGAACTCTCTGGGGCTGTGCCCGTTACCGGAAATGACCAGCAGATAGAGTCCTTCAGATTCATCTTTATACAAAGAGTTTTCACCATTGTAATTACCGGCTAACATACCGGAAAGTTTAAGCAGACTGCGGAGGGAGTCAAAGACGAATATCCTTGTCAGATTGGAAATGTCGCTGCTTTCTGTCTCCGTTTTGCGGGAAGCAGATTGCTTCTCGGGAAGAGCGGGAGCAGGTTCTCCGGTGTTTGCTTTGCGGTTCTCGTGCAGTTTTTTGAATAAATCCAGGACGTCATCGGCGCCCTCGGCAATTTCGCTTACGATTTCCTCCAAATCCTCGTCGTCATGGACGGAGGGGGCAAACTTGGAAAAACGGGTATCCAGTTCCTCGGGATCCTCCACTTTGGTAATGATCAATACGATGCATTCCGAATTGAGAGGTATCGCCTCTATCATCAGCGGAATATCCTCCGCCTCGAAGCCGCATTCATAGGAAGCTTGCTGCATCATGTCACGGAAGAGATTCTTGGCTTTTTCCGTTCCATAGGCCAGTTCACTGATTTTCAGTTCGCGGTCCGCCAAGTCCTCACGGGTCAAGGTGCAGCGAATCTGGTTTTCATTCACTTTTTCAATTTTCATGCTATCACATCCTTACTATTAAGATACTGCATTTCCGTTTACTGGTGACTGAAACTCTTGTGAATCTGTAAAAATTATATTATACTTTTCCGTTCTTTAAGTCAAGAGCAGCGGCGCAGTTTCACTATTTTTAATAAAATTTTTAAAATTGAATAATTTTTCTTGCAATAATCGTATTTTTTGCTTATAATAAAGCCCTAAGATGTCCCGGCAATCCCGTATGGAAAGGAGGGAGAGCCGTAATATCAATTCTTTCTAGGTTTCTGGAGTATCTTAATATCTACGCTTATTTTCTGAGCGGATTTCCAAGTATTTAGAAAGTAATCTTTTGGCATTCTAATTTAGAAATTTAAAATTATTCTTGTCCGCATTTTTCGGTACAATAATAGTATGCGGATGTCTTACAGGCTTATGTGTCTGTATCTAATTTAATTATTTCCAAATTTTTTGCTCGTTTTAATTCAGTTTACAGGTATTTTTTAAAAATTATACAGCCGGGCATCTTAGACTTTAAATTTTGCGAAAGGAGCGACATTTAGTATATCACGGATAGAACCTTTTTATGGCAAAATGTCCTCCGAAAAGTAAGGAGGGAGGAAGGTGCACGAAAATAAGGAGCAGCTGTTACAGAAAAAGCTGGAGCAGGTACAGAGTGAGGGTGTCAGTCTCTTTTTAGAGGGAGAGCCCGCTACGCCTGCAGCCATTGCCGGAAAATGCGTCTGCGAAAATATGATCTATATGGCGGATTATGTGCTGGATGACAATGGTGCTTTGAAAGAGCTGCGATATGACCGGATCACTGATTGGTAGGCTGTCAGTGCCTCCATAAAAGGTGAAACATCTGAATACGGGGCGGAAATATATGTTGGGGAATGCCTCTCTGCCGTAGTTCCGCCCCAATTCTTAAGATTTATTATTTTTGGAAATTATACGGGGAAAATGTCAAAAATGGTAATGACGAAGTTGGGATAGTTTGCTATAATGAACTGGTACAATTGATAAAAATGGAGGCTGTTTATGAAAAGAGTGATCCCGGTATTGATTGCCATTATATTGATCATAATAGTCGCAGGCGTGGCCTACGGCTCTCAGATTATAGAACGATATACCTATTCCCGCGAAGAAGCGGATTTGTATGAGTATTTTCATATTGTGAAAGAAGATGAAGTTCCCATCGTGCTGCAGAACGAGATGCTGTCGGTAAAAGCAGTGATGCAGGATGGAATCTGCTATTTTGATTTAGATACGGTACACACCTATTTTAATGACCGCTTTTATGTGGATGAAACGGAGCAGTTATTGCTTTACACCACACCTGCCGATATTATTCGTACAAATATCGGTACTTCTGAGTATCAGATAGGCGGTGTAAACAATGATGCAGGGTATTCTTTGAGTTTTGTAAAGGAACAGGGCGATTCTGTTACGTATTATATTGCAGTGGATTTTGTACAGCAATATACCCATTTCTCTTATGAGGTTTTTGATGGGCCCCATCGTATGCAAGTCTATACACAATGGCCCGAGCAGCAGGTGGCAGATATCAGAGGTGACACAAATGTCAGATTGCTTGGCGGTGTTAAGAGCGCTATTTTGCGGAGCATTGCCGAGGGCGAAAAAGTGGTCATTCTGGAAAAGATGGAAACCTGGTGTAAGATCAAAACAGAGGATGCCATTATCGGCTATGTAGAGAACAAATACTTAGAGAACGAGAGGATGGAGACACCAGAGACGCTGGCAGGATATGTATCGCCCGAATATACATCTTTGACCAAAGAGGAAAAGATATGCCTTGGCTGGCATGCCATTTATGGAGAATCCGGTAATTCTACCTTAGATGAGGTGACCGCAAACAGCAGCAGCCTTACAGTGATCGCGCCTACTTGGTTCAGTATTAACAGTAACAGCGGAACCCTGCGGAGCTTTGCCCAGCAGTCCTATGTAAATAAGGCTCATGATAAGGGATTGGAAGTATGGGGCGTGGTGGATGATTTCAATTACAAAAACGAAACAGGAGAAGATATTGACATGGTTGCGATATTGTCCCCCACCACTACCAGAACCAACCTGATCGACCAGATTATGCAGGCGGCAGCAGACTG
This sequence comes from Lachnospiraceae bacterium, assembly GCA_022510705.1. Taxonomy (GTDB): domain Bacteria; phylum Bacillota; class Clostridia; order Lachnospirales; family Lachnospiraceae; genus Acetatifactor. The sequence goes on from JAFLSX010000071.1 coordinate 3,695, forward strand.
CGGCATGGATGGTATCAATATTGACTTTGAAAATATAAGCGAAGCATCCGGCGAAGCATTTATCCAGTTTTTGCGGGAACTTTCCATACGCTGCAGAGAGCAGGGACTGGTGCTTTCCGTGGATAATTATGTTCCGTATCATTTTAATTCCTACTACGATTTAGAAGAACAGGGCGTTCTGGTGGATTATGTGATCATCATGGGATATGACGAGCATTGGGCAGGCAGTCCGGAGGCCGGTTCCGTAGCTTCTTTGAATTACGTAAAATATGGAATAGAGAAAGCGGGAGAGACGGTGCCTTATAATAAACTTGTCAATGCCCTGCCTTTCTATACCAGACTCTGGAAAACAGAGGGTACAACGGTAACCAGTGAAGCCTATCCCATGACCAGCGTGGACAGAGTGCTGTCCGACTATGGCATGGAAAGCAGCTGGGATGAAGATACCTCACAGAACTATGCGGAAGTTATGAAAGGGGACGTGCTCTATCAGATGTGGATTGAAGATTCCCAGTCTATCGGTGCCAAGCTGACGCTGATGCAGGGCTATGATCTTGGTGGTGTGGCTGCCTGGAGACTGGGCTATGAGCCGGCAGCAGTATGGAATCTGATAGGTGCATATTTGGGACAGTAGGAGGTTGGCCCAGCACAGGAGGATAAATGAGAAGGAGAATTGGTGTAATTCTTGCCGTATGCGGTTTGCTGGCTATTGGATGTTATAAAGTGAAACCGGCAGATTTGGATAAGAATACCGACAGCGGGGACGGATCGAAGGAGGACCTGTCTGCCCCTACAGATTCCTTCAGACCTGAGGCGGCAGACAGTCTGGCCGGGCAGATTTTTTATGAGAATTGCTCAGATAGCCCCTACTGGCTGCAGGTAAAAGAACTTTTAAATGCTTATATAACTGATGATGTATATATGGATGTGACCCGGGTGACGGCAGACTGGAGCGAAGAAAATAGAGAGATAGAGAATCCGCCTAAAGATGTCTTTGAAATAAATTTATGTTGGAATGATTTTCCGGGCACGCATGATGAACACGGACACTTGATTAATAATTTTGTGGTCCTTCTGCCTCACTGCAATGAAGAACGAGGGCGTTTTGTTTTCTGGGTCTGGATAGAATCGGATGGGGAAAAAGATATTATAAAGACGGATTTCCCACAGCAGCTTTACAGCAACATTCTTGCAAACGTTTCCAGCGAGATGACACCGGATGTGGGGAGGGATGCTTTACTTGGCTATTCACCTTCCCATTCCGGATATGAGGAAATCCCTTACTATGAGCTGATGGAGGAGCCCATGGTAATGTGGAAATATGGTGACGATGAGAATATGAAAGTGATCTTTCGGGCGGCTTACGAGAGGATGCACGAGTGGCAGAGTCAGATCGATGGGGACCTGACTCAGACAGTGCGTTACTGTAACAGTTTTGATCTGATTACTGATAATGACTATATCTCGGGAAATCTCAAGCAGGGTAAGAGTCAACGCGAGCTTGAAGTCTGGGGGTATTGGTATTGGCTGGATGAATATGAAATGTATTTCCCGGAACATGAACTTTCTTTCTATTCTGAATACGGAGAAGAGCAGAAGGCGTTTTTTGAGGTGCTCATCGCAGAACGCCTGGCCTATTTGGGAAGAGATAAGGGCCCGGAAAATACGGAAGATGAGAGGACTTATACAGTACAAAAAGGGGATACGCTCTGGCAAATTTCCGTATGGTTTTATGGAGATGGCAGTCATTATAGGGAAATATGGGAAGAGAACCGGGATGTGATCGGTGATGATATGAACTATATTTTACCCGGAATGATATTACGGATACCGGATTAATTCACAAGGGAAAGCAGAAACCTGGATTTGAAGCTTTAAATTTGGAAGCTAACGTATATCAACATGGTATGCGTTAGCTCTTTTTGCAACTGGAACCCGATATTATTTCAAACATAATATTGATCGGAGTGCTGTTGAGGAGTATTTACGGAAGTATGTCGGGGAAATTGCTACAGAAAAACGCTTTCGTGAGAACTATAAAGAAAAACACGCTCAAAGCGCAGAAAATGACTGTTATTATTACACAACTCGTTTTGTAATGCTAATCTATGAAAATGAATCAAAGACAGAAAAATATAATCTTTATTCGGCTTGTTTGATTGTGAATCATGCAGAGAACAGAAAACTGTACTTGTATGATTTAGTAAACATAAAAAGAGAAGCGAGCACACCACTCACGATTAGCGAACTAACCCCATGGTAAAAAACCGCTTCTCTTTGCTATAGAGATATCATTTCTATTTGGTTTTGTAAATTAAAAAACTACAGGAAACTTCCCTTTAATTTAAGTCAAGCTTCCTCTCGAATTCATCTTCCGGAATCGGTCTGGAATAGAGATAGCCCTGTGCTACATAGGCCCCGATTTCCCGCATCAATTCGACATCGTTGTCAGTTTCTACGCCCTCACACACAATTTGCGCATTCAGTTCTTTTCCGAGATTGACAATTCCGCGCATGATCATCACCTGACGATTTCTGTCCTTTTGATTTAACAGGAAGGAACGATCCAGTTTAATGACGGATGCCGGAATCTG
>JAFLSX010000072.1 GCA_022510705.1 Lachnospiraceae bacterium
TTATGAATCAGTTGGGCATTGTTCAATGTTTCGTTGGATATATCATTCAAACGGGAACAAACCTGTTTCACATTTTCTATCAACGCATTATTTGACTCTACATCCTGCTGCTGTCTTACTAAAAGTTGTTCATTTTCACTCAGATTGTCCTGCATGCCTTCCAACATGGCATTGATGCCGTCACTGAACAATGCGAATTCCGGATTTCCTCTCTCTTCCACGCGAACGGAATAATCCCCTGCTGCGATTTTTTTCATAACATCAGCAAAATGATAGATTCCTTTTACGATCTTCTCTTCCACCATGCGGTTAATCAAGACAAGCAAAATCGCAAAGATGATCAACATGCTGACAGAGACAATGGCAATCGCTGTCAGACAAGCACTATAATACTCTGAGGATGGCAGGTATGTACCGATCAGCATACCGTTATATTCTTCAGCTACATAATGTCCTGTTACTCCATTAATCTTTTTCTGTCCGTTTCCCGCTTTCGTCGGCAGACCAATACTGCTTGCTGCGGCACCGATAAGTTTCTTATCCGGATACGCGGTGATTTGTCCCGATTGCATATCCACTGCCCAAACAAATCCTTTTGAACCGAAATCAATGTCACTTAATACAACATCAATGGCAGTGCCGGCTAAGGCCAGTTCCAACATTTCCGGACGGATGCCGACCTGGACAAACCCTTTTGCGTCTTTTCTTGCCACACCCACATACTGCATCAGTTTAGCCTCTGCAGAATTTTCCTGAGGTTCCTGAACAATCTCTATTGTCGGGTCATCAATAATCACTAAGAAAGCCGCCGACTGCTCTCCGCTTGCCATATCAAATCCGATGTAAGCATCTACGGTACTGTGAGTGATAATACCGTTCTCATCTATCACATGCAGCTCACTCACTTTCAAGTCGTCCATTAACGCATCCATCTTATCTTTATCGGAAATAATAGTAGTATCCGCAGCGATAATGTCCGCAAAGGCTTTTGATTTGGCCAGACTGTTTTCTCCCAAATCTTTGGTCAGATTTTCAATTTCTTCCTCATTACTCTCCAGTTTTTCTTTAACCATGGACAATTTATCCTGACTGGATGCCGTATTGCTGATACGTGTTGTCACGGTCTGCAGTATGAAAATAGCCACTACAGCGGCTGCCATACCGATAATCATGTAAATGCATAATCGTTTGGTAAATATTTTCTTCATTATGTATCCCTCCGATTTAAGCGAAACAGTTGATAGATAAGATAATTGAATTGTGAAATCAGTTAAGACCTGTTGCTATGTTAATTGTATATAGGTTACCATATCAGATAATATAAAGCAAACTGAATCGGTAAAACATATAAAAACAAGCAAAATTTTACACATTCTTTAGTTTTCCTGCAGCCTCTTCCCTTCATGTCCTCCAAGTTTCGCAAACCACGGAAAGGTCAGCGGCCATACTGCACCGGCAAATAGCACCATGATGAAATACCGAACGGCAGTCGCCGGAAATTCCGGCATAATGGCCTGCAGCGGAGCCTTCAGTCCTGCCCTCACGCCGACAATCAGAATAAGTCCTAATACCGTTTTGATAATCTGGACCCACCATACGGCTCCCACCTGAAAATGTATAAATTGGTCGTCCAGCGCTTTGACGACCATTAATCCGATGAGACATCCCAATAATGTATAGGCATTTTTAATACCGGAGTAGAGATTCTCCGCATCGATATCCGCCGGGAAACTGTAAAAGGTTATAAATATCCAATAAAGTAATATCGCAATAAATGATATAAGCAGAAGTCCCCACAACAGATTCGGCTTTTGTTCGCTACCTACAATTAAGGGACGAATGGCAAAGGCAAGTGCAAGCGCAAGAATAAAGGATACCCCTACATCCAGCGGCGTATGACAGCCGAGATACATCCGGGAAAACGGAACAAGAATCATCAGAACAATCGCAATAATGCGAATCTTCTTCTGCCTGGTCATCAATGTTACACAGGTCATGGTTCCTACGATGTTCTGCGTATGTCCTGAAGGAAAAGAATAGCCGGTTGCTGCAGCGCGGGCACTTTCCACAATGGTAAAATCAGGGTCCAGCACCCATGGACGCGGAATGCGGAACAAAAGTTTTAAGAATTGATTTCCTATCGTCCCCAAGAAACCTACCAATAAAATATAGTATCCATCGCGTTTACTGATGCACCAAAATACCGCCAACGCCAGCGCCATGAAGAAAATCTCGTCACCGCAGTAGGTAATCAGAGACATAAATACGGATATTACAGGGGTACGTATCCCTTCCAACAAACGCAGAAATTCCATCAGCCAATTTCTCCTTTTCTGTTATGTATTCTTCCTTCTCTCATCGCAGGTCATATGATTCGTTTTATACGAAACACAGTATACACGAAAGCAAGTTTCTTTACAACTTGTCTTTTCTGTGACTGCCTGAGTACAGTCCGCTCATTTACAAGAGAAAAGGCGGTAAAACTGTTAGTTTTCCGCCCTTTTATATACACTATTGCTTCTCTGTATCAGTTCTACGCACAATCTCTTCTACGCATCCTTTATCTTTTTCAGATCGGAATGCCGTAACCTTATAGCATAGATTCGGATTCAACTGTCTGACCACACTGTCCAGAAAATGCAGCGAACTTGCACGGCACAGTGTTTCTATTTCCTCATCTTCCATACCAATAGCTTTTCCTGCTTCATAAACCGGGCATTTGCCGAATGCTGTCACACTCTTTGCGTAATCATCAGTTTTTTCGATAATTTCATCAATTCCGCCAACCCCCTTGGCCATTTCCACAATCGTTTCAATGGCTTCCTTTGCACTGAAATCCTTACCGCCGGCTTGAGCCTTGATTTCAGCTCCGGCTTTTGTTCCCCTTGCTGTATCTGACTGCGCCATATACGCCAGAGCTTTCTCTTTTCCTATTTCATTTATCAGTGTCCTGACGTAGTCAAAATATGCCGTATATGCTACAGTAGCTCCACTTAAAACATCCTTATTTGACATAATGTTTTCCTCCTTATGTAATTCATCTGTCTTTTGTAACAATTCCCACTAAATAGACGATGGAATATCATAGTCCTTATCCAGCTTTCTTGCCAGATATACACCTATTGTTGCCTTTTGCCGATAGTCTGTAGGGTACACCCCAGGCTCCTTTTCACCTTCCTTGTCCGCTTTTACGAGAGCTGCGGCACAGCTTGTCACCTGACTGTATGTCATATCCATAATCTCTGTAGGGGTTCCGTAAAACATAAAGTTGACAGGCATAGTATTATTTACCAGGTAAATCGTCTTTGTTACTTGCACCCCATCCTGCTTAAATACAAAAGTAAACTGTGTTCCAAAATTTCTTTTAATAACAGTAGGCGGCTTTTCGTCCTTATTAGGCCACATCTGTGCCACGGCTGCAATGGAGAGCTGATCAGGAATAGGCGCGGCAGACATATCATCCAGATTTATTCCATTGACGATACGTTTCCCGGGTTCTGTTACCAAAAGGGATTCCAACCACACTAACACATCCAGAAACTCTACTGTTTTCGTGCTGCCCGATACCAAATATAAACTTGCTTTTTCTCTCCCTTCCGTCAGCCAATCCGCGATATCCTGACCATTAATCGTCTGGTAGGTTACAAGTCCGGATTCCGTTTCAACAGTTTTAGGACCGCCGGTCCAGCCGAGAATAACATCAAACCCATAACGGATCTCTTTAGGCAGCTTGCCATAAGCTGAAACCTCACCTCCGACATTTTCCAACGGTCTGTCGGATGCGGACCACTCTGCCCATTGAGGTATAGAGCCCGGTTTCGGTTTTGGCCAATCTACCTTTAAATCACATCCCCATAACTGTTCCTTTGGTGTCTCCAGTAAATTAGAAAGATGATTGACACTCAGTCTTCCCAGATTTCCTCTTGCCCCCATTACGAGCACGTTTCTTTCCCGTAAACTGCAGCCGGTGGAATACAGCACCTGGGACAAGGCGTCAATACAGGCAAGGGCAATAGAGTCTCCCTCTAACATCACTTTCTCATACGAGGCTGCAATAGAATACAGTGTAGTATTCATCTCACGTTTTTCCGCAATAGCGGCACTCATGTCATATCCGTTTCGTGTCAATTCCACACTTCCGATGAAAACCGATTCTAAGGCAGCAGTAAAATCAGCCGGTAAGGTACTGTCAGTCTCCTTATCCTCAGGCAACATATATTTCTTTCGAAAATCTGCAACCGACAGTTTCTCCTGAATAGTTTCATCAATGATGGGGTTAAGGTATCCGCCGTCCTCCCATACAAACACCTTTTTGTTTTCTCTATGTCCCTTAGCCAATGCCCGAAGGAAATTATACGCACAGATACTTCTCTGAGCATTCAGAAACGGAAGCGGTTTCCCGGAAGGATTCTTTTCCTCATCAGTTCCGTCAAAAATAGCATCAAACTGTTTGGAAGGCAGCGGCTCCGATGACGGAAACTTATTGAAATCCTCCACCACCCTGTAAATTCCTTCTGCCCAGCTTGGAGCTGTTGCCGATGCCGGTGTGGATTCCAGTATGCAGGCCGTAAACTGTTCATTGGGTATTTCGTCAAGCATATCTCTCCATATCATGGTTTGAAGAGGATTGTAACCAACAAATACAGTAACCATGTCAACGGCTCCCCATTCCCTCAGAACACACAGACCGCCATAGCTTTTATCGTCAAGATGGTGGATAGCCACACAAATTGTGTTTTCCAGAGGTCGGTTCGTTCCAATCTCAGTTTCCGTGTCACCCCGGGTGATTTCCATGGATTTGATACAATGCGGCATGGTCTTAAGGCAGTTGTATATTTTATAGTCCTCCCTGGTATGAATCTCAACAGGCTTGCCCGCCGGATCCAGCGGTGTCTCCAGCCGTTCCAGCAATTCTTCCATATTCACAATAGCTCTTGCGCCATCGACAATTCCGTGTAGAATCTGGTGGTTGATCTTCATGTGATAATTATTCTGCCGGGCTGTCGCAACCGCTAATTTTTCAATGGGTGCTTTAGCATATTTTTTTCCTTCTGCTGCTTTCTGCACCTCTTTTTTCACTCCTTCCAGAGCGGGGTGTCCATAATCGGCTTGTTTCATTCGTACCTCTCCTTTCTCATACTGTTTTACTTATCTGCCTAATCAATATGAAGATATCATATTAATTACTATGATTGTAGTTTGATTGTAAAGTATATACTTATCAGTGTCAAGTCGGCACTCATAAGACAAAGTCATTATTTTCCTGCATATAAAAACGGTAGAACTATAATGTCCTACCGCTTGTTATCCTACCTTTACCACTCATTGATATTTGGTCTTGGCTCTCTCCACCATTCTTGGAAGTCTTTTGAATATCTTGTCAAAACTATCCCCATATCCTTTGGCGGTACATATGTTGTGATCTCGCAAAATTTATCCACAAATCTATCTGCATCCTGTTCATTTTGGGAAATTTCAAGTTGTCTCCCTAATCTCACCAACTCAGCAGTTTCATCGGATATTGATTTCACCTGTTTTTCCAGACGTCTGTTGCAATCAAATAATATCTCATTTTCCTGGAGTATCATTCGGTACAAGCTGTATATGATTTCTGCTATTGTTCGCATTTTCATATATCCATCAATCGGACAAGACTTAAAATAATAATAGTAATTAAGCCAAAAGTCCGAATAAAATGATAATAATTTATCTTCCTTTTCTTTTTTCTGAAACACAGGAATCCGCGGCAGTATATCTTCAATCTCTGCATCATTGCAAAATAGCATTTTGGCTTTCATAAAGGTGTTTCTGGCCGGTTCACTACCTTTCTCTGCCAAATCTTTAAGATATTCCTTTGTCATATACTTAATATCAAAATATCCGCCTTCATAGGTACAATGTCCGTCCACTGTCTCTGTTGTTACATTTCTTTTCTCTTTTTCTGCATATTCTTCCTCTGATAAAACAACCGCACAGTCCAGATCAGAATCTGCCCTCTCCTTCCCCTTTGCTACAGAGCCTATAAGCATCAAGGCTATAACTCCTTGCTTTCTAAAGTACTCTTTCATATTTTCAATGGATTCTTCGTGATGCTTATACATATTTTCTCAACTCCGATTATTTGTTTATCTGCCCATATCCGGTCGCCTAAATTCACAAGGTACGCCAACCTGACATTTCCCACAGCCGTATCGAGGAGAATACTGCTCTTTTGTTT
>JAFLSX010000073.1 GCA_022510705.1 Lachnospiraceae bacterium
ATGATGCACAGGATGGTATCTCCAATACCTTCACCATCATTCCCGGCGCTCTGGGTAAAGAGGCTCAGGTATTCTCCGGCGACATCGAACTTGACCTGAATAAGTAATCTTTCTCCGGGCGGCCCCGCTGCCCGGCAGTTAAAAGGAGGAACACTATGGACGAAAAAACTATGATCGACGATTTGGTAAAAATGCTTGACTCCGGTATGGGGCAGGGCGTTGGTCATGTCAATGTCGATACCAATGAGGAAGAATCAAAGAATGTTCAGACAATGGGGTGTACGGATTGCTCCAGAACACCTTTAGCGTGCAGTGTTCCCACTCTTCATCAGGGACTTGATGACTACAGCGGCCGTAAGGAAGCTGAGAATAATTAAAACATTTACAAATAATATAATAATAGGAGGAATAAAATTATGGCAGTAGACAATGCACAGGTTAACAACTTAGTTTCTTTGCTGGACGGTTATGCAACCAAAGGCGGACATCATTTAAATGTAAACGTACTGAACAGAGATACTCTGAGAGATGCACAGCAGCATCCCGAGAACTATCCTCAGCTGACCATCCGTGTATCCGGATATGCCGTAAACTTCATTAAGCTTACTCCGGAACAGCAGGAAGACGTTATTTCACGTACGTTCCATGAGGCTATGTAAGCGAATATGATGGTGAAAGCCATTAGAGCAGATTAGTCAATGAAGCAAAAGAGCGGTACTTGGATTTCTCATCCACGTACCGCTTTTTATATTTTTCGTTTTTTGCTATTTGCTATCTGCTTTCGCTTCTTCCCTCTGAAATTCCAACAGATCTCCCGGCTGACAGTCCAGCACATCACATATGGCGTTCAGAGTAGAGAACCGAATGGCACTTACCTTTCCCGTTTTTATATTTGACAGATTCACGTTTGCAATTCCCACTTTCTCCGCCAGTTCATTTAAGGAAATCTTTCTGTCGGCCATCATTCTGTCCAATCGCAATATAATTGCCATACTTCCTCCTTATTGTCTGTTACAACGTCTCGTCGGATAACTGCTGCAGTTCGCAGCCATAGTCAAACACACTATAGATGCACCAGAGTGAAAAACCAACCATAACGCCGATTAAAATACTGCTTTGCAGAGCCAAAAGAGTAATCAGTGCAAATACAACTATCATATCCTTCAATATGGACTTTTGGAATGGAGAATCACTTTTCTTGATCTTTTTAAATACACGGCCGGTAAAATGCAGAAGTACTGCAAAAATAGTCATCACAACACATGCCAATAACATATATACCCCCAGCGTTTCACTGAATCGATCTGAATCACTGTAGGACATGGTAAAACCGCCCACATTCAATTCCATTATCAACTCATTCAGATCAACGCTCCCTTCCGCCTCGGCACGCTGCAGTTCTGCATTCACCTTGTCATGAAATGCAATCAAGCCAACACCCCAAACTATGCAGATTGCCGCGCCGACAATACAGACTATCTTTGCAATCCTGGCCAGGATCATTGCCACATTGCTGCTCTTTTTAATTCTTTCCAGTTTCTTGTTTTGTTCGTTCATACTTTTCCCTTTCTAAAATAAATTTCATAGTTACGGCTTACGTTGTAAGCCTTTACACTGCCAGTATATCCCACAGTTTTATGTTTGTCAATATATATTTAATGTTTATCATTAATAATTATATTTTTATCATGATAATACGAGAAAATATAGTTTATATCGTGATATACGGATGATGATTTCCCTTAAATATGTTATACTATATGTAAATCCACCAGAAGGAGATAGAATTATGCAAGGAAGAATACATTCTTTAGAAAGCTTTGGCAGCGTGGACGGTCCCGGTGTGCGATTTGTTGTTTTTGTACAGGGCTGCCCCATGCGCTGTGCCTATTGCCACAATCCGGATACCTGGTCTATGACCGGCGGCACCATGATGGAACCTGCGGAAATCATTGAACAATATGAGCGAAATATTGGTTTTTATACGAACGGCGGTATTACCGTTACCGGCGGAGAGCCGCTGATGCAGGTGGATTTTCTGATTGATTTATTTACATTGGCAAAGCAGAAAAATATCCATACCTGTATTGACAGCTCCGGTATTGCCTTTAACCGCAGTAATGCTCCTTTTATGGAGAAACTGGAAAAGCTTATGCCCCTGACTGACCTTGTTATGTTGGACATCAAGCATATCGATCCCGAGAAGCATCTGGAACTGACCAGTCAGCCCAACGAGCATATTTTGGACTTTTGCAAATATCTGGATGAGAAGAATGTAGATATGTGGATACGCCATGTGGTGGTGCCCGGCATTACGGATGATGACAAATATCTGGAACAGTTAGGCTACTTTATCGGCCAATTCCATAATTTAAAGGCTCTGGATGTACTGCCCTACCATACCATGGGCGAGAAAAAATACGAGTCCCTGGGAATTCCCTACAAACTGCATGGTGTTCCTCCCATGGATAAGAATACGGTCATAGAGAAAAAACAGGTCATTTTAAACGGTATCAAAAAACGTCGTGCCGAGAATGCATAAAGCTCTTGTATTTGTCCTCATTTTATATTAGAATACTATTAATGAGAAAATACATTCATACAGCGTATTTTACTAAAGGAGGGTTTTAAGTATGGCATTCGTAATAAACGATACTTGCGTTAGCTGCGGTGCTTGCGAATCACAGTGCCCCGTAGGCGCTATCAGTGCAGGGGATGGCAAGATGGAGATCGATCCCGGCACCTGCATCAGCTGCGGTTCCTGCGCAGGCGTATGTCCCGTAGGCGCTATTGCAGAGGAATAATCCATAAGAGTATTAAAAAGGAATCGGTAAAACCGATTCCTTTTTTCATGACATCTATTTCTTTATCCGTCCGCGTTTTTTTCTGAGCAGTTCGTCTATTTTCTTATAATGCTCTTCTTCTCTCTTTATTTTTTCTGCATTACGTTCTTCTTCCTTTTCCTCCTGCATACGGAACTGATAGTCTAACTCCTTTAGCAGCACATCCTTCATGTCCCTGCACAGCTCCTCATTGTTTTCCTGCAGGGTCTCCCTAAAAAGCTGCTTTAAGAGCCATTGCAGCCGCTTGGCCTTTTCTTCCCGCTCTGTGTCGTAAACAGCAGTTTCCTGAGCAGAAACCACTTCTAAAGGCTCCTGCATGACTACCTCCTTTACTGCTTCCGTTTCAATCCCTTCTTTCAATTCCTTTTCCGCCTCCGGATGACTTTGATTCTCTCCTTTCGGCGTTTCAGGCAGCACATTTAAGCTGCCGTTTTTCAGCACCATTCTGATTGCCTTCAATTGCAGTCCTCTCTCCTTCATATCTTTTATTTCCCGAAATCTCTTTACATCCTCTTCCGTATAGTAGCGGTGCCCCAATTCATTGCGTTTAATCGGCAGCCCCAGCTCTTCCTCCCAGTAGCGCAGCACATGGGCTTCAACTTTTACCTGTCTGGCCGCGTCTGAAATCAAAAAAACACTACTCATATTTATCCTTCCTTTCTTATACTTAAAAAAGAGAACAGCCGCCGGACTCAGGCGTTGTTCTCTTTCGTAAATCAATAATTTATGTACGGATATATCTATTTTTCCAAATTGGCAAACTTCGTATAGTTGGGCAGCCATGCCAGCTCTACAGTTCCGATAGGGCCGTTTCTTTGCTTGGCTATAATGATCTCCGCAACATCTTTTCTCTCGGAATCGTGATGATAATAATCATCCCTATATATGAACATTACTACATCGGCATCCTGCTCAATAGCACCTGACTCACGCAGATCGGAAAGCATGGGTCTATGATCGGGTCTCTGCTCTACTGCTCGGGATAACTGGGAAAGCGCCAGCACCGGCACATTTAATTCTCTGGCGATAGCCTTTAATGAACGGGAAATCTCCGATATTTCCTGCTGTCTGGAATCCACCCGTCCGCTGCCGCTCATCAACTGCAAATAGTCAATAATGATCATGGAGAGATTGTGTTCCAGCTTGTACTTGCGGCATTTGCTCCGTAATTCCGGCACCGAAATACCCGGTGTATCATCAATGATCAGGTTAGAACGTCCGATAACGCCGGCACTCTCTATCAGTTTCTCCCACTCTTGATCCGTGAGCTGTCCAGTACGGATATGTTGGGAATCCACCTTGGACTCTAATGAAAACAGACGGTTTACCAATTGCTCCTTTGACATTTCCAAACTGAAAATTGCCACGGTCTTATTCTGCTTAAAAGCAACGTACTCAGCAATATTTAGCACAAACGCGGTTTTTCCCATGGAGGGACGGGCTGCGATCAGAACCAAATCCGCGGGCTGCATACCCGCCGTCCGATAATCCAGATCCACAAAGCCTGTAGCAATACCGGTAACGGCCCCCTTATTCTTAGATGCCCTTTCTATCCTATCCATAGCGTTCATAACAACCTGACGGATAGGTACAAACTCTCCGGTATTTCGCTTTTGTACAATCTCAAAAACTCTCTTTTCCGTATCTTCCAGAATGAACTCCAAGCTCTCCTTTCCTGCATAGCAGGTATTGGAGATTTCATCGTTCAATCGGATAAGCTTTCGCAATGTGGATTTTTCAGCCACGATTCCAGCATAATGTTTAATATTGGCAGAAGTCGGTACCGCTGTGATCAAATCCCGGACAAACTCCAGACTGCTGACCTCGGGAGGGACATCCTTTTCTTTCAGACGATTTTGCAGAGTTACCAGATCCACGGGCTTTCCCTCATTGTTTAATTCCACCATGGCTTCAAACAAAACACCGTATTGCTTATTGTAAAAATCTTCTCCGGCAATCAGCTCAGAAGCTACTACAATGGCTTCTCTGTCCATGATCATGGAGCCGATGACAGACTGCTCCGCCTCGGTGCTGTGGGGCAATATTCTTTTTAAGACGGACTCTTCCATTGTAGGCATTTCTCTTGTTACCTCTCCCGTTTCACTTGTGAATAGCTGTATTGTTCTCATATATCCGACTATTGTTCGGATATATGCACCTTCAATTTAGCGGTCACCTGAGGATGCAGTTTTACACTGACCTCATACATCCCGAAATTCTTTAAGGCTTCGGGCAACTGAATCTTCTTCTTGTCCAATTCTATGTCATGCTGCTCCTTGCAGGCTGTTGCAATCTCCTTGGAAGAAACGGAACCGAAAGCTCTGCCTCCCTCTCCGGCTTTGATCTTTACTTCCACCGTCTTGGTTTCCAATACTGCTGCCAAATCTTTTGCCGCATCCAACTGTTCCTTGGCAAGCTTGTCCGCATTGGCCTTCTGCAGCTTCAAATCGTTCATATTTTTAGGTGTGGCTTCCACACCGATTTTCTTGGGCAGAATATAATTTCTGGCATAGCCGTCACTGGCTTCAATAATATCACCTTTCTTACCCAGTTTCTTTTCATCCTGTAATAGTATGATCTTCATTATATTGCACCTTCCTCCAACATAATATCAATGGTAGCTTTCAAATTGCCAATGGCCTCCGCCATTCCGATACTCTCAAACTGACAGCCGGCGATACTCATATGTCCGCCGCCGCCCAGACGCTCCATGATAATCTGTACATTCACTTCATCTATAGAACGGGCAGATACATAAATCTTCCCCTGATACTCCGTCAATACAAAGCTGGCCTTTATACCTCGGATATTCAACAGTTCATTTGCTGCCTGTGCTCCTACTACCGTCGGACTCTGTACCTCGTCCCCATTGCAGATAGAGATTGCAAAGGACTGACGGTAAATCTCCGCCTGGCTGACTGCATCAGCTTTTGCCTTATAATCACCGGCATCCTCCCTGAACATCTTTCTGACGCGGGTCACATCCGCGCCATTTCTGCGCAGGAATGCTGCTGCTTCAAAGGTACGCACACCGGTCTTGCTCATAAAGTTGTTGGTATCTATCATAATACCGGAATACATACAGTCCGCTTC
>JAFLSX010000074.1 GCA_022510705.1 Lachnospiraceae bacterium
CCACAGGTTCCGACGGCGCTGCTCAGTCCGGAGGATCTTCATCGGGTGATGCCAAAACTTATAAAGTCGGCGTAGCAATCTACCAGTACAATGATAATTTCATGACCCTGTATCGTGAAGAGATTCAGAATTACTTTAAGACATTAGAGACAGACAGCGTGAAGTATGAAGTAACTATGGTAGACAGCGCCAATGATATGGCTAAGCAGACCGAGCAGGTTAATACATTTATTACTCAGGGTATGGATGTTATTATTTTGAACCTGGTTCAGACCTCTTCTGCTGAATCCATTATTGATTCCGTAGTTAACGCAAACATTCCTTTGGTTCTGATCAACCGTGAACCTCTTGCATATGATACTGACGGCAATCCGCTCGATGAGTCATATGAAGGAATCACCGGCAATCCTTATGTATGTTATGTAGGATGTGATGCTCGCCAGTCCGGCACATACCAGGGCGAAATTATCCGTGATCTTCCGAACCACGGTGATATCAACGGCGACGGTAAGGTTTCCTATATCATGATTGAAGGCGATCCTGAGAATCCGGATGCACAGTATCGTACACAGTTCTCCGTTAAGGCTCTTGTTGATGCAGGTATCGAAGTTGAAGAGCTGGATGATCAGGTTGGTAACTGGGATCAGGCTAAAGGCCAGGAGATTACAGCAACCGCACTTGCTAAGTACGGCGATGCAGTAGAAGTAGTATTCAGTAACAATGACGGTATGGCACTCGGTGCTAAAACTGCAATCGATACAGCAGGACGTAAAGTTGGTGAAGACATTTATCTGGTAGGTGTAGATGCTCTGGAAGAATGTCAGGAAATGATCAAAAACGGCGAGATGACCGGTACTGTACTGAACGATCATATCGGACAGTCTCACAAGGCAGTTGATGTTGCAATTGATTGTCTGAACGGAAAGTCTATCAACAATTACTACTGGGTTGACTATCAGAAGATTACGCAGTAACTTAAAAGTAATTACCAAGTAATTTTCTCGGCAGTTATACTGAAAGATTTTTGTTAAGTTATGAAAGTGGACTGCTTGCGCAGTCCACTTTTAATAAAATAGGAGGTATGCGAATATGTCTGAGTATCGCTTGGAAATGCGCGGGGTATGCAAATCCTTTCCGGGTGTAAGAGCGTTAGATGACGCACAACTTCGTCTCCGTCCGGGTACGGTTCACGCTCTGATGGGCGAGAATGGCGCCGGAAAATCCACTTTGATGAAATGCATGTTTGGTATTTACAAAATGGATGCAGGTGAAATTTATTATGAAGGTGACAAGGTGGAAATCGGTGATCCCATGGAAGCTTTAAAGATGGGAATTGCTATGGTACATCAGGAACTTCAGCCTATTCCTGCACGGACGATTGGAGAAAATATTTTTTTGGGACGCTACCCTATGAAAAAGGCCTTAGGGTTCATTCCCATAGTAGATCACAAGAAAATGTATGAAGATACGATTGCCTTATTGGAAAAAGTTCGTATGGATTTTGATCCCAGGCAGTTGGTCGGAGAATTGAGCGTTTCTCAAATGCAGTCTGTGGAAATAGCCAAAGCGGTTTCCGCAAACTGCAAAGTTCTGATTTTAGATGAGCCCACCTCTTCCTTGACGCAGAACGAGGTTGAGGCATTGTTCCGTATTGTGGAAGATCTAAAGAAGGAAGGCGTTTCCATTGTTTATATCTCACACAAGATGGACGAAATTCTCAGGATATCAGATGAAGTTACCATCATGCGTGATGGTAAGTATATAGGGACATGGGAATCTAAGAATTTAACGACCGATTTTATCATTACTAAGATGGTGGGTCGTGAATTGACGAATCTGTTCCCGAAAAGAGAAAACATACCGGGTGAAGTAGTATTCGAGGTAGAGGATTTTACATCCATCAATCCGAAAAGTTTCCGACATGCAAGTTTTCAATTACGTAAGGGCGAAATACTTGGTGTGGGCGGATTGGTAGGCGCGCAGCGTACGGAATTTATGGAGGGGCTGTTCGGTATCCGTTCGCATACTACCGGCACAATTAAATATAAAGGAGAGGAACTGAAAATAAACAGACCTAAGGATGCGATTGACCAAGGTATTGCGATGTTGACAGAAGATCGTCGTGCAACCGGTATCTTGGGAGTGTTGTCTGTAGCAGATAATATTTCAGTAGCTTCTTTAAATCATTATTTGGATTTCGGTATTTGTCTGAATAATAAAAAGATAGAACAACTTGTCCAGGATAATGTGCAAAAAATGAATATAAAGACTCCTTCCAGCAAGACACTGATTCAGAGTCTTTCAGGCGGTAACCAACAAAAAGTATTGATCGGTCGATGGCTGGCTAATAATCCGGATGTCCTGATCTTGGATGAGCCGACCCGAGGTATTGATGTTGGAGCAAAATATGAAATTTACTGTATCATTGCCGAACTGGCAAAGCAGGGTAAAAGTATTATAATGATTTCCAGCGAGATGGCGGAATTGATCGGTATGTCAGACCGCATTATGGTAATGTGTGATGGTCGTGTGACAGGATTTATTGACGGTAATGATGCTACTCAGGAAAATATTATGGAATTAGCTACTCAGTTTGAATAAGGAGGAAAAATCATGGATAAGAATAAGGCAATTCCTCAGAGTGTATTGCAGACAATAAAGAACAACCCGATTGTTGTTCTGTTGACAATTGTATGTTTAATTGTGGGCTTTACGATTGACAATTTCTTCTCATGGGGAAACTTTAATAATTTGGCCAGCAATACGGCTGTTCGTTTTATCATTGCACTGGGTGTCTGCGGATGTTTGATTACAAAAGGTACAGACTTGTCTGCAGGGCGGCAGGTATGCCTTGCGGGATGTCTGGCGGGTGTGCTGCTGCAGAGAGGCGATTACAATGGTCGTGTGTTTAAGAATCTGCCGGAAATGAATATGTGGCTCGTACTGCTGATTGTATTGGCAGTCGGTGCGTTGATCGGTATTGTGAACGGTTTGATTGTTTCAATATTAAATGTGCCGCCATTTATCACAACATTGGGTACGCAAACCATCATATACGGTATTGCTCTGGTATTTACGAATGCACAGCCTATCGGCGGTTTTCAGAGTGCATACACCAATTTTACAAACGGTAAATTCCTCAGTATCGGTAATTATCCCGGGATACCGTTTCTTCTTGTAATAGCTGTATTGGTAGGAGTGCTTTTCTGGTTTATTTTTAATAAGACCACACACGGTAAATACATGTATGCGATTGGCGGAAACGAGAGTGCTGCGGAAGTATCCGGTGTAAATACCGTTAAAAGTAAAATCATCATATATATGACAGCTGGTATTATGTATGCATTGGCAGGATACCTCCTTGCCGGAAAGAGCGGCGGAGCATCAACCGGTATGGGTGCCGGATATGAGTTGGAGGCAATCGCCGGATGTACCATCGGTGGTGTATCCACGACCGGTGGTATCGGTACAGTTGGCGGTGTACTTGTCGGTGTGCTTGTATTCGAGCTTTTGAAGATCGTGCTTCAGTTCCTCGGTGTAAACCCATATTACAACTACATCGTACAGGGTCTTGTCATTGTAGTTGCAGTTGCGCTTGATATCCGTAAATATGTTAAGAAAAAATAATGATAACGATTCAAAACCCTCCGGCATCTACCGGAGGGTTTTTGTAAGTGAAGGCATCAAAAGTTTTTGACGGATTTGGGGCTTCGCTGTACACTATAAAATAGATATCAACCTATATAATTATCATAAGGAGAGTACATGTGAGTTACTACAAGGTGGTTTTGGTTGACGATGAAGAAGATGTGAGAACATCCATTGAGCGGAAAGTAGACTGGGAGTCTCTGGGATTTGAGCTGGTCGGTTCTGCGAGCAACGGAGAAGAGGCAATGGAATTGGTTGAACAGGTGCCTGTGGATGTGGTGATGACGGACATTAAGATGCCCTTCATGGATGGATTAGAACTCAGTGCCAAAGTAAAGGAGAATTACAAGAATACAAAAGTGGTTCTCTATTCCGGATTTGACGATTTTGAGTTTGCCAGAGAAGCGATTCATCTGGAAGTGGAAGAATATCTGTTAAAGCCGATTGGAGCGAAAGATCTGGAAAATGTATTTTCCCGAATCAAAGAAAATCTGGATCGGGAATTTGATGAGCGCAGAAATCTGGAGAATCTCAGTAAATACTATCAGCAGAGTCTTCCTATGATGCGGGAACACCTTTTGGCAGGAATACTGGACGGCAAGATATCCGAGTCACAGGCAGAAACATTATTACAGTCGTATGGTATGGAATTTCGATCATCCTTCTACAGCGTTGGAATAATAACAGGTGAAGGTCATGCGGTAGGTGGGAGTGACCCGGAATACATCGGATATGCCGCGGAAAATGCAACGTCAGAAGAGGGAATAGAATTGCCGGAAGATGTATTTCGGATCAGGCAGATGCTTATGCTGTCACTCATGAATTTGACAAAAGATTATCTGGATAAGAACCTGAAGAGTTACGTATTCATGTATTTGGGACATGTCGTTGTCATAGCGCTTCTGCAGAAGGAAAAAGATGTTCATGATTTTGTATATCATATGAATCAGGTATGCAAAATGGGTTCTCATATGTTGGGTATGAATGTAAGCGCAGGCGTGGGCAATGCCTACACACAGATCTGCCAGATAGCAATTTCTTATGAGGGGGCGTGTAACGCTTTCGATTATCGGATTTTTGGAGACGAAGCAGGCCATGCATTCTATATCAATGACGTGGAACCGGAATCCCGGGAGATAACATGGCAGGAACCCTTGGGGATTTCCAATGTTATCCATGAAATCAAATTTGGAACGGAAGAAGAAGTCAATCATTCCATTGAGGCATTTGTACATGGGCTGAAAGGGGAGAATAATACCACAATCCAGCAGTATCAGCTCAGTTTAATGGAAATGGTGACTGAATTATTAAAACTAATGCGCAGCTATCAGATGGACATGACGGAGATATTCGGTAAGGATTATGATCTTTATCAAAAAGTCGGCGCTTTTGGGTCCATGAGCGAATTGGAGGATTGGCTGAAGGATAAATGCTCGCGTATATGCAATACAATCCGCAGTATGCGCACCAATTCTACAAATATAATGACGGATAAAGCAAAGGCTTATATTGAGGAGCATTATGGAGAAAGTGACCTTTCCGTGGAGCAGCTTTGCAGCTATCTTAACGTTAGTGCAACCTATTTTTCGGTAATGTTTAAGAAGAAAATCGGTATGAGTTTTGTTGCCTACCTGACAAAAGTAAGGCTGGAGCATGCACTGGAGCTTTTGAACAATACCGAGGATAAGAGTTATATCATTGCAGAAAAGGTAGGATATCCGGAAGCAAACTATTTCAGCTATGTGTTCAAGAAAAAGTATGGGATATCGCCGTCCAAATACCGGATGAATAAGGAAAGCTAGTATGAAATCAAACAAATTGGCTTATTGGAATA
>JAFLSX010000075.1 GCA_022510705.1 Lachnospiraceae bacterium
ATCAGACGTAAAGTTGGTAAGACCGGTAAGAAATAATAGATAAGGAGAGTATGAAAATGGTTAGTAAGGAATCTAGACAAGAAGTTCGTGTGAAGAAGCACAAGAGAATTCGTAACCGTTTCAGCGGCACTGCTGAAAGACCCCGTCTGGCTGTGTTCAGAAGCAATAATCATATGTATGCTCAAATTATCGACGACACGGTCGGAAACACTTTAGTTGCTGCCTCTACTCTGGAGAAGGAGATCAAGGCAGAACTTGAAAAGACCAATAACGTTGATGCAGCAGCATATCTGGGAACCGTTATTGCCAAGAGGGCACAGGAAAAGGGTATCACGGAAGTAGTCTTTGACAGAGGCGGCTTTATATACCAGGGTAAAGTTGCAGCGTTAGCTGATGCAGCCAGAGAAGCTGGCTTACAATTCTAGGAAAGGAAGAAGAAAGATGAAACATACAATCATAGATGCAAGTCAGCTGGAATTAACCGACAAGGTTGTTGTGATCAAGCGTGTTTCCAAGACCGTAAAGGGTGGACGTAATATGCGTTTTACCGCTTTGGTAGTAGTTGGTGACGGCAATGGCCATGTAGGTGCAGGACTCGGTAAGGCAGTAGAAATTCCCGAGGCTATCCGCAAAGGAAAAGAAGATGCAATGAAGCATCTGGTAAACGTTGCACTGGATGAGAACAATAGTATTACCCATGATTTCATTGGTAAGTACGGTTCTGCCAACGTCCTTTTAAAGAGGGCTCCGGAAGGTACCGGTATTATTGCAGGCGGTCCTGCTCGTATCGTGTGCGAGCTGGCAGGTATTAAGAATATCCGTACCAAGTCTTTAGGCTCCAACAATAAGCAGAATGTCGTTCTTGCAACGATTTCCGGGTTATGCCAGTTAAAGGCTCCCGAAGAAGTAGCCAGAAACCGCGGCAAGGCAGTGGAAGAAATCCTGGCTTAAGGTTAAGACCATTTCTATATATGGTTTGAAAGGAGAGAAAAGACAATGGCAGAAAAGAAGTTAAAGATCACTTTAATAAAGTCCACTATTGGTGCCGTTCCTAAGAACAAGGCGGTTGTAGAGTCCATGGGTCTTAGAAAACTCAACAGCTCTGTTACCCTGCCTGACAATGCGGCTACAAGAGGACAGATTCAGAAAATCGGCCATATGATTAAAGTCGAAGAAGTATAAGCAGATAAGGAGGTGTCAGAATGGAATTATCAAATTTAAGACCTGCAGAAGGTTCCAAGCACAGTGATAATTTTAGAAGAGGTCGTGGACACGGTTCAGGAAACGGTAAGACCGCAGGTAAAGGCCATAAGGGACAGAAGGCTCGTTCCGGAGCTCCCAGAATCGGTTTTGAAGGCGGACAGATGCCGTTATACAGACGTATTCCCAAGAGAGGTTTTAAGAATAGAAACACCAAGGAAATCGTTGCAATTAATCTGAGCGCTTTGGAAGGATTTGAGAACGGCAGTGAAGTCGATGTAAATGCATTGATGGAAGCCGGTATCATCAAGAATCCCAGAGACGGCGTAAAGATACTCGGAAATGGAGAGTTAACCAAGAAGCTTACCGTGAAAGCAAACGCTTTCAGTGAATCTGCTAAGGAAAAGATCGAAGCTCTTGGTGGAAGTGCAGAGGTGATGTAATATGCTTACAACACTGAGGAATGCGTTAAAAATCAGAGAAATAAGAAATAAGCTTTTATTTACCTTTGCCATGCTGGTTGTGATTCGTATTGGATCACAGCTGCCTGTGCCGGGTGTGGACAGAACTTATTTTGCAAACTGGTTTGCACAGCAGACAGGCGGCACATTCAGCTTTTTTGACGCAATTACGGGTGGATCCTTTATCAATATGTCCATCCTGGCGTTAAACATCAGCCCCTACATCACATCTTCCATTATCATGCAGCTTCTGACGATTGCGATTCCGAAGCTGGAAGAGATGCAGAGAGACGGTGAGGACGGCAGAAAAAAGATTGCTTCTATTACCAGATATGTGACGGTTGTTCTGGCCCTGATCCAGGCTACCGCCATGGCAGTCGGATTTGGCCGTCAGGGACTTTTGATGAATCCTGATGATCCTTTGAATTATATTACTGCAATTGCAGCTATGACGGCGGGCAGTGCGTTCCTGATGTGGATTGGTGAGAGAATCACGGAAAACGGCGTAGGAAACGGTATTTCCATTGTGCTGGTAATCAATATTATCTCACGTATACCGTCCGATTTAGGAAATCTGTTTGCACAGTTTGTATTTGGCAAGCCCTTTGCAACTGCAGCAGTGGCGGTAGTTGTGATTTTTGCCATCATTTTGGTGATGGTGGTACTCGTTATCATCTTAAATGGCGGTACCCGTAAGATTCCCGTACAGTATGCACAGAAGATGCAGGGAAGAAAGTTAGTGGGCGGACAGTCCTCCAGTATTCCGTTAAAGGTCAATACGGCAGGCGTGATCCCCATTATCTTTGCACAGTCCATTATGCAGTTTCCTCTGATCATCTGTACTTTTATCGGGGTAACACCCTCCGGTTTCTGGGGAGAAGTTTTAAGCGGACTCAACTCAGGTAACTGGTGTAAGACGGCAAGACCTATTTACACGTTGGGTATGCTATTGTATATTGTGCTGGTTATTTTCTTTGCCTATTTCTATACTTCCATTACCTTCAATCCTTTGATGGTAGCGGACAATATGAAGAGACAGGGCGGATTTATTCCGGGTATCAGACCCGGTAAGCCAACCAGTGACTATCTGGCAAAGGTACTGAATTATGTGATTTTCATCGGTGCCGTAGGACTTACCATTATCGGTATCCTTCCTTATGTGTTTAACGGTCTGTTCAATGCAAGCGTTTCCTTTGGCGGAACCAGTTTGATCATTATCGTAAGCGTGGTACTGGAAACCATGAAGCAGATAGAATCTCAGATGCTGGTACGCAATTATAAGGGATTTTTAAACGACTAATCGGTCTGTTGAGGACAAGATATCCGGGGAAAATATTTTCTCCGGATATTTTCTCATTCCGTTCTTGCAAAGAGTGGATAATAACGGTAAAATAATCATGTTAGGCATTTCAGACAGCCTGCAAACAGGCAGATGGGAGGAGATATGAAAATTATTATGTTAGGCGCCCCCGGCGCAGGTAAGGGTACACAGGCGAAGATGATAGCGGATAAGTATCAGATTCCCCATATTTCTACGGGCGATATTTTCCGAGCAAATATTAAAAACGGTACGGAGCTTGGCAAAGAAGCTAAGACTTACATGGATAAGGGACTGCTGGTTCCGGATGAGCTGACCGTAAAGATCCTGTTAGACCGGGTAGCACAGGCTGACTGTGCGAACGGTTATGTGCTGGACGGATTTCCCAGAACCATTCCTCAGGCCGAGGTACTGGATAAGGCGTTAAATGAGCTGGGGGATAAGATTGATTATGCTATCAACGTGGATGTACCGGACGAGAATATTATAAACAGAATGTCCGGCAGAAGAGCCTGCCTTTCCTGTGGTGCCACCTATCATTTGGTGCACATTCCGCCCAAGACCGAAGGCGTATGCGATACATGTGGTCAGGCATTGGTGCTGCGTGACGATGACAAACCGGAAACCGTAAAGAACAGACTGAATGTTTACCATGAGCAGACCCAGCCTTTGATTGAATTCTATACGGCTAAGGGAGTCTTAAAGACCGTGGACGGTACCCGGGATATGAAGGATGTATTTGCTTCCATAGTGGCAATATTAGGCTAAGAAAAGAAGGATAGAACATGGCAATCACGATTAAATCTGCCAGAGAAATTGAACTGATGAAAGAATCCTGCAGACTGCTGGCTATTGTGCACAAAGAGCTGGAAGAAGCCATTAAGCCCGGTATGACAACCATGGACATTGATATTATGGGAGATAAGCTTATCAGGAAGCTGGGCTGTGTTCCTAACTTTAAGAATTACCAGGGATATCCGGCATCCATTTGTACTTCCGTGAATAATGAGGTGGTACATGGCATACCAAATAAGCAGCGGGTTCTTAAAGAGGGTGATATCATCAGTCTGGATGCAGGGCTCATTTATAAAGGCTATCATTCGGACGCGGCCAGAACCCATGGTGTGGGCAAGATCAGTGCTGAAGCACAAAAGCTGATTGAGGTAACCAGGCAGAGTTTTTTCGAGGGAGTGAAGATGGCAAAGGCAGGTGGACACCTGCATGATATTTCCAATGCCATCGATGCCTATGTTTCCAAATTTGGTTACGGCATTGTACGGGATCTGATAGGGCACGGTATTGGCACATCACTTCATGAGGCTCCGGAAATTCCCAATTTTGCGCAAAAGCGCAAAGGCCCGAAATTGGCTGCGGGAATGACATTGGCCGTAGAACCTATGATCAACATGGGAAGAGCGGATGTGGAATGGCTGGATGACGGTTGGACCGTGGTGACGGCTGACGGCTCTTTATCCGCACATTATGAGAATACCATCCTGATCACGGACGGAGAACCGGAAATACTGACGCTTTACTAGGTGCAGGGACACTCGCGTTTGGTGGAAAGAAAGAAGTGGTTATGATTATGATAGGTATGCTGGCCTATTCTAAGGCAGGACATGACAGACAGACGCTCTATATGATAGTGGATGAGGATCCCGAATATGTGTATCTGTCAGACGGAAGGCTAAAACCCATAGAGCATCCCAAGAAAAAGAATAAAAAGCATATACAGCCCGTGAAAAAGGGCTATGATGAAGGCGTACGGGAAAGGTTGCTGGCCAAAGAGCCGGTACGCAATGAAGAAATCAAAAGGATCATTAAAATTTTTCAGAAGCAAGGAGGTATTTAATGTCTAAAGCAGATGTAATTGAAATTGAAGGAACCGTGATCGAAAAGCTTCCTAATACTATGTTTCAGGTAGAACTGGAGAACGGCCACAAGGTTCTGGCCCATATCAGCGGAAAGCTCCGTCAGAATTTTATCCGTATCCTGCCCGGTGACAAGGTAACATTGGAATTATCCCCCTATGATTTGTCCAAGGGACGTATCATTTGGCGTGATAAGTAAGAGCCCGGACAAATCATAGTAGGATTTTGTCCAAGGGACGTATCATTTGGCGTGATAAATAAATCTTCTTTAGAAGTTGTAAAAAGTACTTGTAAATGGAAATATTCCATGTTATAATGAAAAACGGTCTTTTTTGAAAGGAGGGTTTAACGTGAAGGTTAGATCATCAGTAAA
>JAFLSX010000076.1 GCA_022510705.1 Lachnospiraceae bacterium
ACAAGCGCAGAAAAGGAAGCGCCGCAAAGCGGCATTTACTTTTCAAGCAGTGGCCTGTCGGTATAATGATTCTGCTAACGCAGAATCATTATACCACAGTTTTACTCTTTATCGCTGTATTTCTCTTTTAACTTTTGGTTGATTTCTTCGGCTCTCTTTAGATCAATCCAAAAGCTTGCAAAAAATACAATAAAATAAACAATTGCAACCGATACCAACATCATAATAATATCCCTAAGCAAAAACTCCATCCATCCAAACCGGTGCCCGCATATTATCATCACTACACACAGGACTATATAATGGATAATTATTTTTATTATCATGATTTTTCCGCCATCTTTCTCATCCGGCCGCAGCAATGTGGTGACCAACGCAGTAATAAGACCGGATAAAAGAATATTCCACATCATTTTAGCAGAAATGATATCCACTCCGGACAGCGCCAGATTAGCCGCACATATAAACAAAACACTCGTCGTAATGTAAAAAAACCATTTAAAAAATTCCAGGATTTTTCTCATTGCCGGCCCTCCTATATTCCAAGCTTCTTTTTCAGTTCCATGACATATTGACGGGATATAACGATCTTCTCATCATTTTTCAGCTTTGCCTCAAAGCGCCCGTTAAGCAGCGGACGAATATAAGCAATCTTAGCCACATTTACAATTGCCGACTTGGATATTCTCACAAAGTCCGCATGCGCATATTCTTCCTCAATCTCATACAGCTTCTTATGCACCTCGTACACCGTTTTTCCCGCATAGGCAAAAACCTTGTTGTCCACGGACTCAAAATAAAAAATATCCTTCGCCGCCAGTTTTACGATCTTATCTTCCAGATATCCCGTCAAGCCGGCCTGATCGGTTTTTAAGGCCGATATCAAATGCATAAGCCTGTCATCCAGAGCTGCGCAGCGCACAATGATCTCGTCCTCTTCTCCCTCACCCGGCGTTTCAATCGTAATTTTCATCTATCCGTTTTCCTTCCGTATTTTAACATCATAATGCCCACAATCAATAAAACAATACCGCAGAAAAACAATCCCATCCACTCTTCGGCAAGTCCGATCGTCCTGTCAAATATTTCAAGGTGGATTCCCGTTATCAGCCGGTATTCTTTTAATACCTCCTCAGGCACTCCCAAAAAAGTTGCCTCCGCAATCTCCTTTGTCATAACGCTCCGAAACATGGATGTGCCGTAAATAACCGGCGTGCATTTCATAATTGTACCGATGGTTTTGGAAAGGGAACCGATGGGGATATAGATTCCGCCCAGAAATCCCACCAAGGTTCCGATAACCGTACCGATACCGTTCCATGCGCCCTCTGTTTTTGCCAGCATGGCCAGCAGATACATGAATCCTGCATATACAAAAGAGTTAACCGCGATCAACCCCATCAGCTGCAAATGGGTTGTAAAGGAAAATGCCTCTATTCCTTTTATTATACCATAAAATTCTGTTATGCAGAGCGTGATCGTGCATACCAGTACCGAAGCTATCCATGCCGCCGCTATATATCCGGCAGTAATAATGCCGCGACTGACCGGTGCCGTATAGATGGAATTTAATTTTCCCGTCACCCTGTCTTTAATCATAAGCGAATAGACCGCCTGAGTGACCGTTACCGCATTGATGGCAATGATTCCCGCAAAGTTCCAGATTAAGATCAGCAGTTCTGCATTCTTTTGGTCCGCAGCTGCGTCCCTGCCGGGAAATTCACCTAAAATATCCACGGTATTCTCAATATACATATCTCCCAGAAAAAAGACCATGAGCAATATTACGATTAACATGGACAGCAGCGAAAAAAATACCGCGCCCCTGTCCCTAAAGTAGCTCTTTAAATTCCGACCCGTAATCGCCAATAACTGTTCCATATCTATTTCCCCCCTTCTTCCGTCAAAGCTCTTCCGACTGCATTTAAAAATACATCATCCATATTTCCCTGGATCACTTCAAACCCGTTTATTTTATCTTCTGCAGCATGAATAAGCGGCAACGCTTTCAGAGTGGACGGTACCTGTATCTCCTCCTCCTGCCCTGATCTGTAATACAGGCGGAGCCTGTCGCTTGCATATTTCTCTTTCAGTTCAAAGGGCGTTCCCTGTGTGATAATGTTTCCATGGTCCATTATGATAATCTTGTCCGCCCCTGCTGCCTCCTCCATATAATGGGTTGTGAGGAATACCGTCATTTTTTCATTTTTTTGAAGCTCTTTAATGGTGTTCCACACATCCTGTCTGGTAGCGGGATCCAGCCCCGTAGTAGGTTCATCTAAAAACAGAAGTTCCGGTGTGTGCATCAGTGCGGCAGCAATTTCCGCCCGCCTTTTCTGTCCGCCGGATAGGGTTCTGTATCTCTTTTTCAATATCTCATCCAGCTTTAATATTTCACTTAACTTCCCGCACTGTGCCTTGGCCTCGGCCCGGGAAGCACCGTGCAGAATTCCCCTGCAGATCAGATTTTCTTTGACTGTCAGAATATCGTCCAGACAATTTTGCTGATAGACAATACCGATTTTCCTGCGGATTTCCTGATTGTTTTTTCCAAGAGTTTTACCGCAGATTTCCGCGCTGCCCTCGTTCGGCGTAAGCAGCGTTGCCAGCATGTTAATGACCGTTGTCTTACCTGCACCGTTTACCCCGAGAAATCCCAGCATAGTACCCCTTTCCACCTCAAAGGATATATGATTGACCGCCGTAAAATCATTGTATTTTTTAGTGAGATTATTTACCCGAATAACACTCATTACCTGACCTCCTTTTTTATATAGGCCATCATAGCAATGCATGATTTTTCTTTCAATGCCCCGATATGTAAGTTGTATGATTTTGAGGGTAAGATGCAGAAATTGCAGGTGAAATGAAAAATCCCTTGCTATAGACTCGTAAGCCTAATAGCAAGGGAAAAAACTCTACTTCGTCAACACCTTTTTATTCCAACTCCTCTGACCGCATTTGGGGCATTTCATTTTCCTCGTTCTGCCATAATGGACGGCTAAGAACACGGCGCTGCATTTCGGAATATATCTATGCCCGCATTCAGCACATTCATAATATCCTGCACTTTGTTCAATTTTCAGGCAGGCAACTATTCCCACCATAAAAATAACCGCAGCAACCACGCTAAGCAAGGTGATCAGCGCTATATTTCTAACATAAAAGATGGTAACGAACAGGATTACGAAAGCGGCAATCGTAGAAACGAGGCCAAGGAGCACTTCTAAATTCAACATAAGCCGATGCTGCTTCTCTGTTTCCCTTTTCATTGCCAATAAATTTTCTTCTGCTGCCTTACTATAATTTTCCATTTCGATTGACTCTCCTCTCAATAATTCGTTTACACTAATCCCGAGAATATCACAGAGCCCGAGCATAATAGATGAGTCCGGCATACCTTTTCCTGTCTCCCACTTGGATATGGCTCTGTCTGTGATATTCAGTTTTTCTGCTAACTGTGCTTGAGTTAGCTGTTTCGCTTTTCTGCATTCAGCGATGAACCTTCCGATTTTGTTCTGATCCATCGGTTGCCCTCCTTTCCAAGCACATCATAGCAAAGTGTCTTTATTGTGCACACGAACTATCCGTTGAGTTAAGTCATTTTGTATCTCTACGAATAGTAGTTTTTTACTCCCACTCTATCCCTTCCAAAGATTTTATGATAAATTGCTTACTCAAGCATATTTTCCTCCGACAATTTAGTCAATTATGATTTACTAATTTATATTCTGCTCTATCCAGCCATGCAAGAAATTCATCCATGTATCTTACATGGGGAGTAATAATATTTACATCTACCCGCGGAAACTGTTTTGCATACATCTTAAGCACTTCTTTTAAATTTTCACCTGACTGCATATAGTCATCGAGGATGTACTCCCTGCTCATACCCATTTTATGAAGAAGGATTGCTGACACGACGCCCGTTCGGTCTTTCCCAGCATTACAAAAAAACAGCACATTGGTCTTGGCTGTTATAATTGTTTGCACTATGCTGTCCATTTGACTGTCGGCCATTTCGATATAGGACTTTGAAACCTCCTCCACCATCTTGGGGAGCACATCCCCACCCGTCACAGGCATACAAAAGTATTGAAACCTATCATCGTCGATTAATGGACATTTTTTCTTACTTCTCTCCTCATCTTGCCTAAGATCTATTACAGTGACAATATTATGTGCAAGAAGCCATTGTATCTCTTCTTCCGTTATACCGTTTGGCACGTCGCTGCGCACAAACCTTAAGCCGTCCGGCAGAATGGACCGCGTATTATTGGTACTTTTTAACAGGCTTGCCATACATCCTCCTCATTTCTAGGCTTTCTGGCACTTCCTTCTTTTTATTTTCTCATCATTCCTGAAATACAGCCAGTCTGTTAGCATCCAGATTCTTTGTAATATCAATAATTTTATTAAAATCGCCAATCAGTTCACCTGAAAGATCTCGAGCTTTCTTGACCTCCTGTCTGGCACTGTCATAATTTCCCCGTTTAATGGCATCGATCACACTTTGACCATAGCCATGGAAATGACGATGTTTTTCCCCCAAGCCGGACCATATTTCCGCTACAGCTCGGTTTCTGGGCCTCATCGCATAATAGAAATGTCCGAAGGCACACTTTGTATCATCTAACTGCAACGG
>JAFLSX010000077.1 GCA_022510705.1 Lachnospiraceae bacterium
GCCTCCTCCGATGCCGCAAAAAACTCATTGTCCTTTACATCCTTATAGGGAACATAGGTTGTACCACCAGATATTGGCATTATCACATTCTGGCGCTCCTCATAGCAAAACACTGGCGCAATTACAAATTCATCATCACCTGCATTCACCTTAACCAACGGGATATCCGTCTTCCAATCCTCCGTCACGCTCTCCGCAAACACCAGATATTCAGCTCCAACCTCCATAATATTCACAAATCCCCTTTGAATTGATTGCTCCTCTTCATCTGCAATTAATTGCCACCGACCGGAAAAAAGGCAGATCTCTTCCCCTTCTTCCAATCCGTCGCCTGCATATACCTGCCGAATAACCGCCCTCTGCCGGTCCACCAGAAACAAATGCTCGATTTCTCCAGTCGCTTCCACCCTTAAAATATGCGCGGAATCCGGCAGGATTTGGCTCATTTTTGCACATGAAGTATTTGCCAAGCCTTCCGGCAATTCCGCGACCACCACCTGATCCAGATAATTTTCCTGTTTCGCCAAATCCGTATATGTCTGCCTTTTTGCAATACCAAATGCCATTGCCGCAAGATATACACATACTGTAAGAAACACCAATACCTTCCGTCTCATAGATTTGCCCCCTGCTTGGTCACATGACCATTCTCCACCCTGTACAGTTCATCCGCCAGAATCTGGATATCCTCTTTATTATGGCTTGCCACCAGAATTAACGCCCCTCTTTCCTTCTCCTCCAAAATGACCCTTCGGATCTCCTCTACGCCCGCCTCATCAAGCGAATTGGTGGGTTCATCCAACATAATTACATCCGGTTTTTCCATAATTGCCTGGGCAATCGCAAGGCGCTGTTTCATTCCAAGCGAATACTTTCCGTACAGCCTTTTGTCATATGGATTCAAGCCAACGCGGGTGATTGCATGGATAATCTCCTTCTGCCCAATTCTCTTTGTCAGACTCGCAAGATAGGTAAGATTTTCGATGCCTGTAAAATTCGGATACAGTCCTGCATTTTCTATGATAATTCCCAGGCTCGGCAGCACTGAGAAATCATTATGCAGAGTTTTCCCTTCCCACACAATACTGCCGGAGTCAATTCCCATCAGTCCCGACAATGCGCGAAACAGCATGGTTTTCCCGGAGCCGTTTCTGCCGACGAAGCCATAAATATTTCCGCCCTTTAGGCATAGATTAACCTCAGAAAGTATCACTTTCTTTCGTATGGATTTATTTATGTTGTTTACAATCAATTCCATTTATGCCACCCCCGTTTCCAGATCCGAAATCAATAAATCATGCTTTTTAATGACAAACGCTCCTGCAAATGTGATAATGATTCCGGCAGCAAGGAGCATGATCAGGGAATGGTACAGGTCTGCCTGCATATACGATGATGTGAGAACCTGACGGACCGATTCCGCATTACTGCTATGCCATCCTACAACCAGATGTGAAACAGGGTTCCATATCAGAATATTTTCATAGGACAACCTGCCGTCAGAAGCCCGCACAAGTCTATCCATAAGATTTAACAGCACGATACAAATCAACTGCGCACCAACCACGATTGCATATGAGGTACTGCTCCCCCAAAATACAGCAAACAGATTGACCAGCAGCGCCATGATATATACCCACAAAGACTGAATCAGGAAATGATATACCAGCAGCGCGATCCCTGCACTGTCCGGCAGTATGGTATAACGAATGACAACCGTTAGCACTGCTGCAGCCAGTAAAAGAATATGGAAAACACTTACTGCAGCACACAGGTGACAGACCTCCCTCATATACCATTTCATCCGATGCGGGCAGCGTGAAAAAATGTAAATGCTCGCTGTGCAGAAATGCCGATACAGCATAGTTCCTGCATAAACCTCAAAAATAAATGCCGGAAACAAACACATCCCAAACGCTTCCAGCTCCAACAGGGAAAAGCCCAACGCAAAGCTCCCCCGTGAACCACTGAGCTGTAAAACCAACTCGGAAAGCGTAATTGCACCACCATATGGATTGATATACTTTAAGGAAAGATAGACCCCGCCCATTACCGCCGTCAAAAATAACAATCGATACCTGTTCTTCATTACAAACAATCCTTTCTTCCGCTAACACAGGCAGCGCCTATCGAAAATGCAGCAAACACTAATATCCCTGCTGCCAAATACTTGATATCCTTGATCTGATCGTTAAAAATCAGAATATAATCATACCATCGGATACTGGGCGCCGCCTTTGGAAGCCTGCCTGCAAATGTCAGTGACAGATTTAAAGCAACAAACACCGGCAGAAAAAGGACAACATTATATTTCACTTTAATGAGAGAAGATACCGCCGCGGTAAAAACGCCAAGCAACCCTGACACAAATCCAAAAAGAAGTGTAGCGATCACCGCATACAGATAGGGCGAGTACAGATAAATGCCTTTCATAAGGTAATGATTTACACTATTTATGTATTTGACATCATAAACTGCCTTATTTGTAAGGTCGCCGGCGGCGGCCAGCGGAAACGACAGACAATTCAATACAATTTCCAACAAAAACGGCAATGTAAAAATAATCATTGTAGCCAGAAACACCGCCAAATATTTACTTGCCTGATATGTAAAATTCCCTAATCTGGACGCCAGATATACCCTTATGCCAAGCTGATATTCCTTCGCCAGCGAAAATCCCGCCGGACATACCACTAAAAGCGGATATACCTGAATCAATAATAGAGTATTAGTTGCATTAAACGACACGCGGTTAAAACTCAGCAAAAGCAATTTCATCGGCTGATACATCGCCACGACATCCCTGCCTTGAAAGTATAAAACATTTCCGATAAAATTGAAGATAACCATAGCAAACAAAATATAAAACACGCAGACGGCTTCCTTCTTTTTCAATATATAAGCGGTTTGTGCCATAGTAGCTTTGAGCATCATACGCAATTCTCCTTATCTATTGATTGCCAAACCTCTTACGGCTTCGTTTTACCTTCCCATTCAGTCAAAATCATATTCCTCTAACGGTTTTTCTCTGGGTATAGTTACGCTATTTAAATGAATCCTGCTTCCATATTCGTCTTCATCTCCTAATTCGCTGAATCGAAACTGATATATGCCTAATTTACTTGTGTCTTGATTTTTTATATATACCGACATAAATAAACTATAACACTTTCCAGTATCGGTTTCGACATAGTCAAGTTGAGGCTTAATTTCGTCCCATGTTGCTCCGTGTTCTCCGCTGCCACTTACGTTTCTGTATGAAATAATCTCACCGTCAAGTAAGTTCATCACCTCGTCAATTTTTTTGTCAAAGTCGTCACTGGCTTTTAGCTCATCGCAAAACATGGCCTTTAAGGCTTCTGCGTCCTTGGATTTTAAATACCCCATAACCTCCTCAGCCATATCGTGTGCAGCTTTGGCTCCTCCGCTTGAAGACGGAGTGCGGTTATTCAGCTCCCACTCGTGTGAAGCTTCAAAAGCAATCTTCACGTTCTCAGGCGTCAAATCATACCACACAGCTCCGATTTTTTCTTCTTGAGATTCACTATCTGATACCTCTTCAATCGTATATCCTCTCTCCGACAATCGCAGTCTTCTTATTCCTCTATTATCCATGCCTCCTGATGAGTAGAATG
>JAFLSX010000078.1 GCA_022510705.1 Lachnospiraceae bacterium
GGAAGCTCCATAACAAAGGGAGCCGGATCCCCTGCAAACATTTTGGTCTTCTTTAAAATAATACCGGAAGTAATAATTGCAGCAATACCAACAAAGTACGCACTGGGCGCTACCCACCATGCACCGCCGAAGAGCGCGCCCGCTATCAGACCGATAATGGGCAGCTTGGCTCCACAGGGAATAAAGGTGGTGGTCATGATCGTCATCTTTCTGTCACGGTCATTCTCAATAGTACGGGAAGCCATCACACCGGGCACGCCGCAGCCGGAACCGATCAGCATGGGAATGAAAGATTTACCGGAAAGGCCGAACTTACGGAAAATCCTGTCCATGATAAATGCCACACGGGCCATGTAGCCACAAGCTTCCAAAAATGCCAGGAAAATAAACAGCACCAACATCTGGGGCACAAAGCCCAGAACCGCACCTACGCCGGCTACGATACCGTCCAGGATCAGTCCCATTAACCAGTCCGCACAACCGATGGCCTCCAGCCCGGATTCTACCAGTACGGGAATACCCGGAATCTCCAGTCCGAACAGACTCCATCCCTCACCGAATACACCGTCGTTAGCCCAGTCGGTGGCCCAGATACCCACCGTGGTAACGGATATGAAGTACACGATAAACATTACAACCGCAAATATGGGCAGTGCCAGCCATCTGTTAGTCACAATCTTATCAATCTTATCAGAAACAGTCAACTTCTCTTTGCTGTTCCTTGTATAGCAGTCTTTGATAATAGCGGATATATACAGATACCTTTCGTTGGTGATGATACTCTCCGTATCGTCATCCATCGCCGTTTCCAGTTTTTCGATTTCTGCGGAAACATCCGGAGCCTGTTTCATCTGCTCTGCAATCTTATCATCCCGCTCTAAAAGCTTAATTGCAAAGAAACGCTTTTGTTCATCTGACACATCTGTCAGCCTGCTTTCTACTGCGGTAATAATAGTTTCTACCTCGGGAGCAAATTTATGTACAGCTGCTGCTGCCTGTTTCTTCTTTGCTGCCCCAATTGCTTTTTCCACGGCCTGTTCAATGCCTGCTCCTTTCAGTGCAGAAATCTCCACAACCTCGCAGCCTAACTCATCGCTGAGCTTATCGACATTGATCTTATCTCCGCTTTTACCTACGATATCCATCATATTCACGGCCATGACAACCGGAATGCCCAGTTCCAAAAGCTGTGTACTCAGGTACAAGTTTCTTTCGATATTAGTACCGTCTACAATATTTAAAATGGCGTCCGGTCTTTCTGTGATCAGATAATTTCTGGCTACCACCTCTTCAAGGGTATACGGAGAAAGGGAATAGATACCGGGAAGGTCCATGATGACCACGTCTTTATTTCCCTTTAATCTGCCCTCTTTCTTTTCTACCGTTACACCGGGCCAGTTACCCACAAACTGGTTCGAGCCGGTCAATGCATTAAAAAGTGTTGTTTTGCCGCTGTTAGGGTTACCGGCCAATGCAATCTTAATCGACATAATCTACCTCTTTTCTATTAAGTATTTGTACCTTACCTATGTTTGTTGTAACTTCTTATCGTTAGCATTAACTAACCAATTGTTAAAAAAAATTATTCTACTTCGATCATTTCGGCATCCGCTTTCCTTAAGGACAGCTCATAACCTCTTACGGTCACTTCCACCGGATCACCTAAAGGCGCTACTTTTCTCACATAAATTTCAACACCCTTGGTAATTCCCATGTCCATGATACGTCTTTTTACCGGACCCTCGCCGGTCAATTTGGCAACTTTTACTGTTTCTCCGCATGGAATTTCTCTTAATGTTTTCATGTTTTCCTCTCATTCTGCCGTTTGAACGACTTATTCTTAAAGCAGCCTAACCAGCCACTATAATTTTATTAGCCATATCCTTTCCAATCGCAACACGTGATTCCTTCACATTCACGATGATATTGCCAGCGGCTTCGGATACTACTGTCACTTCCCCACCTACTACAAACCCAAGATTTTCCAGAAATTTGCGAGTTTCTTCCTTCCCGCCCACTCTGCTTATTACATTTTTTTCTCCGGTTCTTGCTAATGACAAAGGCATATTCTCACTTCCTTCCCAATTTCATAGTTAGTATATGCTAACGCTTATTAGATGTCAATAACTTTTTTAATTTTTTTGAAGCTTATATTTTGCTTAATTAGTTTTCGTTATAAAGTATCTATCCGGCCCGCTTAATATCAATTACTGAAAATCCCGCTTTTTTAACGGCTTCTCTGATAATTCCCTCTTCCAGATTTCCTGCTGCCTGTACCAGTGCTTCTCCTTTTTTCAAATGCACTTTAACCGTTACACCCTCCAGTTCCTCTAATGCATTCTCTACGGACTCTTTACAGTGATTACAGTGCATACCGTCTATTTTTACCAGATAGACGTCCGTCACCGCTTCGATCCTCTTTATTCTCTTCTTTTTCGGAAGCGGATCCCTGCTGCCACCACAGCAGTCCCCCTGTCCGCTCAAATGCTTGAATGTTCCTTTTAAAGCAAAGAGTGCTATTACAAAAAGGATCACAAGTATAATGGCAGTACCCATGATGTCTCTCCTAATCACAGTTAGTTTTTACTAACCGCATAATAATACATTTTTTTAAAAAAGGAAAGAGGTAATTGAAAAATTTTTATCATACTATTGGTATAATTATTTTTCTTCAAATTATACGGACAGTGTATTCAAAACTTGATGAAAGGGCAGTACAATAATGTCAAAAGAATAAGGAGAAATGACAATGAATATAAAGCTCTCTGAAAATATT
This sequence comes from Lachnospiraceae bacterium, assembly GCA_022510705.1. Taxonomy (GTDB): domain Bacteria; phylum Bacillota; class Clostridia; order Lachnospirales; family Lachnospiraceae; genus Acetatifactor. The sequence continues at coordinate 2,777 of JAFLSX010000078.1, forward strand.
CGTACGTTCCGCAAAGCACATTCACTGACACAGCAACAGTTGGCAGATGCGCTGGGCGTTACTGTTGGAGCTGTCTATAAGTGGGAGGCTAATTTGTCCACACCGGATTTGAGCCTGCTCGTCGAACTTGCGGATTTATTTGATACTTCGGTTGATGTATTACTCGGCTATGAGATAAAAAGCAATAAACAAGCTGCAACTATTACACG
>JAFLSX010000079.1 GCA_022510705.1 Lachnospiraceae bacterium
TTTATAATCGAACCAACGGCTGAGTTATTACAATATATGAGTGTAAGGGAATCCGGGATTCGCGATACCGGACCCTCTGCCATGGCAATTTTGAAAAAAGGAACAGTAGAAACGTGACGATGAAAGAACTGGAAAGGTGTATCGAGGTTTACGGCAGGGATATCTATACGTTTTGCTTGTGGTTAGCCAAAAATCAGGAGCATGCGGAGGATTTATACCAAGATACCTTTCTTACGGCGATAGAAGTAATAGACCGTATAGACAGTGAAGAAAATATGAAAAGCTATCTGTTGTCTATCAGTGTTCGCATATGGAAGAACAGAAAAAGAAAGTGGGCCTGGAGAAACCGGATTGCGCCGACGACTGTATTGGAAGAAGATTTTTATGTTGATTTGGCCTACGAGGAAGAGGACAGCGTATTAGAAGAGGAAAAATCAGCAGTTTTAAAATCCGCAATTGCAGCGCTGCCGGAAAAGTACAGGGTCATAATTCTTCTGCATTACATGGAGGAAGTGCCGCAGGAAAAAATTGCAGCGATATTGCATGTTCCGATCGGCACTGTAAAAAGCAGACTATACGCAGCCAGAAAGCTTTTAAAATTAGAACTGGAGGAATATTTTTATGAGCAATAACTTCGATATCTTGGTAAAAGATGTACTGTCAGGCAGAAAAGCCCCAAATCCGGATCTGAATCGTCAGATTACAGTGAAGGCAAAGGAGAAATATCAGATGATGAATCACAACAAAATAAGGAAATCATTCGCTGCGGCTGCATGCGTGGGCCTGTTTGCAGTGGGAAGTATAACGACATATGCAGCCTATCATTATTTAAGTCCCGCACAGGTGGCAGAGCATGTCTCAACCAACGGGGCCTTGTCAGAAGCGTTTGAGAAGGAAGATGCGATACAGATCAACGAGACTCAGCAGAGCAATGGTTACGATATCACGCTGTTGGGTATGGTATCAGGGAAAAATCTGGAGCTGTGTGTCCCAGAGGAGGTGTCCTCAAGCCTGAGCGCTATCCGTACCTACACCGCAATCGCCATTGCAAAAAGCGACGGGACAGAGATGGAATATAGGAATTTGTGTGTCTCTCCCTTGATCAACGGAGTGGATTGGTTTGCGGCAAACAATGCAACCATGGATGTGGCTCTTACATGGTTTAAGCAGGATGGGGTGGTGTACGAATTGCTGCAGTGTGACAATCTTCAGATGTTTGCAGATCGCGGAGTGCAGCTTGGAATCGTAGATGAATTCGGGAACGAGAGCAGCGCTTTTTATATGGATACTCAAAGCGGAGTATATCAGAGAAATGCGGACTATGAAGGGACAAATGCCCTGTTCACCTTGCCTTTAGACAAGAGCAAAGCGAACGCGAAGGAAGCGGAAGCCTTTCTTGATGCTCTTGCACACAACGAGGAAAGTGCGTGGGAGATTCCGGAAGAGTACAATAGGGGGCAAATTCGGGAATTTATTGACACGATTACGATGGACAACATCGATGAATATTTCATTCGGGATGAGGCCACTGTATTTACTGCCAAACCGGATAAAACCGGATGGATTGATTTTGGCACCCGCTATAACAAGGAAGATGACTATGTGATGGAAGGCGGGAGAGGATATATAGGTTACTGGATAAATTCTGCGGAGGACTTTAGGATTACCGGAGTGGCCGTTATGGGCGATGAGGATGACGCCGGAATATTGGAAATGTCGGATGTCCAGATTAGCGTGATTGTGCGAAATGCGGATGGCAGTTTTTCAAAGGCAGTATACTGGGGGAAAGAAGGCTTGTTCTCTATTCCGGACAGAAAATGGAAATAGTTTGACTTATACCTTTCCAGCATTTATAATGCCCTAAAGGAAAATAGCAAAATATAGCAAGGTCAAACCAGGTAAACGCGAATAGGGAGGCGAATGCAACTATGAGGATATTTTTGTGCGGCGGTGGTTCCGGAGAACAAATCATTGAGGCGACCAGAAGATTCAGCGATGTGATTGACCATACAAGGCCTTTGCTTTATGTTCCTCTTGCCATGGAGTCAGAACGATATCCGAGCTGTTTGGAATGGATCAGCGGAGAGCTGCGCGAGCTTAATATCTCCAACATAGAGATGGTGACTTCGGCAGAGGAACTTGCCGGAAAGGAATTAAAGAATTACTCTGCGATATACATTGGTGGGGGAAACACATTCAAGCTGCTCTCTGATTTAAAAACAAGCGGAGCCTTTGACCGTATAAAGCAATATATTGAGCAGGATGGCATTGTTTTTGGCGGAAGCGCTGGCGCCATTATCTTTGGTGAGAGCTTGGAGTCGTGCATGTTAGACGATGAAAACAATGTAGGACTGCGCGATTTTTCAGGTTTTAATGTTCTGAATGGAATTTCACTTTTGTGCCATTACACCAACCGAACGGAAGAAAAGGATCGGGAGAGCACAGAGTATCTGAAGGAGCTTTCCAAACGGTTAAAGGTGGTTGCATTGCCGGAAGAAGACACCATTTTTATTAACGGAGACCAGATCGAGGTGATTGGCACAAGGCCATATTACTATTTTGAAAACGGGATCAGGGAAGAACGGCATTGCCTATCTACGTTGCGTGGGTGTGATTTTTACTAAATTCATTGTATGCTGAATCCGAAGAAAGGAAGTGACGGTCATGAATCAGATCAAAATCGGAAGGTTCATAGCTAAGATGCGGAAAAACCAATCCTATACCCAGCGTCAATTAGCCGAC
>JAFLSX010000008.1 GCA_022510705.1 Lachnospiraceae bacterium
GACTTCTCATGGGACATTCCGTCTTTGTAGGGCCTTTTTTCTGTCAGCGCCTGATATATGTCAATGCAGGCCATAAGGCGTTCCTCAAAGCTTAGCTCATCCGCTGTCAGACCCTGCGGATAACCTTTTCCGTTCAGCTTTTCGTGATGATTGGAGGCCCATTTTACAATATCAGACATTTCCTTTACCTGACTCAAGATGTAATAAGTTGCGGCAGCGTGATTTTTCATTTCCGCAAATTCATTGTCGGTAAGCTTTCCCGGCTTTTCCAAGATATCGTTTACAACCGCCAGCTTTCCAATATCATGCATTGCTCCCGCAAAATAGTAACGAATTGCTTTTTCAGCATTAAAACCATAGTAACGCGCCATAATTTCCGCTTTTTCCGCAACGCCTCTTGAATGATTCTGCGTAAATTCGGATTTGTAATCCACTATTTTTGCAAACAGTCCCGCAATATTACGGATTTCCTCATCAGAATAATCAATAATCTCTTTATGAAATTCCTCATACAGATAGGGAAGTACATCTTTGTCCTGCAGATAAACGATCCTATCATAATCCACAGCTTTCATAAACAATTCTGTGGCTTCCTCGGAAAACAGACTTCCCGTCTTGCTTTGCACCCATTTGCAAAGCTCTTCAAATTCCGCCATCGTCATAGTTGACAGACGACATGTCATATCTATGATATCCGCCAAATGCAGTATCTGTGATTTCAAAGTTGTCTCAGAAGCCGTCATTCCAAGTGCACCGCTTCCGTCAGCATTTTCATGGTGATATAGGATGATATTCTTTACATCCGTACGAAATGGCATCAAACGGATATTCTGCTCTCCGACAACACTGTGATGTTGATTCATCTTAGACCCTTGCGCTTCGCCTATATCGGAAATCTGCACAGATAAATCTTGTGACATTTGGCTGTGTGAGAGTTCCTCGTGAATAAACTCTGTCAATGCGTTATCATGAAGTATGCAGCAGCCTGCAAAATCCCGCAGTTCCTCTTCCCGAAATCCTGCTTCCCTTCCCATTAAAAGCGCAAGATATGTCACACGCTTACCATGGCCTGTATCAATTCCCAACAGTTCTGTTTCAACTTTGTCAAGTGCAAACGACAGGGCGTAAAGCATATCCGTCAAATCCAATCTCATATGTAACTATTCCTCCAATATTTCTCTATCAGGACTCTTTGTCGGCCTTATAAAGCTTTACGGTAAAGATTGCAATCACCACTGTTATTACCAGTACTTCCAGCTCTACCGCCCAGGTGGGTAGGCCCAATCTCACCGTTTCAATCGTTAGGAAATCCACCATAAAATGTATCAGAAAGGCTCCTGCAAAAAACTTCTTTCGTCCTGTTTTTACAGCTTTATATACAAAAACGGAAAGACAGATTTGTAATACGATGGCCAATAATCTCTCAACGCCGCCCAGATAAAATTGATAGGCCGGAAGCTGCCACAGGACCTGCACCTGCATATAGAGTGTTTCCTGCATGGAAGGCTCTAACAGGGACATTGTCTGCTGTAAGCCGCCGCTATTGATCATCATAGAATAAATCAGATTATTTACATAGGTAAGCCCAACAAGAAGAATGGCTTCCACGCCGCCATGTCCCACGCCGTACATCAATGCATTGTTCTTATCCAGGCACTTTTTCATGCAGAACTTCATGGCAATGAAACGGCCTGTTTCCTCAAACAGCGCAGCAGCCAGTCCACCGTACAAACCGTATAGGATTATGCTGCTTGGCAGGATATGACCCGCAACCGCAAATACTATCGCATGCAGTATCTGTTCCAGAATCAGCGCAAAGACAATAAAGAATCCACAGCCGATAAAAAAGACGGATATCCTGGCCCGCGTCTTTATGCGTACCAAAATCATCAAAAAGATAGGAATGCCAAAAGAAACTAACAATGTAAATATCATTCCCACAATACTTGCCGTTGAGACCCTTCCCCATTCCATGGTATGATTTCCTCCTTTTATCCAGAGAACATATACTCGCAAGCCTGCACCTTACGGTGCTCTTTTGTCTGCTCCGCAGACAGCTTGCTCGTTAACAGCGCAAGAAAAACAAATGCTGCCTTCGGCATCGCTTGTTTTTCTTTAGCGCTTGTTACATTATACCATCGCCACACCCTCAATGGCAATGCCCTGTTCCCTGTAATACTGCGCCTGGGAATTCCACATCTCGTAATATTTTCCGTTCTTTTGCTTTACCAATTCATCATGGCTGCCTATCTGTACCAGCCGCCCGGTTCTTCAGGTTTCTTTCCGTTAATCGGTCAGGGTATACTGAAACAATTCATATTTTAACCGGCTGCCCTCCACAATTTCCGGAGGCAGTAAAGCCCTTGCTACCAGTTTTAGATCCTCGCTCTCCACATCTATTCTTCTTAAATGGGCATAATCCCCATCGATCTGTACAACCTCATAATACCATGTTTCCATTTTTAGTCCTCCATTAAACCTATACTAAAAACATTCCCACTTATGTATATTCTCTAAATGCCTTTGCCGATTTATAGAGATATACAAGCTGCAATATACTTACAACAATCAGCCCGATTGAGCCTGCAAGTATAACCAGTAAACTGAGAAACCGCGTAATCACCCCGGCAATACTGCCGCCAATCATTATGCATAAAATGCGAATATACCATTTCCAAAGCATGATCCATTTTGCTGTAAGATCAGCGTCAACATCATATACAACTTCCGCATGGCTCATAAACTCATGGTATTTTGCAAACAAAGCAATAACCGTTGCCGGAAGGGTTAAAATCAAGAGCACCTCAATCCCCTTACCGGGAGTTAAAAAAGCTATGGTATTAATAGCTGCCGCAATAAGATAGCAGAGTCCGGATTTACGGTAACGACCATTCTCAGAAGACATTTTGAGAATGATAAGACCATAACCAATGGAACAAGTAAATTTCAATATCAGACCCACCATATATAAAAGCGGAAATCGTAACGCAACAAGATTGATCGTCATAATATCAGCCAGTGATGCCGGAATGATCATCCAAAATAAAATCCAAAGCCATTTACCCATAAACAAAGCCTTCTGTGTAATATCGTTATATGGTTCTATCATAATCTCTTCCTTCCGCATAATTTCACATTTAGTAATTTGATTATATCATAAATATAGGCCATAAACCACAAATACTTAAAGGTATACCATAGAAAAGAGAATGAAAAACCCCTCTGCAAGTTTCCGGATAGGATTTTAAGGTTTTGGATAACACATGACAAATTGGGCAAATGTATCGGCATTGATAGCTGCCTTTTCTTTTCCGCGCATTTCCTCTAGCATTTCATTTATGTCTGTAGCATTACAGTTATATTCCTTCTCAACCCAGCCTCCACCAATGATGTGAAAAGCCTCATGAATCAAAGTTTTCACTGATTCCGCTCCCTCATTATCATCAATTATCTTCTTCACGTTTATGGAAATAGCATGAGGACCATTTCCGGATTGTGCATGGCTTGCACCACGCATCGGATATATTGCTAGTTCATCATCATTCAGTACGCCATATGCCTCTAGTGCATATCCGGCTAATGCTCGTGTAGTATCATCATTAATTTGCATAGCAGCATTCCGGAAGCTCTCCAGACTACTCAGCGCCAAGGCTATGGCACTATTTAGTTTGGCACAAAAAGGTTGTTGTGTGTCTTTTGCCCATTTAAAAGGCTGTAGCTTCCCATAGGACGTAGTCATAAGTTTCCACATCTGGATAACGCCGTTATCACCCAAACTATTTTCTGATACCACTTCCATGCTTTCTGCAGGAACACACTGTGTGTATCCTAATGGCTCGTACCTTGCGTATGATTTTTTCTGAATAGGCATATCTTTATTCGTTATATTATATTTTTCTTTTTGTTTTACTAACACCTCATACATATAGAACCTCCTTATTCTTGATAGAATCCATATCTCCAATACGCTTTAACAGTTTAACTGTATAAGAGGCCTCTAACCAAAACTATAAAAAACTGCCACAAATCTTAAATCATCCAAGATTTGTGGCAGCCTCATAAACTAAGTCCTATTTTATTCTTTTTACTTTACTGTATAACCTTTATCCTCCACTGCCTTCTTTAAGACCTCGTCGGATACCTCCTCTGTCAGCACTACGCGGGCCGTGCCCTGCTCATGGCTGACAAAAGCCTCGCTTACTCCGGGCAGCTCCTCTAAGGTTTTCTTCACCGTTGCCTCACAGTGCCCACACATCATTCCTTCAATCTGCATTGTCTTTTCCATTGTTTTAATCTCCTTTTCTTGATTTGATATATTATTTTGTTTTTTCTTTTTATCCCTCTTGGTATCGTAGAGTTTGCATAAGTTCAGCCGCAGCGCATTGGTTACCACACAGAAGCTGGAAAGACTCATAGCGGCTGCGCCAAACATGGGATTTAGTTTCCATCCCCAAATAGGATACCACAGACCGGCTGCCAGGGGAATACCGATCACATTATAGATAAAGGCCCAGAACAGGTTCTCATGAATATTGCGAAGGGTTGCCCTGCTTAAACGGATTGCAGCAGGCACATCCTTAAGACGACTCTTCATCAGCACCACATCGGCGGCATCGATGGCAATATCCGTTCCCGCACCGATGGCAATTCCGATATTGGCGGCAGTCAGCGCAGGTGCGTCATTGATACCGTCCCCTACCATAGCCGTTCTGCCCTGTTTTTGCAGGGAGCGGATGACACTTTCCTTGCCATCGGGCAGAACGCCCGCTATCACCTCGTCCACACCGGCCTGTGCGCCGATGGCCCGGGCAGTTTCCTCATTGTCACCGGTCAGCATTACCACCCGTATGCCCATATTCTGCAGCTGATGCACCGCCTCCGCACTGTCCTCTTTGATGACGTCGGCTACTGCTATGATGCCTAAGAGCTTACTATCCTGTGCAAAAAACAGAGGGGTCTTTCCCTGTGCAGCGAACTGCTTTGCCAAAAGACGTACATCCTCCCCTACTTCACTGAACTGCGAAATAAAGGAAAGATTGCCGCCGCAGAGGCTTTTGCCTTCACAGATGCCCTGCAGCCCGTTTCCGGGAAGAGCTTTAAAATCCTGTAGGGAAAAGGCGTTTATGTTTTCTTCCTGTGCTTTTAAAATGATCGCCTTGGCCAGCGGATGCTCACTTTTCTGCTCCAGGGTATAGGCCAATGCCAGCAGTTCTTTCTCACTTATGCCCCCTGCGGGATGAATATCCGTCACCACCGGCTCTCCTCTGGTGATGGTACCCGTCTTATCCAAGGCCACTATTTCCGTCTTACCGGTCTCCTCCAAGGATACCGCCGTCTTAAAGAGAATACCGTTGCCGGCTCCCACCCCGTTTCCTACCATGACAGCCACCGGAGTTGCCAATCCCAATGCACAGGGGCAGCTGATAACCAGAACCGAAATGCCTCTTGCCAGTGCAAATCCCACGCCCTCTCCCGCAAGCAGCCAGATGAGAATGGTCACTACTGCAATACTGATGACTGCCGGTACAAAAATACCGGATACTCTGTCGGCCACTTTTGCAATGGGCGCTTTTGTGGCTGCCGCATCGCTGACCATTTTAATGATCTGGGACAAGGTGGTATCCTCACCCACCCTGGTGGCCTTACAGGTCAGAAAGCCGGACTGATTTAATGTGGCAGCGGATACTTTATCGCCCGCTTCCTTGTCCACGGGAATACTCTCTCCGGTCAGTGCCGCTTCGTTGACCGCACTGTTTCCGTTAAGCACCTCGCCATCTACAGGAATGGTCTCACCGGGACGTACCACGAAAATGTCCCCCGCCTTCACTTCTACAATGGGTACTTCCACCTCTTTTTCTTCCCGCAGAACTACTGCCGTTTTAGGTGCTAACTTCATCAGTCCTTTGAGGGCGTCGGTGGTCCTGCCCTTGGATTTGGCCTCCAGCATTTTACCAAGTGTGATCAGAGTCAGGATCGTACCCGCCGATTCAAAATAGAACTCATGCATATAGGCCATAACGCCATCCATATTGCCATTTAGCTGGGCATCGGTCATGGCAAAGAGGGCGTAAGTACTGTAAAGAAAGGCCGCTCCCGCTCCCAATGCCACTAAAGCATCCATATTGGGAGCTCTATGCCATAAGGATTTTGCACCGCTTATAAAAAAGCGCTGGTTGATCACCATGATGATAACGGTGAGCAATAACTGGGCTAAACCCATGGCAATATGGTTGTCAGCCATAAAGGCCGGAAGGGGCCAGTTCCACATCATGTGTCCCATGGACAGATACATCAATGCTGCCAGAAAGAATAAGGATACCCACAGCCGCTTCTTTAACAGGGGTGTTTCCTTATCCTCCAAGGCTTCTTCTGCGGCCTCCGTCTGCTTTGAAACTCCCGCGGAAGATTTTAGGGATGCGCCATAGCCGGCAGCCTCTACTGCTGCGATGATCTCCTGCGGGGAGGCGTTTCCTTCCACACCCATACTGTTTGTCAAAAGACTGACGGAACAGGCGCTCACACCCGCCACGTTACTGACCGCCTTTTCCACCCGGGCACTGCAGGCGGCACAGCTCATGCCCGTTACCAAATACTGTTCCATTTCCGATTCCTTTCCCAATACCGTCTACCGCATCAACTTCTGCAGAGTTTCCACCAACTCGTCCACGGTATCCTCCTTGCCGTTTTTGATATCCTCGGCTACACAGCCCCTGATATGGCTGCCTAAAAGCACTTTGTTGAAACTGTTTAACGCAGCGGTAACCGCCGCAACCTGTACCAGAATGTCTGTGCAGTAGTTATCCTGCTCCACCATTCCTTTAATACCGCGAATCTGTCCCTCAATACGGTTCAATCGATTTATCAAATCCTTATATTCCTTTTCAGTACGCTCTTTTTTCTTATGATGACAGCAATTCTTCTCTTCCATATGACTCCCTCAGCAATCAAATATACCCCCTAGGGGTATATTTATTATATACCCCCCGAGGGTATTTTGCAAGTCATTTTTCATTAGTAACAGATCATTTTTTTAATTACCGGTATCCAACATTTCTTCAATAAAGATTCCGTAGCCGCTGGTGGAGTCATTTACAAGCACATGGGTTACCGCACCTATCAGTTTACCGTTCTGAATAATGGGCGCGCCGCTCATACCCTGAATAATGCCACCCGTTAAGGCAATCAGCTCCGGATCCGTCACCTGGAGCACAATTCCCTTGTTTACATTGTTGTGGTCCAAATGGCATTCCTTAATTTCAATATCATAGTACTTGGCCTCTCCGCCCACTGCACAGAGAATCTGCGCGGGACCGATCTCCACATCCTGCTTTAAGCCTATGGGAATGGGTTCCCCTTCAATCTGAGAGAGCATGGTCTCATTACAGGTCCCGAAAACACCCTGCGTGGTATTGTCGGAAATTACCCCCAAAATGTTTTGGTCCGTATACTCGATCATACCCGTCATTTCTCCCGGGTCACCCCGTTTTCCTTTCTTTATGGCAATAATTTCCGTTCCGTAGAGGGTTCCGCCGCTCACCTCCATGACAATACTGGTGTCCACATCATTTATGCCATGTCCCAAAGCACCGAAGTGACCTTCACTGTCCACAAAGGTCAGAGTGCCCACACCCTGAGCATTGTCTCTCACCCAAATTCCCAACTTGTAGCTGCCGCTCTGGTTCTGTACGGGCTGTACCTCTACCTCAAATTCCTCTCCGTCCCTTCGTATTTTGAGTACTACGGGATAACCGCCGCATTCCTCTATCATCTGCATAAAGCCCGCCTTGCTCTGCACCGCCTCACCGTCTACGGACAGAATATAGTCGCCGCTTTTCAACAGATATCTTGAGGGAGAGACATTCTGACCGCCCAGAGAAAGAAAATCTCCCACACCTACGACGAGTATGCCATCCGTTTTCAGATAGATACCCACCGGCAATCCCACCGGTGTTACCAGCTGATTCTGGATAACCTCAATGTTTACCTGTTTAAAAGGAATAACTCCAAAGAGCTTTAAATCCATGCGATAGGTATTTAATTCGTCCGCCCGCATGGTGACGGCGTTACTTAAATCCACGTGGATGGAATCTGCCGGAATATTGGAGGGGTCTTGTTCGCCTGCCGTTACTGCCTCTACGTTTCCGTTTTCTATTTTCTGGATTTCACCCGCAACCGGCAGTCCCATATTTAATACTTGCTCCTCGCCTAATTTCAGTTTGATATTTCCGGGAATCTGTTCATAGACGGATAAAATTCCCAGTCCCACAAATGTCATGCAGGATACTAAGAGGATCATGCTTAAGGCCCCTCTGTAGATCTGCCATCTGCTTTTCTTTTCTTTTTTCCCTTCTTTTTCCTTTTTCAAGCCCTTCACATCCTTTTCTCTGCTGTTTCACTGCTCAAACCTTTTTATTTTCAACTAAAAAAGGAGCATCCATTAAGGATACTCCTTTTAGTGTAAGCATTTTTTTCTCATCTAAACCCAAAACGGGGTTTTTAATTCTGTTTGATTTTGGCAGCCTGCGCCATGAGCTCTTCAGCATTGGAAAGTGCTGCATCGGAAAGATTGTCCGTTCCCAGAAGTCTTGCCAATTCTTCTACCACGCCCTGTCTGGAAAGCCTGCGGATATCCGTTGCGGTACTGCTGCCATCCGTTTCCTTTTCAATCAAAAAATGGGTGTCGGCCATAGCCGCGATCTGGGGCAGATGGGTGATCAGAATGACTTGATGTGCACCGGAGAGCGCACCCAGTTTTTCCGATACCTTCCAAGCCGTCCTGCCGCTTATTCCTGCATCGATTTCATCAAAAATCAAAGTGTCAACTTCATCCTTATCCGCCAATACCGTTTTGACGCCAAGCATGATACGGGAAAGTTCACCGCCGCTGGAAACCATGCTAAGTGGCTTTAGGGACTCTCCCGGATTGGTAGAGATCAAAAACTCCACTTCATCCCCGCCATCTGAAGAGATTTCTTTTTCTTTGATGGAAACTTCAAAGCCGATACTTAAAAAATTCAGCTCTTCTAAAGCTTTTTTCAATGTTTCTTCAAGTCCGGGTGCCTTTTCTTTACGAAGTACGGAAAGCTTTTTGCAGGCCTCATGCAATGCCTGATCCGCCTTCTCATATTCTCGGCTTAGTTCTTTCATATAATTTTCGTAATCATTCAGCTTTTCTATTTTGCGCTGAATTTCCTCTCCATATTCCAAAACAGAGGAAATATTTCTTCCATATTTTTCCTTTAAATGATTGATTAGATTCAAGCGCGTTTCCACTGCCTGAAAATCAGCGCCGTCAAATTCCATATCTTCCTGATAATCTGAAAGCTCTCTGTTAAAATCACGTAAGAGGGACTCCGTTTCCGCCAGCTGGGAAGATAGTTCTCCCAAAGCCTCGTCATAGGATGCCACGCTGCCTAACTCCTTCACTGCTCTTCCAAGCAGACTGATCGCACCTTCTTCCCCATCGGTGAGACGGTATACACTGCCTAAGGACTCGCTGATCCTACGGCTGTTTAACATTCTACGGTATTTTTTCTCCAGTTCTTCATCTTCGCCCTCTTTGAGTCCGGCCTCCTCAATTTCCTTTGCTTCAAACTCTAAGAGTTCCTGTTCTCTTCTGCGGGCGCCTTCGTCCATACTCTGTGCGTCCAGGTCTTCCTTTAGGCGGTTTCTCTCTCTGTAACATCTGCCCACTTCATCCAGTAACGAAAGAGCCTCACTACCCGCATAGGCATCCAGAATTTCCAAATGCTTACGCTTATGGAGCAGAGACTGGTGTTCATGCTGTCCGTGAATATCTAAAAGCAGTTCTGCCAGTTCTTTAATCTGTTTGGCAGATACGGATTCTCCATTGATACGGCTGACACTTCTGGTACCCGAAATCCGACGGCTGATGGTTACACAGTCCTCCTCTGTGGGCAATTCCATCTCTTCTAACTTGCGTAAAACCCTCTCCTCAGCGGTAAAGACTAACTCCACCTGCGCGTATTCCGCTCCGTTTCTAATCATCTCCTTGTCGGCTTTTGCACCCAGTGCAAGGTTCACGGAACCTAGCAATATGGACTTTCCCGCACCGGTCTCTCCGGTCAGGACATTCAGACCGGGGGTAAATTCTACCTCGGCCTCCTCAATCAACGCCATATTTTTCACATGTACGCTAAGTAACATATCCTACTCCTTTAACATGCCGCGTATTTTATCCATCAGTATCCTGGTTTCCTCCACTGTTCTGACCGCCATCATAATGGTATCGTCCCCGGCTATGGAGCCCACGATTTCCTTTAACTTCATGGTGTCTATGGCTGCTGCCACCGCCATGGCCATGCCGGATACGGTTTTGATCACCAGAATATTCTGGGCCATATCCATGGAGATGAATCCCTCCCGCAGTACACGGATATATTTATCTCCCGGCTGTGCCTCTTCCTGTTTCACAAACACATATTTCTGGCGGCCGCCGCCCGCAGGCAGTTTGGAAAGCCTCATCTCCCTAATATCCCTGGAAACAGTGGCCTGCGTCACCTGATAGCCGGCCTGCTTTAAGTATTCCGCCAGTTCCTCCTGGGTTTCTATATCATAGGTTTCCACCAGTTCAATTATTTTTTTCTGTCTGAGTTTTTTCATCTGCGCCCCTCCTGCCCCTTCAGTTGTCGCTCATTTTTTTCCGCAGTACTTCCAAAAATCCTGCTTTGCTCAGTTTAATAAAATCCGTAGTCTTTTCGGATTTTACAATCCGTATGGCATCCCCTGTCTGCAGGGATAGAGCGCAGCCGTCAAAACGGGCTGCCGCACGCTGTGTCTGTCCCTCTCTGCCGAGAGGAATATCGATTACGATTTCATCCTCAGGTGAGAGAATAATGCTTCTCTGATTGATGGTATGGGGACAGATAGGAGTCAGGATCAACAGCCTTGCCCCCGGTTCCGCAATGGGTCCTCCTGCGGAAAGATTGTAGCCGGTGGACCCTGTGGGTGTCGTCACGATCATGCCGTCCGCTAAGTATCTGTTTAGCAGCTTTCCGTTTACGGATACCGTAAACTCCAATACCTTCTGAGAATCCGCCTTACTGATGACAATATCATTTAAGGCCCAGCCCTCTTCCCTTCCGCCTTCTTTCTTGATGACCATACCCTTTAACATCATACGGCTTTCCAGTTCGTAATCTCCGTGAAACAACTGGAGCAGGGCATTTTCCACTCCTTCCGGTTCCACTTCCGTCAAATAACCCAGGGTGCCCAAATTGATACCTAAGAGCGCCACACCTTTGCGCTCCATAATATCTCTGGCTGCCTGCAGCATGGTGCCATCCCCGCCTAAGACCAAAATACAGTCCACATCCTGCGGGATTTCCTCCTCTTCGGACGCCTTGATACTACAGCGCTTGTTCTGCTGTATCAAAAAACTACGCACCTTCTCCGTAAAAAACAAGTCTTTATCCTTATGAACATTGGTATAAATGCAAAAGTGGTTCATCCCTTATCCAACTCCTTATGCGCCTCTTCTACCGTTTTCATTATCTGCTGCTGCCAATCCTCCGAGAAAGAAAGACCGCTTTTATCCTCAAATATTTTCTTTAAATTCTCCTCCGCTTCCCGTTCCGTAAAGGTATCGCTTTCGGGCCTGCTGCCCTTTTTTACCAAAAGATGCACCAGATATTCGATATTGCCCTCCGGTCCTCTGATAGGGGAATAGTCCAAATGCAGTACCGCAAATCCCAAACTGTCCGCATAGTCCAAAACTTTACCGATGACCTCTCTGTGGACCGCCGGCTCTCTGACAACGCCCTTTTTCCCTACCTTCTCCCGCCCTGCTTCAAACTGGGGCTTGATCAGACAGACCATTTCTCCGCCGTCCTTTAAAATCGCTCTGGCAGGCAGCAGAATTTTCGTCAGTGAAATAAAAGAGACATCCACGGATGCAAAATCCGTCTCCTCACCGATATCTTCCTTCTGTATATGGCGGAAATTCGTCCGCTCCATACAGACTACCCGTTCATCTTCCCGTAATTTCCAGGCCAGCTGTCCATGTCCCACATCTATGGAATAGACCTTCTTTGCACCGTTTAGCAGCATGCAGTCCGTAAATCCGCCGGTAGAGGCACCAATATCCATACAAGTGCAGTCCGAAAGTGTGATTCCAAACCGGTCCAACGCCTTTTCTAATTTAAGTCCGCCCCGGCTCACATATTTAAGGACACTCCCTCGTACCTCCAGCCGGATTTTATCTGTATCAAAGGTGGTGCCGGCCTTATCTTCCCGCTGTCCGTCCACGAACACACATCCGGCCATGATAATGGCTTTGGCTTTTTCTCTGGACTCGGCATAGCCCCGGGAAACCAATATTACATCCAGTCTCTCCTTCATCGTGCCTGCTCCTTTTTGTTATGCCTTTTTACCCAGTGCCTTTAAAATACAGTGGTAAATGCTTTCTTCGTCCATCTGCAATTCCTTTTTTAAAAGTTCTACATTACCGTGCTCCACATAGGCATCCGGTATGGTAACGGAAAGTACTTTCGCCTTGCTTCCCATGGCTTCCATACTTCTTTTTATACGCTCTCCAAAGCCGCCGCTGGCCACATTTTCCTCAAGCGTCACGATCAGTTTATGTCCCTTGCAGGCTTTTTGTAGCATTTCTTCATCTATCGGTTTGACAAAGCGGGCATTTACAAGGCTGCAGGCATGCCCCGCTTCTTTTAAACGCGCCCTGACGCCTTCCGCGGTCTTTACCATACTTCCCACTGCCAGCAGCGCAATTTCTTTCTCTTGATAGATCCATTCACTCTTACCGAATTCTATAGGAGCACGGAATTCCTTCAAACCTGCATAAGCTTCTCCTCTGGGATAACGGATGGCGATCGGACCGTCAAAGGAAACTGCATATTTTAACATATCCGAGAGTTCCCATTTATTCTTAGGCGCCAAAATATACATGCCCGGAATGCAGGAGAGGTAGGATAAGTCAAAGATTCCCTGATGAGTCTCACCGTCACTGCCCACCAGTCCTGCCCTGTCAATGGCAAAGATAACAGGCAGATTCTGGATACAGACATCGTGCAGTATCTGGTCATAGGCCCTCTGCAAGAAGGAAGAATAAATAGCCACTACGGGTTTTAAGCCTCCCGCAGCAAGTCCTGCAGCAAAGGTCACGGCATGCTCTTCCGCAATGCCCACATCAAAAAACCTCTCCGGATACATATTGCGGAAGCGCTTTAAGCCCGTACCGTCCGGCATGGCTGCGGTAATCGCCACCACCTTTTCCTCCCGCTGTCCTAATTTACACATAACCGTGGAGAAAATATCCGTATAATTAGGTGTGGTACGCGGCACCTTGGGCAGTCCGGTCTCAATTTCAAAGGGCTCCGCCCCATGAAATCTGGCAGGATGACGTTCCGCAGGGGTATAACCCTTTCCTTTTTCGGTAATCACATGCACCAATACGGCGCCTTTTACTTTTCTGGCCTCTTTGATCACGCGCAGCATGGCACCTATATCGTGTCCGTTGACGGGACCTAAATAGGTAATACCCATGTCTTCAAAGAACATACCTGGAATGACCAGCTGTTTCACGCCGCTTTTGATCCGACGGATCTTGGCGATCACATTGTCACCCTTCATACCGCGCAGGGCATTGTATACGCCCTCCTTTAAATCCAGATAGCTGTCCGCCGTCCTCACCTTGTTTAGATAACTGGATATGCCCCCTACATTTTCGGAAATGGACATATTGTTGTCGTTTAATACAATGATAAAATTGGTCTCCAGACGGGATGCATTATTTAACGCCTCATAGGCCATCCCTCCCGTCAGGGAACCGTCCCCGATCACGGAGATGATCGTATTTTTCTCCCCTTTTATATCTCTGGCTTTCACCAGTCCTAAGCCGGCGGAAATAGAAGTGGAACTGTGTCCCGTATCAAAGCAATCGCAATTGCTTTCCTTTCTTTTGGGAAAGCCGCTCATACCGTGGTACTTGCGCAGATTCTCAAAGCCGTCCCTCCTGCCGGTCAAAAGCTTATGCGTATAGGATTGATGCCCCACGTCCCAGATAATCTTATCCTCTGGCAGATCTAGAGACAGATGCAGCGCCATGGTCAGTTCTACAGCTCCCAGATTGGATCCTAAATGTCCCCCTGTCACACTGATCTTCTCTATCAGAAACTGCCGGATTTCCTCTGCCAAGAGACCGTAATCCTCTTTCTTTATCTGCTTGATATCATTTGCTTTTTCTATCTGCTCCAACAGCATATAGCCACCTCTGTTTTAACGAAAAACGTTATTTATTTCTGTGTATGAGATACTCCGTCAGTTTCTGCAAAAATGTGGAATCTCCCGGCAGACTCTTTAGGATTGCCAGAGCCTCCTCAGAACGGGACTGTACTTCTTTTTCCGCCTCTTTCAACCCCTTTAGACTTACATAGGTCTGCTTGTGATTCTTTTCGTCACTGCCAATAGACTTCCCTAAATCCCCGGCATCTCCGATGACATCCAGTACATCGTCCTGAATCTGAAAAGCAATACCGATGTGGGAGGCGCACCTCTCCAGTGCGCTTACCGTTTCCTCGTCCGCACCTGCCAATACCGCACCTATCATCATGGAAGCTTCTATCAATGCCGCCGTTTTGTGTTCATGGATGAAGATCAACTGGTCGGTACTTAACTCCCCGGCCTCTTCCGCCTCCAGATCCGCATTCTGTCCGCCTATCATACCGTAGATACCGGCCTTTTTTGCCAGTATGGATAAGGCCCGGGTTCCCGCACGGTAACGGTCCGCTAACGGAACGCCATCCACTTCACAGGAATCAAAGACCTTTAAGGCCGTTTCAAAAGCATAGTTAAGCAGCGCATCTCCTGCCAACACTGCCATACCCTCTCCGTATACCACATGGGTGGTTTTCCGTCCACGCCTGTATTCGTCGTTGTCCATAGCCGGCAGATCGTCATGTACCAAGGAATACGTATGTATCATTTCCATGGCAGCCATAAAAGGCTTGACACAATCTCCTTGTCCGCCACAGAGTCTGTAGGTTTCCTGCATCAGCATGGGCCGCAGTCTTTTTCCGCCTGCTAATATACTGTAGTGCATGGCCTCAATGACAGTCCGCTGCAGCCCCTCCTCTTTTGGAAGATAGGTCTTTATGATTTCTTCTATATCCTGTGCCTTTTTGATGATCTCTTTTTCTAGAGTAAGCCTTTCTTCTGCGTCCATTATATCATCCCGCCGCCTATTCAAAAGGCGTCAGTTCCCCTTCCTCCGAGATGGCAAGCACCTGCTTTTCCACCCGGTCAATATCTTCATTGCACTGCTTTAACAGTTCCATCCCTTCCTTATATATCTGAAAGGACTCCTCTAAAGAGATGTCCTCATCCTCCAGCCTTTTCACCGCATCCTCCAGCTTAACAAATTTCTCCTCTAAAGACATCCTCTCTCTCCTTTTCATGTTTGTCTTTGACTTTGACGTAAATTTGTCCGTCCGTCACATTGACCGTCAATTCGTCTCCCGGATGCACCTGCGCCACCCGTCTGATCGCATGTCCTTTTGTATCTTCCACATAGGAATAGCCCTGATTTAACTTAGTTAAGGGCGAAAGACCCTTAAACTGCTCCAAAAGCAGTTCCAGTCGATGGCGCCGCTCTTTCAGTTTACGCTCCATCTCTCTGGAAAAGGCCTCCTCCAGATTAGCCGCCCGCATCCGCTTCTCCCGGATACGGCCCGCGGGACTTTTATAGCCTAACTGCATCCGCAGCTTGTCCGCCCTATCGCGCTGTTCTTTTATTTTCCGCCGCAGAGGCCTCTCCAAAGCTGCCGCATATTCCTCCAAAATCCCTGCCACCTGCTCATAATCATAGACAGCCAGTTCCGCTGCCGCTGAGGGTGTGGGAGCCCGCAAATCCGCCACATAATCAATAATGGTGGTATCGGTTTCATGGCCGACTGCAGAGATGATCGGAATCTCACAGTCAAAAACAGCCTGTGCCACAATCTCCTCGTTAAAAGCCCATAAATCCTCTAAGGATCCGCCTCCCCGTCCCACGATCATCACATCCACGCCCTGTCTCTCAAGTGCCCGGATACCGTTACAGATACTCTCTGCCGCCATATCCCCTTGTACAATAGCCGGATAGAGCAGAATCTGAATATAGGGATTACGCCTTTTTGCCACATTGATAATATCCCGTACCGCAGCTCCGGTGGGTGCGGTCACAACACCCAGGGTACGGATATATTTTGGAACGGGACGTTTGTACTCTGCGGCAAACATACCCCGTTCCTCCAGTTCCTTTTTCAGTTCCTCAAATCTCTCATAGAGAAGTCCCGTTCCATCCCGGGTGATCTGTCTGGCATACAGCTGGTATTTACCGTCCCGTTCATAGACGTCCACACTGCCGCCCACCACGACCTGCTGCCCTTCTGCAAGGGTAAATTTAAGCCCATCCCTGTTTCCTTTAAACATCACACAGGCGAGGGTTCCCTTTTCATCCTTTAACGTAAAATAAATATGTCCAGAAGAATGATATTTACAGTTACTGACCTCACCTCTGATGAAGACCGACTGTAACATAAAATCCTGCGTGAACATATTTTTTATGTATGCATTCACTTGTGCCACTGTATAAATATTCTGTATTTTGACCACCGGCCCTTATGCAAATTTAGCCAAGACGGCATTGACAAATGCGCTTGCATTCTCCTGTCCGAATTTCTTGGCCAGCTCTACCGCTTCATTGATGGCTACACTCACCGGAACTTCCTCGTCGTACTGCATCTCGTACAACGCCAGCCGCAGCAGAGTCAGCTCCACCTTGCCCATACGGCTTACATCCCAGTTTTCAGCCTTTGCATTGATCTGTCCGTCTATCTCGGACAATTTCTCCATGATCTTACCGTACTTTGCGGCAATATAATCCGAATCCGCATCGCTTCTGTCTGTCTCATCGTCCTCCAAAAACATCCGCATCTGCTCCGGCATATCCGCCAAATCATTAAATTCTACTCTGAAAAGCAGAAGAAAAATCTGCTCCCTCAGTTCCCGTCTGCTCATATCCGTTTATCCTGTCCGTATTCTATTTGCTCTTCGGCATAATGACACCGGCGATTCGGATATTTACATCTGTTACCTGCAGTCCGGTCATGTTTTCAATCGCACTCTTAACCTTACCCTGAATCTGCTGGCTGATAGCGGGAATATTGTAGCCGTATTCCACCGTCACATACAGATTGACCTTAACGTTCTTTTGAAGAATGTCCACCTTGACACCCTTTGTCACATTCTTTTTACTTACCTTGCTGATAATCTCACCGGGCATACTGCCGCCCATGGCTGCTACGCCTTCTACCTCTTTGGCTGCAAGAGCCGCTATCATGGTAACCACGTCATCCGCTATCTGTACGGAGCCGATATTTTCCTCATCCTGTAAAACATGCGTATTTTTATTTTCCATCTCTGAAATCCTCCAAAAGGTCGGGCAGAACCCCTGTAATTATCCGCAGTATGAAGCTCAAGAGCTGTGCTCTTTCGCTCCTACGTTGACAGTATACCACAAGATTTATTCATCCACAAGCCAAAAAGTCATGGAATACTGCTCAAGATCCTCGGCATAAGCCACCGAACCGCCTTCCGCATCCAGATAGTTAAAAATCTCATACTCTTCGATCAGGTGTCTGTAAAAAAGTGCATAGATTTCTTCATCGGCACATTTTAACGTCACATCCGTTTTCTTTTCCTCGTAGCCCTTTGCAAAGAAATCCGCAACTGCCGTTTCGTCATAATCCGTAAAATACGCACCTTCCATAACGTAATAGTTGGCATCCGTAGATATACAGGCCGGCACAGGCACAACATTCTCAATAAGATGAGTTTTTTCCAACTGCTCGGTTGTCACGCAAAGATAATCGTAATTGATGGCAGGCCGGGGCAATTCGTCTTCTTCCTCTTCCTCTGCCATTTGGTAGTAAGCATCTCCCCATGTGGCGTCCATATAGTAACTCACGCCGTCTATCCATACCAGATTCCAAGCATGGCTTTCACCCCCATAGATACTCCCCTTGACCAATGTGGCTTTCACCCCCAGCCTTTCCAAAAGGTACTGAGCGGCTTTGGCATAACCCTGACAGACGGACTCGTGGTTGACAAATACGGAGTAGATGTTCTGGCTGTCTTCCGCATCCCTTTTGTATTCCGTTTCCAAGACTATGGTTTCATATACGTACTTTACTTTTTCATAATCGGAAGCCTGGGAACTGATACCCTGCAAATATTGCTCCGCCTGGGCCTCAATCTGCTGCTGTCTTTCTTCTCTTTCCGCAGTATCCATTGTGTAAAGTCCGGTAAATCCCAGTCTGGCAATCACTCCGGTATAGGTATAGCAGGTATAGCTATAACCCCGTACAAAGAAAAGCTCGGGATGGTCATTCATCAGACACTGAAATACCTTATCCAGCTGCGCTTCCTCCACCGCCAGCTCCGGCAGTAAGGATAGCTCGCCTTCCTCCTGCATCCCATCCAGGATCACATACATTTCCGCATACCAGCATTTTTCCGCATCTGACAAAAGTTCATAACAATAACGCCCTCTATGAATACTTTCAGCTAAAAGCTGCTCCACGGAAAACTCTTCCATAGACGTATTCTCTGTGGATGGTATATCCATGAAGGCTCCGTCCATGGTGATACCGGATTCCTCCGCCCCTGCATCAGCCGGAGGCTGCACATCTTCTACCCGCCCTCTTAAACGGATGATGAGCAGACCTAAAAGAATCCCTGTAATACCCCAAAAAAGCAAATAGGCAATTCTTTTCGGTTGTTTCTTATTGTTCCAATCCTCTTGTTCTGAACGATACGACAAATTAAAACCTCTCTTATAAATCAGTTACGGCCGAATTCGGAAAGTACCAGTCCTTCGTTGCGCTCTACGGTCATACCCACGCTCCAGGCATTGACAAAAAGCAGAAGGGGATTCCCCTTTAAATCCTGTATTTTCTTCATATCTGAGGTACCGGTGATTTTCCCTATATCCAAATCCTTGTTTTCAATCCAGCGGATATGCTCATAGGGCAGCGGCTCTAAACGAATTTCCACATTGTATTCGTTTTCCAGCCGATACTTTAAAACGTCAAACTGCAGTACTCCCACTACACCTACTATGATTTCCTCCATACCGGTATTAAATTCCTGAAAGATCTGAATGGCACCTTCCTGAGCTATCTGGGTCACACCCTTGATAAACTGTTTCCGTTTCATGGTATCTAACTGACGGACCCTGGCAAAATGCTCCGGTGCAAAAGTGGGTATGCCCTCATAACGGAATTTTTCCTTAGGCATACACAGGGTATCTCCGATGGAAAAAATGCCCGGATCGAATACACCGATAATATCTCCTGCATAAGCTTCCGAGAGAATCTTTCTTTCGTCCGCCATCAACTGCTGGGGTTGGGAAAGACGCATCACCTTATCCCCCTGTACATGGCGCACCTCCATGCTGGCATCAAATTTTCCGGAACAGATGCGCATGAATGCGATCCTATCCCGATGCGCCTTATTCATATTGGCCTGAATCTTAAAGACAAAGGCGGAAAATTCGCTCTCCACCGGATCTATCAGTCCGGCATCCGCTTTTCTGGCAAGGGGTGTGGTCGTCATTTCCAAAAAGTATTTTAAGAAGACCTCTACACCGAAATTTGTCAGGGCGGAACCAAAAAATACCGGGGTCAGCTCCCCTCCTCTGACTGTTTCCAAATCAAATTCCGCACTGGCGCCGTCTAACAGTTCGATTTCATCATAGAGCTTGTCCGCTGCAGCTTCACCGATAAAAGATATTAACCTCTCTCTATCTTCCACGGGTACTTCGGTGGTTTCTCCTTCTTTTGTACCTTTCTGGGTATCGGAATAGAGCAACACCGCCTGCTTATTGCGGTCATAGACGCCCTTAAAGTCCTTGCCGGAACCAATGGGCCAATTTATGGGGCAGGTATCAATGCCCAGTTCTTTTTCAATTTCATCCAAGAGTTCAAAAGTATCGTTGGCATCCCTATCCATCTTATTAATAAAGGTAAAGATGGGAATTTTCCGCATAACGCAAACCTTAAAAAGCTTCCGTGTCTGCGCCTCCACACCTTTGGAGGCGTCAATGACCATGACGGCGGAGTCCGCTGCCATTAAGGTTCGGTAAGTATCCTCCGAGAAATCCTGATGTCCCGGAGTATCCAGTATATTGATGCAGAAGCCATCATATTCAAACTGCAGTACGGAAGATGTGACCGAAATACCTCTTTCCTTTTCAATTTCCATCCAGTCCGATACCGCATGTCTGGCGGTGGCTTTCCCTTTGACACTGCCCGCTAAATTGATGGCACCGCCGTAGAGTAAGAACTTTTCCGTCAGAGTGGTCTTACCCGCATCGGGGTGGGATATAATGGCAAATGTTCTTCTTCTGTTTATTTCGTTTGCATAATCTGCTGCCACGATTTTGTCCTCCAAAATTATTCTCCGAATAGTATTTACAGCATGCTTTCCGCAGGAAAGGCAGGTTCAATGTCAAAAGCTTTCAGTACGGTTGCACCGATATCCGCAAAAGCTGCTCTGGTGCCTCGGCTGCCCGGCCGTATGCCGGCACCATACATCAAAAAGGGAGTATATTCCCGGGTGTGGTCCGTGGTTGCGCTATAGCCCGGATCACAGCCGTGATCGGCGGTTATCATAAGAATATCCTCATCCCGCAGTGCTGCTAAAAACTCAGGCAGTCTTTTATCAAATGCACTCAGAGCTTTTGCATAGCCGTCCACATCTCTGCGGTGCCCGTAGAGCATATCAAAATCCACCAGATTAACAAAGCAAAGTCCTTCAAAATCCTTATGCAGATACTCGGAAAGTCTCTCCATACCCTCTTCATTGCCCCCGGTATAGACATGCTCCGTAATACCGTCCCCCGCAAAAATATCATAAATCTTTCCTACGGCAATGACGTCCTTCCCCTGCTCTTTCAGCTGATTTAACATAGTTGTTCCGGGGGGCTTTAGGGAAAAATCATGCCGGCGGGGCGTACGTGTAAAACTGCCCGGGCCGCCTACAAAGGGCCTGGCAATGACCCGTCCGACACTATGGGGGCCCGTAAGAATCTCCCTGGCTATCCTGCAATCCTCGTAAAGCTCTTCAATAGGTACAATCTCTTCATGCGCTGCAATCTGGAAAACACTGTCCGCGGAAGTATAGACGATCAAGCTGCCCGTCCTCATATGCTCCTCTCCGTAGGCTTCGATGACCGCTGTCCCTGAATATGGAGCGTTGCAAAGGATATCTCTGCCTGTCTGCTCCCTAAAAGGCGCAAGCACCTCCTCGGGAAATCCTTTCGGATACACAGGCAGCGGTTGTCCGGAACAGACACCCGCTATTTCCCAATGTCCTATGGTAGTATCCTTCCCCATGGAAGCTTCCTTCATACGGGCATAGGCCCCTGCGGGCTCCTTAACCCTGCCCGGGACGGTCACACCGTCTATATTAAAAAGGCCTAGTTTTCCCAGGGTGGGCAGGGAAAAGAAGGGACTTTTCGCTACTGTACCAAGCGTATTTACTCCCATGTCCGTGACATTGTCACCGACACTGTCACCAAAGGCTTCCGCATCCGGCATGGCGCCCACCCCAAAACTGTCCAAAACAATTAAAAATACCCGTTTCATCTATGTATCCCTCGTACTTTTTCGTTTTCTTACCAGTGTGAGTATACCATAATCTTCCTTACTGCACAACTGTACTGATCACGATATTTTCCGCGGGCTGATTGGTTTTTCTCTTAACAATATCCTCTATTTGTGCCCTTTGGGCATCGGTCAGTTCCGGCAAATTAACTACCACATCCACACTGCCGTCACTGATACTGACTACTACATCCGTAAAACCTTTAGCCTCCAGCAGAATTTCTGCTTCCATCTCCTGCTCGGCTATGGTCGTCATGGCTACCATAGTATCCACTGCACTCTGCTTTTGTTCGTCACTTAAGGTAGTGCTGTTGATGATTTCCAACAGGGTCTCCTTATTTTTAGCCCGAACCTGCTCTTTTAACATCTTCGCTTCGGAAAGCGTTCCTATGGAAGCCGAACCGGTAAAGATTGCTTCTCCGGGAATCTCGCCATCGGAAGGCGTTTCTACCTCTCCGGATGCCAGGGTGATGTCATCGGGCAGATAGTTTTCTGTGATTTCATCCACATCCGAATCCAGGCTCTCGATTTCCGTCAGGGAAATATCCTCTAAATCTTCCTCTGACAGATCCAACAGACCGTCCAGATAATAATCCCCATCCAATGCGTCTGAAGTGATCGATCCCGGCTGTGTAATTGTTTGTACATCTCCGGAGGTTGGTACATATTCCTCTTCTTTAAGGCTGTTCGATGTGAACTGTAAATATCCCGCAACCGCAATCATAATTGCCAGTGCAGTAATCATAAGTTGGTTCTTTTTTAAAATATTCTTCACCTTATTCTCCCCTTTGCTGGCTGCTTGCCAGTTCATTTTGCTATTTCATTATATTAACCTGTTCGTCCTGCTATGCATGCGGTTATGAATTTGTACCATCCAATTTCATTACCTTCACACGGTGGGCTTCTATCCCGAAAATGACCCGCACCGCATCCAGTATCTCCATACTCACATTGCCTTTACCTGCTCCCTCGGCCAGTACGATAACACCTTCCACCCGGGGCGTGATGGTCTTAATCACATAGGGCGTGGACACACCGCTTTCGGAAAGGTATACGGTTACCTCCTCCTTATCCTCTGCCCTGATCAATCTGCTGCCGCCTTCCCCGTCCAGTTCCTCTGTCTCCGACAAGGAAGCGGAAACATCCTTTTCCAATACTACCTCCGCCGAGGAACTGAGAGTAATCATGACCTTAACCTCGCCTGCTCCGTCCAGACAGCTTAAGACCGCTTCCAGCCGCCTCTCCAGGCTCTCCACATATGCATCCTCGTCCATATAATAACTAACGTTATTATTTTCATCATTTCCTGTATTTACCGGATTTTGCACCACATCCGCATCCTTCTTTTTAACCGGTATGGCGATCACCATCAAGAGGATCCCCACTAGCACGACTACGATCAAATTGTTTTTATTCTTAAAAAACGCAGCAGCTTTTTCAATCATTTAGCTTCACCTCAATTCTCTCAACCAGTCTTTCGGATCCTGCGGTTTCCACTGCGGCGGTGCCTGTCAGCACTTCGCCTCCGCTCTCTTTTTCCGCTTCTTCCATATCTTCTTTTGCCTCTTCTTCCCCCATATTCTGGCTGTCAATTCTGGATTTAATTTCTTCCAATGTCATCTGCTCTAACAGAGTCTGCGCCCGGTCTTCCGTTCTGTCTGCATCCTCCGTACCCTGACGAAGCATTTCGTCATACCATATGACCCGTTCTCCAAAGGATTGCGTACTTCCTCTTCCGAAAATCCCCATAATGGGACTGATAAACTGCGCCAGCACCATGATACTGATCAATAACCGAATATATTTTCCGTAAGTTTCAGAGGGTTTAAAATGCAGCAACATCTGTGCACATACCACAAAAATACCCACTCCTTTGATCACCTGAAGCAGAGATTCACCCATTCATATCATCCATACCTTTCTTTAAAATCCCCTATTGGTGGTATAGGCGGCTATGGAAATGGTAACCAAAAACAATAACAGCGCTGTTCCCACCGTCTTAAACAGGAGTTCACTCCCACTGCCCACCTTATTGGTACAGCCGGTAATTCTTTTATCGCTTACCACCCCCAAGAGTCCGGCAGCAGCTTTTAATAGAATTGCCGTAACCAGAATCTGCAAAAGCGGTGCGGCCGCCATACCGATGAGCAGTAAAAGCAGCACGATTCCCAAACTGTTTTTAATGATTACGGCAGAACCGACCACAGTCTCCATCACCCCGTCCGCGGCATCTCCAACACCCGGTATAGCCCCTATGAGTTTCTGCAATACTCCTGCATTTACCGAATCCATAGCAGGTGTTATCATAGATTGCAGGGCGCTGATACCGATCACCGTACCCAAAAGAGTCTTTAACAGAAAACGAATTCCCTTTTCCAAACCCTCCACTAACAGCGTCAGTCTCTCCTCAATCCAGAGCCCATTAACCACGGAAAGCAGCACATAACTGTAGATCAACGGAAGCACCAGCTTTAATAAAATATTCTCTACAATGTAAATGATGAAAATGAGTATCTGGTAACCTGCAGAAGCCGTCAGACTTCCCTGGGCCACGCCGATGGAGAGAAAATAGGCGGGGATAAAGACCTCAATAAATGCTACGATCTGCTCCATGGCCGTGGATGCTACCCCAGCCGCTTCCAGAAAGCATTTCATTAAAATGACGATCATCAGCAGATAGGTAAAATAGAATCCGATATCCGCAATCTGATGATTATCAAATATTTCTATGAAATGGGAGAGTAAAGCTGCTATGATTCCCAGCACCAGAACCCAGATAAATATCTGCTTAACAGATGACAGATCGGCAATAAAGCCATCTACGATCATCTTAAGGGTATCTGAGATGCAGCCCAGTATATCACCCCTTAGCAGCCTTTGCAGAAGGCCTTGCAGATCCGGAGCAGAGGATGGAAAAAGTTCTTCCAGTTTTTGTTCCAAAGTCCCTAACCCATAATCTTCCCAGATCTTGTCCAATTGAATTGTCATAGGATGCCTCCCCTCACAGGAATCCCTGTATCTGCTCAATGACTGCCAACAGAATCGGAAGTCCCGCAACCATGACGCTTAGTTTTCCCAACACCTCAATTTGTCCTGCTATGGAAGAAAAACCCGCATCTTTACAGATTCCGGCGCTGAATTCGCAGATGTAGGTAATACCCACAATTTTAAGCAGGGTTCCCAGATAGTTTTCATTGCCCGTCATATATCCCTGCAAGATTTCAAATCGTCCCATGAGAGAAAACAAACTCTGTACCACATAGTAAAATATGAGTACTGCCGCCCCAAAGCCTATGTAGTGAGAATATTCCTGTTTTTCTCCTTTAAAAAGCAGAGCAAAGAGTACGCCCACGATACCCAACATACCGACCTTCATTACTTCTCCCATGCCGTCTCTCCCATTCTATAAAGAAAACAACGCCTGGATTGTGGAAAAAAGCTCGTATATGTAGGGCACAATCCAGGTAAGCACCAGAATCAGACCGGCTAAGCTTAGCAAAAAAGCCTGTTCCTCCCGACCACTGTGCCGCAAGACCTGATTTAAGATGGTTACCAGAATTCCAACCGCCGCAATTTTAAATATCAGACTGACCTCCATGTTTCCTCCTTAGAAGTTTAATCTTGATTTAATACAATACTATTATCAATAGCAGACCGCACATAATACCCATCCCGGCGGCCAGTTTTCCCTGTTTCTCCAATGCAGCCTCCCTGCTGTCTATCGCACCGTTTAGCATATCCCGATATTGTTCAATGGCGCGTATCTGCATTCTGCTATCCTGTAAGCCGCAACAGTCCGGAAAGCTTAAAAAGATTTCCTTTTCCCGCTCCGTTACCGGCAAATGTTTTAAGGATCTTTCCATTACCGCATGCCAGCATTCCCTAAAACTGTTTTCTTTTCTTTTCATGCCTGCATGAATTTCCAACAGAGCTCCCCTGTACGGCTCTTCCACTCTCTCCCCCACCTTTTTGCAACATTCCGGCAGTGCAGTCTTTCCGTATCCGATTTCGCTCATAAACAGCTCCAGAATCTGCCGCATGGACTGCAAATGACCTAAGCCCAGATAAAAACGTTTCCGATACCAGAAACCGATTCCGCTGCATCCCGCCATAATCAGCCCCGCTCCCATTATCCGCAGCATCTTACCAACCCCTTTTTATAAATATCTCTAATTTCAGGACGTCCGTTATTTTTATGTAGTACAACATATCTGGAAAACAGTCCCTCTGAAATAAGTTCCTGCATAAATGCCTTTTTTTCAAGGTCCTGCGGTCCGCTGCCATGTACGGTGGCCAATAATTTACATCCGCAAGATGCTACCCGCCGCATGGCCTGTACATCTTCCATACCGCCCAGCTCATCAATCGCCACGACCTGGGGGGCCATGGAACGGATCAACATCATCATTCCGTATATCTTGGGACAGGCATCCAGTACATCCGTCCTGATCCCCACATCGTTCTGCGCAACCCCCATATAACTGCCGGCAATTTCGGAACGCTCATCCACCACACCTACCGTCATACCCTCCGCATAAGAGCTGCCGTCGGATACCTGACGGATAATATCCCGTAATAGGGTTGTCTTTCCGCAGCCCGGCGGAGATATTAACAGGGTGTTACAGAGACTGCCGTCTTCATAGAGATAAGGCATCAGTGCATCTGCACTTCCCAGGCACTCATGGGCAATCCTGATATTTAAGCTGGCAATATTCTTAAGGGTCCTCACCCGCCCGTTCTTTTCTATCACAACCTGTCCGGCCACGCCGATTCTGTGACCACCCGGCACAGTCAAAAAGCCCTGTTTTACCTCGTCTTCATAAGCATAGGGCGAATCGTGGCATATCTGAGCCCAGATATCTTCCAATTCCCCATTATTCAACAGATAGGCATCCCCGACCGACTTTGTCAATCTCCCCTGCCCGTCCAGGAAATATTCTCCCTCATGAAACCTGACAATAACGGGCTTGCCTATCCTGAGCCGGACTTCTTCCAACCTATGATATTCTTTGACTGCCTGTCCCCAAAACTGCCGGAAATATACCGGAAATAAATAGTAAAAGCTGTCCCAATTTTCCAAAGACTCCCCTCCTTGCTTAACACTAATATATGGCGCTTTAAAAGAAAAAGAACCAAAAAATCCCGGGCACAAAAAAAAGGCACTGCACATAAAGTGCAGCGCCTCTCCTTAAGATGCGTAGTATATATAGGAATTATTACGTGGAAGCTTATTCAGCCCAGCCTTGGAACATTACCCAGTCATCATCATAGGTAAAATGATACAGATACATGGCACCGACCTCTTCATAGTCATCCAAGTATACAGAAAGAATGGCAACTTCATCATAATCGTCTAAGTCAGCTTCACAGAACCATACACTCATAAACTCTTCATCCGTCATGGCTTTCCATGATCCGCCGTCCTTATACCATCCTAAATCCAGCCATAGAGTTTTTACATCTATAGTTTTGTCATTATACATATCGGAAGTTTCCTGATTGGTATAGTAATCCAGATAGGTATAACTATCATAAGTAATGAGTTCCCATACTGCATAACCGTATTTGATGTTATAAAGCTTCTTGTAATCGTCCAGACTCATACCGATTTCCAGACCTCTGGAGGTTGCAAACGTTTCTTCATACGATTTGTAATCATCAACAAACATACCATAATATTCTGTATATTCCCCTATTTCATCCTCGTCAACAAAAATAATATGGTTAAGTTCAACCTCGATATCCTCAGAACCCTTAAACACCAATTCATCATCTGAAAAACCAGCTTTAGAGTTCCCACAGGCGGTCAGACTTAAGACCATCATAGTACCCAACAATACTGCCAACAGCTTCTTTTTCATTTCTTGTGCCTCCTCGTAGGAAATTAACTATAGCTATATATTTCTATATTTATTTACTGCTGTGCAACATCTTTCATAGAAAAGCTGATTCTGCCCATCTTATCCTTACCCAGGCAGACAACGGTTACCACATCTCCTAAGGTCAGTACATCTTCTACATGGGCGATTCTCTCACGGGCGATCTTGGAAATATGTACCATTCCTTCTTTACCCGGTGCAAACTCCAAGAATGCGCCAAACTCTTTGATGCTTACTACTTTACCTTTAAAGATCTGACCTTCCTCAAAATCAGTAACAATGATCTTGATCATCTCCACAGCCTTATCCATCATAGCCTGGTCGGTTCCGCAAACGGATACCTTACCATCATCGGTAATATCGATCTTCACGCCGGTACGGGCAATGATCTCGTTGATGGTCTTACCTCTCTGTCCAACCACATCACCGATCTTCTCGGGATCGATCTGAATAGAGATAATCTTAGGTGCATAAGGGCCAACCTCCGGTCTGGGTTCGGAAATGGCGGGCTTCATACAGGTATCCATAATAAATAATCTGGCTTCACGGCATCTTGCAATAGCGCCCTCCACAATGGGTCTGGTCAGACCGTGAATCTTAATATCCATCTGGATCGCGGTAATACCCTCGGTAGTACCGGTCACTTTAAAGTCCATATCACCGAAGAAGTCCTCTAAGCCCTGGATATCGGTAAGCAGTACAAAATCATCATCGGTATCTCCCGTTACAAGACCGCAGGAAATACCTGCTACCATCTTCTTAATGGGAACACCTGCTGCCATCAGGGACATACAGGAGGAACAGGTGGATGCCATGGAAGTGGAACCGTTGGACTCAAAGGTCTCAGATACACTGCGGATAGCATAGGGGAATTCCTCTTCGGAAGGCAACACGGGAATCAAAGCTCTCTCTGCCAATGCACCGTGACCGATCTCTCTTCTTCCGGGACCTCTGGAAACCTTGGTCTCTCCTACGGAATAGGAAGGGAAATTGTACTGATGCATATATCTCTTGGAAGTCTCGTTATCATCCAGACCGTCAATCCTCTGCGCCTCGGAAAGGGGCGCTAAGGTAACCACATTACAGATCTGGGTCTGGCCTCTGGTAAACATAGCGGAACCGTGTACACGGGGAATGATATCCACCTCTGCGGCCAGCGGACGAATCTGAGTAATCTCACGTCCATCAGGACGCTTATGATCCTTTAAGATCATCTTGCGGACAGTCTTTTTCTCGTACTGATAAACCGCTTCGCCAAGCACTGCCAGCCATTCTTCGTTCTCTGCAAAAGCAGCTTCTAACTTCTCAGTAATCTCCTTGATATTGCCTTCTCTGGTCTGCTTGTCATCGGTGAATACGGCAACCTCCATCTCCTCGGGAGGCACGATTTCCTTAATAGCCGCAAACATCTCTTCGGGAATCGCACAGCTGGTATACTCATGCTTCGGCTTTCCTACCTCTGCCACGATACCGTCAATAAAGGCAATAATGGTCTGGTTGATCTCATGAGCCTTATAGATGGCTTCCAGCATTTTATCTTCCGGAACCTCATTGGCACCGGCTTCGATCATGATGACCTTTTCCTTTGTAGATGCCACGGTCAGGTTTAAGTCTCCCACCTTCCACTGCTCCTGGGAAGGGTTAACGATAAGCTCTCCGTCGATCATACCCATCTGCGTCATAGCGCAGGGACCGTCAAAGGGAATATCGGAAATACAGGTTGCGATCGCAGCGCCCAGCATAGCCACTAGCTCTGGACGGCACTCGGGATCCACGCTCATAACCATATTGTTTAAAGTAACGTCATTGCGATAGTCCTTAGGGAATAAAGGACGCATGGGTCTGTCGATGACACGGCTGGTCAGGACAGCATTTTCACTGGCCTTACCCTCTCTTTTGTTAAAACCGCCGGGAATCTTGCCCACGGCATATAACTTTTCTTCATACTCCACACTCAAAGGGAAGAAATCAATTCCGTCCCTGGGCTTGTCCGATGCAGTGGCACAGGAAAGTACCGTCGTATCTCCATAGTGCATAAATGCACATCCGTTGGCCTGTTTGCCGACTCTGCCGATATCCACACTCAAAGTCCGGCCGGCCAGTTCCATTGAATAAGTCTTATACATACTTCCTCTCATTCTGCCGCATAAGCGGCTTTACATCATGAACTTCGGGTAAACCACCGAAACCACTGAAAAAAACACCTGTTATCATTACTAAGCTATCCTTTTCAGCAATCTCGGTATTTTTGCTTACCCGAAGAGTTTACGGGTGACAACATAAAAGCGGAGAGGCCGATATATTCGACACACTCCGCCCTTTTTTGGAATTACTTTCTGATTCCCAATCTGCTGATGATAGAACGATATCTCTCGATATCCTTGCTCTTTAAATAGTCCAGCAGACCGCGTCTCTGTCCAACCATCTTTAACAGACCTCTGTTGGAATGGTGATCCTTAGGATTCTGCTTCATATGCTCGGTCAATTCCTTGATTCTCTCAGTCAGTACTGCAATCTGTACTTCAGGTGAACCGGTATCACCGGGCTTGGTTGCATACTCGTTAATAATCGCATTTTTCTTTTCTTTGGAAATCATGTTAAATCCTCCTTTTCTTAAACCGCCTGACACCAGGGCACGGTCGGAGTGTCCTGCACCCGAGCATCGGCTAAACCATACTTATTGAGAATACCATAAAAGTATGGATTTGTAAATAACTATTTTATTCCCGGTTTTCTGCAGTTCCTGCTGCATATTTTGCGGCCTGTTCGGCAATCAGTGCCTCATCCTCAAAATAGTTGATACGCATGGCAGCCTTCACCTGCTCCATGGTAGAAGCAGCCTCCTCTCTTGCCACTTCGCAGCCCTTCTTTAAGATTTCATAGATATCGGGAATCTGTTTCTCCAGTTCCTTTCTGCGGGTACGGATGGGATCCAATTCCTCCTGCATGATGGAGTTTAGGAACTTCTTCACCTTTACATCACCCAGACCGCCTCTCTGATAATGACCTTTTAACTCGTCCAAATTGGCATACTCAGGTAAATATCTCTCAAAATGATCCTGTCTGCAGAAGGCGTCTAAATAGGTAAATACCGTGTTTCCCTCTAAGGAACCGGGGTCTGTGATCTTTAAGTGATTGGGATCCGTAAACATACTCATGATTTTTGCCCGTACCTCATCCGCGGAATCGGAAAGATAGATGCAGTTGCCCAAGGACTTGCTCATTTTGGCTTTGCCGTCAGTACCGGGCAGTCTGCTGCAAACCTCATTCTTTGGAAGCAGTGCTTCCGGCTCTACCAGAGTTTCTCCGTAAACTGCATTGAATTTCCTGACAATTTCACGGCACTGCTCTATCATGGGCAGCTGATCCTCTCCCACGGGTACCGTTGTTGCCTTAAAAGCAGTAATATCGGAGGCCTGACTGATGGGGTAAGTAAAAAAGCCCACCGGAATGCTGGTTTCAAAATTACGCAGCTGAATCTCGGACTTCACGGTAGGATTGCGCTGCAGTCTGGAAACAGTCACCAAATTCATGTAATAGAAAGACAGCTCAGCCAGTTCCTGAATCTGGGACTGGATAAAGAGTGTGGACTTTTCCGGCTCTAAGCCACAGGATAAGTAGTCCAAAGCCACCTCGATAATGTTCTGACGCACCTTTTCCGGATTGTCCGCATTGTCCGTCAGAGCCTGTGCATCCGCTATCATAATAAAAATCTTATCGAATTCTCCGGAATTCTGCAGTTCCACTCTTCTCTTTAGGGAACCTACGTAATGCCCCACATGGAGTCTTCCTGTAGGACGGTCCCCTGTCAAAATAATCTTACTCATGTCAGTCCTTCTCCTGTCACGCTTTTATAAGCTTTAATAATTTTCGGCCTTCACCTGGAAGTAGCTCTGAGGATGATTGCATACGGGGCATACCTCGGGAGCCTTCTTGCCCACACAGATGTGTCCGCAGTTTGCACACTGCCAAACCACATCGCCGTCTTTGGAGAATACCAGATCTCCCTCTATGTTCGCAAGCAGCTTCTTATATCTTTCCTCATGTTCTTTCTCAATTGCTGCAACAGCTTCAAAAAGCCATGCGATTTCTTCAAAGCCTTCTTCCCTTGCTTCCTTTGCAAAAGTGGGATACATCTCGGTCCACTCATAGTTCTCGCCGCCTGCTGCTTCTTTTAAATTGGTGACGGTATCACTTACAGAACCACCGTTTAACAGCTTATACCACAGCTTTGCATGCTCTTTTTCATTGTTGGCAGTTTCCTCAAAAATAGCTGCCATCTGCACATAGCCGTCCTTCTTAGCTTTGCTGGCAAAATAGGTGTACTTATTTCTTGCCTGAGATTCTCCCGCAAATGCTGCCTGCAGATTTGCCTCTGTTTTGGTACCTTTTAAGTCTTTCATATACTTTCCTCCTCCTAAATTAATCAGTAATGATTACTATTTTTGAATAAAATATCATTATCACTGTGCTTTGTCAACTAAATTCCGTAATTTTAGATTCCATTTCCGCAAGAGCTCTTCATCCATCTTCAGCACTTCTCTATCGTAGGTAAAGAGGCCGTTCATTTCCTCCTCCACATCGGAAAGCTGAGTGTAGACGGTTGCACTGATACCGCCCTCTACCGCCGGTAGAACCGTAGCAGAGATCAACTCCTCATAAGCCTGCTCCAATTCCTGCTTAGTCTCACAGGTACGGTAGCCATACAACTTATTGTGGCAGGTGTGTCCCTCCACTCTCTGCGCATATCCGCCAAACTCCGACAGGGCAAGGGCCCTGTTCGCTTCCTGTTTATAGCGCAGCTTTAAAAAATAATGATGCAGACTCTTGATATCTCCGCCGCCCATATCAAACCAGCCGCTGGCCTGATCCACCAGCACACCGCTATGCAATTCCTGAATCAGTGCGGTCATCCGATTGGTATCAAACTGCCCCCATCCTTCGTTAAAAGGAACAATACAACAGACGGAGGGATGGTTTTTCATTCGGCACACCAGTTCCCGCAGTTCTTCTTCATATTCCTCTCTGCCGGCCTTATCCTGTCTGGAGAGCAGGAAGCGGTGCTTATCCGAAAGCCTGATACCCAGCCCCTGAAACAATGTGGCCAGATAGGTCACATAGAAGCGCTTGGGTTTGCGGCCGCCGCTTACCATGTCCTGCCAAACCAACATCCCCAGCCTGTCACAGTGATAGTACCAGCGCTCCGGCTCCACTTTCACGTGCTTACGCAGCATATTGAAACCCAATTCCTTCATGGTTTCAATATCATAGAGCATAGCCTCCTCTGTCGGCGGCGTATACAGGCTTTCGGGCCAGTAACCTTGATCCAATACACCCACCTGCATATAGGGACGGTTATTTAAAAACAGACGTTGAATGCCCTGTTTATCAATATCTACATGTATCTTGCGCATGGCAAAATAACTCTCCACCCGGTCCCTTTCCTCATTCTGTTCGTATAAAGCCACTGAAACTCTGTATAAATAAGGTTCTTCCGGACTCCAAGGCCGAAAACCGGGGAGGGGAATGCGAATATTTTCATTTGCAGAAAACCGATATGTTCCATACTCACCGCTGAGGAAGGATATCTCTATACTACGGGCATTCTCCTTACCTTCTCCTCCTAAAGGAGAAGCCATATTCACCTGAAGCCCCATTTCCCCTTCATCATAGAAAGTCTCCCAGCTTACTCCTGCTATATATACAGGAGGTACCGCCTCCATCCATACCGACTGCCAAATGCCACCGGTAGCAGAATAATACATACCGCCGGGTTTCAAGGTCTGCTTTCCTACACTGTGATAGGAAGTATCTGAGGCATCCTCTGCTAAAACTCCGATCTCACAGCCATCTTCCCTCTTGATGAAATCCGTGATATCAAAGCAGAAAGGAAGATAACCGCCTCTGTGCGTACCCGCAAGAGCACCATCCACGTAGACTTCACATCGTTCATCCACGGCCCCAAAATGCAAAAGCATTCTATAACCTTTTTTCAATCGCAGCCTTGCAATGGCTGTAAAGACCACATCTCTTTCATACCACAGATACCAACCGGGCAGAAGTTTTCTTTCCACGCCTGAAAGACGGGTTTCCGGTGCAAAAGGTACTAAAATCTCTCCCTCCGTCGCCGTCGGTCTTTTCTTCTCCTGTACGAAAGCATATCTCCAAAACCCGTTTAAACACTGCCAATGCTCTCTTTGCATGGTAGGTCTGGGATACTCGTTCCATATTCTATTTTTATCGGGGGCATTTTTTACGAGCGCTCCCCATTTTGTTGTCAAATTAACCGCATCTGCCTTCTTTTTTGGCAATTTCTTTCATCCTCTCTTCTATTCTGTCACGCACAATATCCCTTATCTCTGCAGTTTTCTTTCCTTGATAGTGTTCAAAGGGAATTGCTTCCAGAAAGTGTACCTGCGTTGTTACCTTCTTTAAGCTGTTACAGCCAAAAGGCTTATAAGAATCCCAGATTGCCACCGGCACAATAGGGCAATGCGCTTTCTGCGCACATTTGAAGCTGCCCGCATGGAACTCCTGCAGCGTATTGTGGTTGTCGGTGTATCCACCCTCCGGAAAGAGCAGATATCTCCGTCCTTCCTTTAATTCTTCCACAATTTCCTGCATAACCCTTACCTGCTGCCTGGGATCGTTCTTTTTCAGCCGTTTTCCCCTGACCAGTTTGATAAATTCATTGCTGAGGGGCTTTCTTGCCCTTTCATAATCCATGACTACGGCACAGGTCGTAGGGTGGGCACCCAGGATTCCCAACGCGTCATAGCGCCCCTGATGATTGGAGTACATCACATATCCTCCGGTCTTGGGCAAACTCTCCATACCGTAAACTTCCGTGCTGATCCGTCCCCTCTTTCTGACAATTCCTATTAATTTCTGAGCCAGCATAAAACAAGTTTCCTCACTGTATTTCTCCGGGTGGCGTGCATAGTGGGTTGCTTTGATAATATAATATACAATGATAGGAAATGCCGTAATAACCAAATAATAAAAACGTACCATAAACTCTCCTATTCTGCCGTCTGCCTGAAAATATCTTTTATCCCCTCCGAAAGGTACAGATTTCCTTCTTTGTCCACAAATACTGTTTCCGCGTTAAAATAGGCAGCTAATGCCATCCCTTCTTCCTGCCCTAACACAAAACAGGCTGTAGAAAGTGCATCGCTCAATGCTCCGCTTTTGGCTATCACGGTGACGCTGCGCAGATTACTCTGAGCCGGATAACCGCTTGTGGGATCCAATATATGATGGTATCTGATGCCGTCCACTTCTATATAGCGCTCATAGTCTCCGGAAGTGGAAATATACCACTCTCCTGTCAGGCTGAAAGTACCCAGCAGCCGGGAAGTATCCTCGGGATTTACGATTCCCACCTGCCAGGGACTGCCGTCCGGCTTCCCCCCGTAGGTAATGACACTTCCTCCTACCGATATCACCGCACCGGTAATATTCGTCCCTTTTAGATAATCCCCTATTCTGTCACAGGCAATCCCCTTGCCTGCCGCACCCAAATCCAACTGTATACCGCCCTCCAGAGTGATGCAGCCGTCTTTTAGCAAAACTTTATCATAGCCGCTATTCTCCAGTGCCCGGGCAATCTCTTCCTCTGTGGGAATCCGGATTTCTTCATGATCGGACTGCGCCTGTGCGTCTATATTCCACAAACCTGTCAGGGTGCCCAGTGTAAAATCAAAGGCGCCGCCGCTTTGTTTTGAAACCTCCTGCAGCAAAAGCAGATCTTCCCACAATTCCTCGGATAAGCTCATCGGAATCCCCGCCTGCGAAGCATTCAGTCCGGCTATTTCCGAGTCTGAAACACGCCAGGAAAGCGTATCCCTCTCCAGACTTCTAACCAGTTCGGTAATATTTCCCGTTTCATCTTCTCCCGTAGTATAGACGGTCTGATTCAGTACCGTCCCCATAGCAATATCCGTTGCGGTATAGGAAACCGGCTGCCTGCTGCAGCCGGTCAGTATGCACAAGACCAAAAGCAAAACAATGCTTTTTAAAAAAATCTTCGGAATACTCTTCATTTCATTGTTTCCTTTTGTTATACTGTTTACAAAATCAAGTATATCAAAAATATTTTTAATTTACAATACAGGGAGTTTTCATGACGGCACCAAATCCCCTTTATTCCGATAAGAAAATAAACCGCCGGGCAGCTCTCCTGGCGGTACTGCTGTTTATGCTGCTTGCCGCATCCGCAGCCTGCCTGCTCTATAGCAGATATAAAGCCCCAAAAGCCTTAAAGGCCCATATTTATCTGCGGGGGGAACTGCTTACCAGTATTGACCTGCGTACAGTCACGGAAGCCTATACCTTTAGAGTAGAAATTCCGGGGGGCGGCAGCAATACCATAGGCGTTAAGCCCGGGTCCATTGCGGTTTTGGATGCCGACTGTCCCGACAGACTCTGTGTCCTGGCCGGTTACACAGACACCACTCTGCTGCCCATCGTCTGTCTTCCTCATGGGCTGATCATCAGACTGGAAGCGGATCAGTATGCCTCACCGGATGTGATCAGTTACTAGCTTCCCAAATATGCAAAGAAAGTGTGTGATATATGTTTAAAAACCGAACCGCCTTCCCCAATTCCATTACGCGGCTTACCGTTCTGGCGGTTTTCACCGTCATCGCCTTGACTTTGTTCGTGGTAGAGAGCGCGATTCCCGTTCCGGTTCCCATTCCCGGCCTCAAACTGGGACTGGCCAATATTGTCACGCTTATTGTACTGCAGTTTTTTACCCTTCCGGAGGCTCTTTTGGTACTGACCGCACGGATTCTGCTCTCAGCTTTCTTTGCCGGCCAGGCCTTAAGCCTGCTCTATAGCTTTGCCGGAGGACTGCTCAGTCTGTTTCTCATGGCCCTGTTAAACCGTTTTCTCTCGGGCCGCTTTCTTTTTATTACCGGTATCTTCGGTGCTCTGGCCCATAATGTAGGGCAGCTTATTGCCGCCTGCCTGATTTTAGGTTCTCCCGGTGTGTTCGCCTATCTGCCCTTTTTAATGATCAGCGGCAGTATCACAGGCCTCTTTACCGGCCTTAGCGCGCATTATGCCGTAAAATACTTAAAGCCCCATCTTTCCCGTTTTCACTGAAACATAAAAACCGCTGCAGTAGGCTTCAGTCTCAGGAAGCTGATCGCCGCAGCGGTTTTATATTCTTTTCATCCTATTGAGATGTTATCCCATTGGTGTTTCATCCCAAAGGAATCATCTCCGATACGGAAACATTTCCCTGTGCGTCCGTCACATAGAAGATACAGTAGTAATTCTGCGGACGCTGCAGGGGCTGTACCGTCAGGGAGTAAGGCTTCTGCAAATCCTGATCAAAGCCCATAAACCAGTCAGATACCTCCCAATCAAAATACGGCAGCAGCTGCCCGTTTTCATCCCGGGTAATATAACGCGCCTTCAGGCCGAAGGATATATATTCGTAATCCTCCAAATTAAGGAGCTGCTTGCTGGGATTCTGAAAATCAGAATCCTCATCTTCATTGGAAGTGGGAACAGCACTTCTGATAAACCCGTTCGGGTACTCGTCATTCACCACGATCTGCAGCATAGCAACATCAGAAATATAAGTAAAATCCTCTTCCCATCTTGAGAGAATGCCATAAGCCAGATAGCGTCTCTCCGTTTCAGTGGAATCTTTCTCTATCAGAATCATGGGAAGGGGAGACAATTCACCCTCTTCCTCCATGTAAATCACGCTGTTGCTGTAGAAAGCATGGAGCACGCCGTTTTCATCCATCTGTACGTCACTGCTGCTGTGGATATAGAGATACATCTCTCCCGCTCTCTCATCTTTGTCGGCATCAATATAATCTTCTCCTTCCAAATTACCGAGGATCATATAGCTGGCCTTGCCGAAATTCTGCTGCTGTTCCTCGGTAAGTGCCAAGGAAATATCACTGACTAGGCCCGCGGAACTTACATATTCCTGGGTCTGAGCCTCCGCCTCTGCAACATCCACGGTCTCCACATCGGTCACTGCCTTAGCAAGATTCCAATTGCTTGTCAGCTGGTCACCGCTTTCTATTTCATAGAAGCTGTGCAAGAAATTCACATAATCAGGTGCAAACCCGGCCGCCTCCTGCCATTCGATATAGTAATCCGTATAATCATCCTCCGCCTGATAGGGATAACAGATGGAAATTCCCTCCGCTTCATCCACATTGGAACGGGTATAGACGATCATACTGGTAATAGCTGAAATGGCATCATCCGCAGAAGCATTGGACGCTCCCGAGAATTGATCTAACAACTGGCGAACATCTACCAGACTGTAATTATAATCAGAAGAATAGGATCCGAAGTCCCTGACATCGTTGCGGTTTCGCACAATGGCCGGAAAAGTATTCACATCCAAGAGGGAGTCCATCTCCCTAAAGAATGCATTCAAAGCATCCTCTGCCGCCTGATAACGGTTCAAATCAATACAGGAAAGAGTCAGATCCGCATAGAGTCTGGGATTTACGGCATAGGCCTTCTCTCCGTACTCCATATAGGAATCTACAATTTCTTTGCCCAGTCTCGCACCGTCCATATCCGGCTCACTCAGATAGGAAAGGAACTCGTAGTTCCAGCCCCAGCCCGGCTCAGTTTCCTGAGAAGCGATCATAAAATCCGCATAGGGAGAGAGCATAGCGGCTATCTCCAAAGAATTCATCAAGCAGGCATCAAAACCTATCCATTCCAGCTTATTGCCGGATTTCCCCACTGAATTTTCCAGTGCTGTCTGCATTTCCTGCAGAGAAAGAATGTCATTATAGTTTTCATCCACACCGAATCCAAATACCGGTCCTGCGCCATGATCCCACAAAATCAGACCGTATTTGTCCGTATCATAATTTTCCAAACAAAAATTGATAAAATCGGATAAGGTGGAAGACTTTCCCATATTCTTTCGGGAGGTGGTATCTATCACTTCAAAACCGTCCTTACCCAATTCCATCATCGTTGTTTTATCTCCCGATACACCGGGATAGGACCAATCTTCTGCCCCTCCTAAATATACTACGATATTGTTATTCTCAGTGTCGACTCCCGCTTCCTCCATTTCCACAAGATCCATGGTAGCGCTTCCATATCTGGATTCCAGATCGGACCCTACTACATAGACCATGATGGTCTGAGAGTAAACCTCACCGGTCTTTTCCAACCCTTCAAAATAGGCAAGACTGCCGTTTAAGGAACCCAGACTCTGGCTTCCCGACTGATTAGATGATCCGCCTCCGTTCTGCAGGGGCAGCATGGTATCCGGATCTCCCGTCCAGATGGCCTTTGAGCCCGGATAATCTGTTCCGATATCTTTTGTATCCGGCTGCGCTTTTTCACCACAAGCTGCAAGCTGTAAGGCCAGCGAAAAACTACATACCAGTGCAATT
Organism: Lachnospiraceae bacterium; assembly: GCA_022510705.1. Lineage (GTDB taxonomy): Bacteria > Bacillota > Clostridia > Lachnospirales > Lachnospiraceae > Acetatifactor. Next base: position 38,968 of record JAFLSX010000008.1, read on the forward strand.
CCCTTCTTAAATCCCTTCTTCATATTCATAAACGCCTCTTTCTTTTGCAGAACACAACAGTTGCCGATTCAGATACCCTTATCATATACTACTTTTCCCTAATTATCAAGGGTTCGATTCATACTTCCCATGCGATATCCGGCCAGGTCCATGGAGACATACGTAAAGCCGTATTCTGTAAAACGCTCCACAATCAATTTCCGGTTCTCTTCTGCAATCAGTTTTGTAAATTCCGTCGGTTCTATCTCAATACGGGCTATCAGACCGTGTATTCGTACGCGTACCTGATGAAAGCCCAGATCTAAAAGCAGCTGCTCCGCCAAATCCACCATATGCAGTTTTTCCTCGGTAATGGTCTCACCGTATACAAAACGGGAGGCCAGACAGGCAAAAGACTGCTTCTCCCAGGTAGGCAGCTCCATTTCCCTGGACAATGCTCTGATTTCTTCCTTATATAACCCCGCATGGCGCAGCGGACTCTTTACATCCAATTCAGCTACCGCCTGCAAGCCCGGTCTGTAGTCCCCATTGTCATCCATATTGGATCCTTCTAATACATAACGCATGTTATTTTCTTTTGCAATATCGATTATTTTTTCAAACAGCTCTTTTTTACAAAGGTAGCATCTATTTTGGGGATTCTGTTTAAATCCCTCGATCTCCAGTTCTTCGGATTCACAGATAAAATGTTTTACACCCTCTTTTTCACAGAATGCTTTCGCTTCCTCTAATTCTCTTTTCGGGAAAGAGCAGGATCGGGCGGTTACCGCTATGACATTCTCGCCCAGTACCTCTTTGGCCACTTTAAGCAAAAAGGTAGAATCCACGCCACTGGAAAAAGCCACTGCCACACTTCCCAACTCTTCTAAATATGCTTTTAAATCTTCCAGTTTCTGATGTATTTTCCTTTCTTCCTGCAGCATATCGTTCTCTCCTTTAAATCGTGATTAAATTTTCAAATAATATACTGATTCACATATTCGGACTGCCAATCCAGCAGGTCCGCCAAAGTGATATTATCCACTACCTGATTGACTGCATCATTTATTTTGCTCCATACCTTACCTACCGCACAGTTCTCACTGTGCTCGCAGGATACCGGATTATCCCCAACACAGCTGACCGGTGCCAGATCCCCCTCCGTCAGACGTAAGATCATACCCACTGTATACTCCTTAGGGTTCCTTGCCAGTAGATAGCCTCCCTGTGCGCCTCTCACACTCCGTACATAGCCGGCCTTATTTAAGGACGGAATGATCTGCTCTAAATACTTGTCCGAAATCTGCTGCCTTCTGGCTACGTCTTTTAAGCTGATGGGCTCTCCTGTATTATAGGTAGCCAAATCCAGCATCAGATGCAGTGCATATCTTCCCTTTGTAGATATTTTCATGTTTTTCCTCGCATTCTGCCGAAAACGGCTCTAAATATCTCCTGTTAAATCCTTTACTACTTCTCCCGCAATGATCAGTCCCACTACCGAGGGGACGAAGGCATTGCTCCCCGGCACCTGTCTGCGCTGTGTGCACTTCCTTGTCGTGCCCGGCGGACAAATACAGTTCGTACGGCAGCTGATTGCCATATCGTCCATGGGCGTCAGTGGCTTTTCCTTGGAATACACCACCTTCAGACGGGGAATCCCTCTTTTTTTCAGTTCTCTGCGCATAACCTTTGCCAAGGGGCAGACTTCCGTTTCATAGATATCTGCCACCATAAAGCCGGACGCATCCAGCTTGTTGCCGGCTCCCATAGAACTGATGATGGGCGTACCGCACCGATACGCCTCTTCTGCTAACTGCAGCTTGCCGGTCACGGTATCGATGGCGTCCACTACATAGTCATAGGCCGTAAAATCGAACTGCCCCGCGGTTTCCGGCAGATAAAAAGTTTGATACGTATGAACAACCGCCTCAGGATTGATATCTAATATCCTCTCTTTGGCTACCTCCACCTTATAGCGCCCTATCGTGCTTCTGGTTGCATGGAGCTGACGATTTAGATTCGTCAGACAGATTTTGTCGTCATCGATCAGATCCAAGGCACCCACGCCGCTGCGAGCCAGAGCCTCCACAGTATAGCCGCCCACACCGCCAATACCGAACACCGCTACTTTGGCCCGGGCTAACTTTTCCATTCCTTCTTTTCCTAACAGAAGCTCTGTTCTGGAAAATTGATTCAACATAGGCCTCTATCCTTCTTTCTCCATAGCCTCCCGTATCTCCTGCTCGCAGGAACGCATAGCCAAAATCGTCTTCTCCAACAGTTCATCCAGATCCATACCCAGCATATCCGCTCCGCGCTCAATAACGTCTCTGGAGCAGCCTGCTGCAAAGGCAGGGGTCTTATACTTCTTTTTCAAAGATTTCAGCTCCATATCCTGTACGCTTCCGGAAGGACGGATCCTGGCCGCCGCGCCGATCAGACCTGTCAGTTCATCCACCGCGTACAACACTTTTTCCATTTCATGTTCGGGCGCAATATCCACTGTCAGTTCATAGCCGTGGCTGCAGACTCCGTGGATGATATCCTCACCCACACCGGCCTCTCTCAAGAGCTCGGGGGCTTTAATACAGTGCTGATCAGGATAGCATTCAAAATCGATATCGTGGAGCAAGCCCACAATCCCCCAATACTCCGCTTCATCACCGTATCCCAGTTCCTTCGCAAACCATTTCAATACTCCTTCCACTGTCAGCCCGTGTTGAATATGAAAAGGATCTTTATTATATTTTTTTAACAAAAGAAACGCCTCGTTTCTTGCTATATGCTCTCTCATATGAGTAACCGCGCCTTTCTATTTCCCACTTATTCAATCGGATTATAGCACATTGTACATCTTGCTGTAAATAATAAAAACAGACCGGCAATACAGCCGGTCTTTATCAACTCGTTTTTATATTTTTATTACGTGCAAGCCTGTTTACATCATGCCGCCCATGCCTGCACCTGCGGGCATTGCGGGTGTTTCTTCCTTGATGTTGGCTACAACGGATTCTGTGGTCAGCAGAGTAGATGCAACACTGGTGGCGTTCTGCAGGGCGCTTCTGGTCACTTTTGCCGGATCCAGAATACCGTCCTTCACCATATCCACATACTCTTCCTTTAAAGCGTCAAATCCCATACCGGGCTCTAACTCCCTTACCTTGTTGACAATGACACTGCCTTCCAGGCCTGCATTTGCCACAATATGGAACAGGGGAGCTTCCAGAGCCTTGAGCACGATGTTGGCTCCTGTCTTCTCATCACCCTCCAAGGTATCACGCAGCTTTTCAACCTCTTTGGAAGCATGAATATAAGCGGAACCGCCGCCGCAGATAATACCTTCCTCCACTGCCGCTCTGGTAGCTGCCAGTGCATCCTCCATGCGCAGTTTTGCTTCCTTCATCTCGGTTTCGGTTGCAGCGCCTACGCGGATAACCGCTACACCGCCTGCCAGCTTGGCAAGTCTCTCCTGCAGCTTCTCTCTGTCGAAATCGGAAGTAGTTTCCTCAATCTGGTTCTTGATCTGGGCAATACGTGCTTCAATGGCAGCCTTGTCACCCTCGCCATCTACAATAACGGTATTCTCCTTCTGTACCTTTACGGACTTCGCATGACCCAACTGTGCCATGGTGGTGTCCTTTAACTCAAGACCCAGTTCGGAGCTGATCACCTGTCCGCCGGTCAGAATCGCAATATCCTCTAACATAGCCTTTCTTCTGTCACCGTAACCGGGAGCCTTTACCGCTACCACATTGAAAGTTCCGCGCAGTTTATTGACGATCAAGGTAGTCAGCGCTTCGCCCTCTACGTCCTCAGCTATAATAAGCAGTTTAGCGCCGGACTGTACAACCTGCTCTAACAAGGGCAGGATTTCCTGAATATTTGCAATCTTCTTATCGGTAATCAGGATATAGGGACTTTCCAGGGTAGCTTCCATCTTATCCATGTCGGTTGCCATGTATGCGGAGATATATCCTCTGTCAAACTGCATACCCTCTACCAGATCCAATTCGGTCTGCATAGTCTTACTCTCTTCAATGGTAATGACGCCGTCACCGGAAACCTTCTCCATAGCGTCTGCTACCATCTCACCCACTCCCTCATCACCTGCGGAAATAGCCGCAACTCTTGCAATATGCTCCTTACCGTTTACCTTGGAGCTCATCTTCGCAATTGCTTCTACAGCACAGTCGGTGGCCTTCTTCATACCCTTTCTTAAAATAATGGGATTAGCGCCTGCTTCCAAGTTTTTCATACCCGCATTGATCATTGCCTGCGCCAGCACGGTAGCGGTGGTAGTACCGTCACCCGCCACGTCATTGGTCTTGGTCGCAACTTCCTTTACCAGCTGTGCGCCCATGTTCTCAAATGCATCTTCCAGTTCGATTTCCTTTGCAATGGTTACACCGTCATTCGTGATCAAAGGTGCGCCGAAGGACTTATCCAGTACCACATTCCTTCCCTTGGGACCCAATGTCACCCTTACGGTATCCGCAAGTTTATCCACACCTTTTCCCAATGCTGCACGTGCTTCCGCACCGTATTTAATTTCCTTTGCCATTTTTCTCTGCCTCCATAACTTATTTATTGAATGAAGAAACGCTGCGCATTTCTTAATTATTTATGATCGCAAGGATATCATTCTGCTTTACAATGATATACTCTTCCTCTTCAATCTTTACTTCAGTGCCGGCATACTTGGAATAGATTACCTGATCTCCTGCCTTCACTTCCATCTTGATCTCCTTGCCGTCCACTACACCGCCGGGGCCAACCGCAATTACTTCGGCCTGCTGGGGCTTCTCTTTATTCTGACCGGGGAGTACGATACCGGATTTGGTAGTTTCCTCGGCTACCAACTGCTTTAATACGACTCTGTCGCCCAAAGGTACTAACTTCATAAAATATTGCCTCCTTAATAAGTATCTCTTTGATTGTTATTAGCACTCAATACAAATGAGTGCTAATTTCTAAAGCATATATTAGTTTTATATGCAGCGCTTTGCAAACGCGAGTACAGATATATAATTCTTATTATTACATATTTTCTCTCGTTTTCTTTATTTTTCTCTTGTTTTCTCATTTTTACCCAATTAATGGGATTTAATAATTATTTTAGATTCTCTTAATTTCTATCTGGATTTTCTGTTCCCAATCAGATAACAAACTGCAACGAGAATCGTAAATCCATAGCCCATAGCCAGATTGGCTGCAAAATTACCCCACAGCTCATGGCGCTCCATATAAAATGCCAGATCCATGACCACATCTATATATTTGAAATGACCTATACTCACCACATCATTCAATGCCTTCCATACGGAATAAGCATATGCAGCCCAAGTAGCCGGGAAAATGACGATCAGCCCGAATATAATGCTGATCACATTTCCGAAAGTATCCTGTACTTTACCAAGCAGTTTGTAACCAAAACGAGCCATAAAGAAGATCAGTACGGCAATCCAGCCGGATATAAAACCCAGACAGCCTATGATCGTCCAGACAACACCGCCAGCAATGGCACCCAAGGCAGCACCTAAAATACCCAGCGGCCTATTGCCGGTCTCGATAATAGGTGAGCCGATATTTGCCCCCCCGTACTGGTTTCCTGCAGTATACTGATCATAGGAACTGCCATAGGGGTACTGTGTATACTGGGTGTTTTGCGCATACGGGTCATTCGCGGTATTCTGCGAATACTGTGTATACTGACCGCTCTGTGAAAATTGATTGTTCTGGTTCTCCATGTTTTGATTGTTATCCATTTTTATACCTTCCTTTCATATATCGTAACTAATAAAATATTTATCTGATAAAGTTTGTATGTATTCTTTCTTCGGATGCCGGAATTTTCACACCCGCCATGCGGCCTGCTTCTAATGATTTTAACAGCCATGCCATATTTCTGCCCAGAACCCGCATGGTCTGCAGGCCCTCGCCGTCCTTTAAAACATCCTGGGGCGTACTGCCATGTACCTGATTCCAATACTGGGACCCCACAACGGGCATATTGTTGATAGTAAAATATTTGTTCAGTTGGTCAAAAGTTGCGGAAGCGCCGCCCCTCCTGCAGGAAACCACCGCCGCACCGGGCTTGTAAGCTAACTTAGTTCCACTACTGTAGAAGAGTCTGTCTAAAAAACTGGTAATCTGTCCGCTTCCCGCCGCATAATGAACGGGGGATCCCACTATAATGCCGTCTATCCCTTCCAGTTTTGCTATTGCTTCATTGACTTTATCCTCATGGATGCAGCCGCCTTTCAATCTGCAGGCCATACAGCCCATACAACCCGTTATGGGCCGGCTGCCAACCCAAAAAATCTCTGTTTCGATCTGTTCTTCCTCAAGCGCTTTTGCCACCTCGGCTAACGCCGTGTATGTACAGCCCCTCTCATGAGGGCTGCCGTTTACTAACAATACCTTCATATTTCCTCCTTCCTCTCACCGAACGGCCTAATCACATTTAATTTCCAAATAGCCTAAAAGCTGACTCATATCATATTCTTCCATAACACCCAGATTGGGGTCATAGTATTTGCCGTCATAGTATACCAGATAGTGGCAAAAACGCCCCAGCTTCTCCATCATGATACAGCATTTGGGCAACACACAGTCGGCACCCTCTGTGTAGGTAATGACATCCGTATGATCGATGCCGTAATAATTAAGTGCAGATATCATCCGCCCCATGGTACCCTGCCATTCCCGACAGTCCATAACCCTGATAACATCCGCAATGGTAACGCCGGCCAGCATTGCCACACAGGACTGTCCGCAAAGGCCGTCCTCCGGCTGAATGATGACCTTCATACTGTCAATCTTACGGATCGGATTTTCAAAACTGTACGGACTGCTGTGGTCCACTTTGATAATGCTGCCGTTAATATGCAGCAGGATATGATGGGGTTTTGAAATGTCCATCTGTTCTACATCCTCTTTCTCCAGATGGATTTCATAATTGCCCTTTTCCTTTGGCAGCAGATTACATTCGATAATTTTATTGTCCAGCACCATATCGGCCTGAATCACTTCCCGCTGTTTACACACCTCCCACACATTGAAAGGAATCCTGACCACATACCCCTTATCCTGTTTTTCAATTCTGGCACTGAAAAAATACCTCATAACCAAAACCTCCCTTTAAACGTACTATTTTATAATAAATCCGAAGACTTTTTCCGTTTTACCTGAGACGGCGGGTATCCGTAGCGCTTTTTAAAAAGCTTGCTGAAATGATACGCATCTTCATAGCCCACTCTTGCCGCAACTTCCTGAATGCTGCCCGAAAAACCGGACTGCATCAATTCCATGGCCTTTTCTAAGCGTATGTTGATCAAATGTCTGATGGGCGTATCCCCTACCTCACTTTTAAATATCCTGGAAATATAAAAAGGACTTAAGTACATATTTCCCGCGATCCGGTCTAAAGAGATTTTTTCCGCATAGTGGTCCTCAAAATAATCCAGTATCTGCTCCACCACATATTTTTTGTTGACCGATTCAAAGGAACGGCCATCCGTAATCTCCTCCGGCTCCATCCGGGTCTTTAACACCAGTAAAAGCAGCTGCATCATATAGGCCTTCATCATAAAATAACGGCCTTCCCAATCCGCTGTTTTTTCTGACTCCATAGAAGTACAGAGCCTGAAAATCTTCTGGCGCAGCTCCCCTTGTGTATGAAGGATCGGACCGTCATCCGGTGTGGGCAGGGTATTCTCCGCAAATCCCTGCAGCCAAAGTTCAGCGGCTCCCACAAAAAATTCCGTGGCGGGATTCTCCTCACTCTTTACCAGCCCCTGATGTAAAACATGGGGGTTGAGAATCAGCAAATCTCCTTCCTCCACATCATAGAGTTCGCCGTCTATCCGATATCTTCCGCAGCCCGATAAAATAAATGCTATTTCCAGATGATCATGGGCATGGTAGTAAATCTCATCCCGTGTACGTCTGCCTTTCCAGGTAAAAAGAAACGCAGGATTAAACTCTTCCTTAAAGATGTTTGTAATTGGTTCTTTCATGTAGTCCTCTCATGCTGCCGTTTCGGAATCTGTTCTTTATGCACCGCTTTTATTATCTTACCACAATTCCTTTTCTTTTTCCATAGCGGTTCTAAATTTTGGCTATATTCCGTCAGACAGTGCAAAAAAGTGCATGAGGGACGCAAGATACTTCATTTTTCTTTTATCTTTCCTCTGATATAATAACTATAAGAAAGTTTTTCGGAGGATTCATCATGACACCAATGAAATGGTTTTTCTCATTTATGAAGAAATACCGTAAACTGATCATCTTAGGCCTTTTTCTTACCGTTCTTATCTCGACACTAAATATTGTCAATCCTTATATTTCAGGTATTATTGTGGACAATGTCATAAGGGACGGCAACTATAATATTCTGTTTCCTGCCATAGGCTGTATGCTGGCAGTCATTGTGGTGCGCGGCATCATGCGCTTTTTTTATCAGTTAGCTTTTGAAACAGCCTCTCAGGGTATTCTCTACGATATGCGGGATAAAGTTTACCGCAAACTTCTGCAGGAGGACTTTAACTTCTATAATAAGAAGCGTACCGGTGACCTGATGAGCCGTCAGACGGGAGATATGGATGCCATCCGCCACTTTGTGGCTTTTGTCATCTATTTCACCTGCGAAAATGTGCTGATGTTCATCTTTGCCCTCACCATGGTCTTTACCGTCAATGTCAAGCTGGCCCTCTGTATGCTGGTAGTACTGCCTTTTACGGCCATTACTACTTTCCGCCAATCCAAAGCAATAAAACCCGCTTTTCAGAGAAACCGCAACTGTTTCTCCTCCTTAAACGCCTTCGTGCAGGAGAACATCAGCGGCAACCGGGTGGTACGCGCTTTTTCCAAAGAAGATTTTGAAATAGAGAAATTCAATAAAGAAAACGACTCCTATCGGGCGGCTCAGATTGCCGCCTCCAGAGTATGGATGCGGTTTGTCCCTATTTTCGAAGTGCTGGCCCACGCTCTAAATATTATTTTAATGATATATGGCGGCTACATGGTTATTGGCAATGAAATGTCCTTAGGCCAACTCGTTACCGTAAACGGCTATCTATGGATGTTGAACAATCCCCTGCGTATGGCAGGCTGGCTGGTAAACGACATCGGCAACTTCATTACCTCGGTAGAAAAAATCTATGCTACATACAGTGAAGAACCCAACATCCGCACTCCGGATACCGGCGTTGTCAAAAAGCTGCAGGGAGAGGTAGAATTCTCCAATGTTTCCTACCGGGCCGATGACGAGGACATTGTCATGGACATCAACTTCAAGGTAAAACCCGGACAGACCGTAGGCATCATCGGTTCCACCGGCTCCGGCAAGTCCACCATTATGAATCTGCTCTGCCGCTTTTACGATACTACCTCCGGTCAGGTATTGGTGGACGGTACTGACGTACGGGATCTAGATTTATATAATCTGCGGGACAATATCGGTATGGCCATGCAGGATGTGTTCCTCTTTTCCGACACCATAGAAGGCAATATTGCCTACGGGCGGCCGGACTGTTCTTTTGAGGAGGTAAAAAAAGCCGCGATCATGGCAGATGCCAACCACTTTATCATGGCAATGCCCGATGGCTACGATACCATTGTGGGCGAGCGGGGCGTCGGACTCTCCGGCGGTCAGAAACAACGTATCTCCCTGGCCCGCGCTCTGTTAAAAGATCCGTCCATTCTAATACTGGACGACACTACCTCCGCCGTGGATATGGAAACGGAAAGTTACATACAGAAACAGCTTAAGACCATAGAAAAAGACTGTACCATCTTCATCATTGCCTATCGCATCTCCTCTATCAAGGATGCGGATTTGATCCTGGTCATGGACAAAGGTCACATTATTGAGCAGGGCACCCATGAGGAACTGGTAGCAAAGGGCGGCTATTATGCCACCGCTTTCCATAACCAGTACGGGGATATCCCCGAAGAGATCATACAGAAAGGAGGCAGATAGTATGGCACGGAACCGTTATGACGTGGACGAAGTTTTAGAGGACAGCTTTGATATCGGTCAGCTAAAGCGTCTTGTCGGATACATAAAACCCTACAAAAAGCAGATGGGCTTTGTTGTTGTGCTGATGCTCTCCGCTTCCGCCCTCACTATGCTGATCCCCATTTTCTTTCAGCATATCATGGATGATGCGATTCCCGCAGGAGATATAAAAGCCCTCTGGTTCTACGGCGGTCTGACCCTTTTGATCTCTCTGTATTCGGCACTGGCCTTACGTATGAAGATCAGACATATGAGCGTTATCGGACAGAACATTGTCCATGATCTGCGCAGTGATATTTTCCGCCATCTGCAGGAACTTCCCTTCGCCTACTATGACGACAGGCCCCATGGCAAAATACAGGTGCGCGTGGTCAATTACGTCAACAGTTTAAGCGATCTGCTAAGCAACGGTATCATCAACACCTTTACCGACCTCTGCAATCTGTTTTTCATTCTGATCTTTATGTTTATTGAAGATGTACGGCTGACCCTGGTCTGCCTCTGCGGCCTGCCCGTTTTGGCAACCGTTATCGTTTTTATCAAAAGAAGGCAGCGCAGAGCCTGGCAGATACAGAGTAATAAGCAGTCCAATTTGAACGCCTATATCGCAGAAAGCATCAACGGTATCCGGGTAACCCAGTCCTTTGTGCGGGAACAGGAAAACACCGGTATTTTCAACCGTCTGAGCCAGAACTACCGCTCCGCCTGGATGCGTGCGGTAAAATTCAACTTTACCATGGGTCCCAGCGTGGATATCATCTCCATTGTGACTACCTCCTTTATCTATGTGCTGGGTATCCGCTGGATCTTAGCGCCTTCCGCTACCCTGACAACAGGTGTACTGATTGCCTTTACCGCCTATATCAGTCGGTTCTGGCAGCCCATCAACACACTGGCCGGCTTTTATAACTCCCTGTTAACGGCCATCTCCTATCTGGAACGTATTTTTGAAACCATTGACGAACCGGTTTTGGTAAAGGATGCTGATGATGCGGGCGAAATGCCTCCTATTTCGGGTGAAGTAACTTTTGAGAACGTATCCTTCAGCTATGAAGAAGGACATAAAATTTTAGAAAATATTAATTTTACGGTACACCGGGGAGAAACCTATGCCATCGTAGGCCCCACGGGCGCTGGCAAGACTACCATTGTCAATCTGATCAGCCGCTTCTATAATGTGGATGACGGGCGCATCTTGATCGACGGAACTGATATCTCCAAGGTAACCCTGAAATCCCTGCGCTCCCAAATGGGTATCATGATGCAGGATTCCTTTATTTTCTCCGGCACCATTATGGATAACATACGTTATGGAAATATGGAAGCCACGGATGAAGACGTGATCACAGCGGCCAAGACAGTCTGTGCCCACGACTTTATCATACATATGGAAAACGGCTATCAGACGGAGGTCAACGAGCGAGGCAGCCGCCTTTCCGCGGGACAGCGCCAACTGATTTCCTTTGCCAGAGCGCTGCTTGCCAATCCCCGTATTTTGATTTTGGACGAGGCAACCTCCAGCATTGACACGGAAACCGAAATCCTACTGCAGCGAGGTCTGAACCGGCTTTTGGAAGGCCGTACCTCCTTTATCATTGCCCACCGACTTTCCACCATCAAGAATGCGGACTGTATCATGTATGTGGACAGAGGCGCCATCTTGGAAAAGGGAAATCATGAGGAGCTGCTTCAGGAGAAAGGCGAATACTACCGGCTCTATATGTCCCAGTATGATTTCTTGAAAGCAGAATAGCATTATGCAACATATAAAAAGCAGCTGTCTGCATACCATATGGTTTGCAGGCAGCTGCTTTTGAATGAGATTCTTTTCTTATAAACCTAACAGAGCAGAAGCAATCTGGAAATATACCAGAAGTGACAGGGCATCCACCAGTGTGGTAATAAAAGGACTCGCCATTACAGCCGGGTCAAACCCCAACCGCTTCGCCAGTACCGGCAGACTGCAGCCTATCAGCTTTGCCAATAATACGGCTACCACCAAAGTCAGACAGACCACTGCCGCTATACTTACTCCCACCCTGTCAAACAGCATCAGCTTGGCAAAATTGGCGACTGCCAGTGTAATGCCGCACAAAAGGGCTACTCTGATTTCTTTCCAGATAACCCGCAGGGTATCCCGATAGTTAATCTCCCCCAGGGAAAGTCCGCGGATAACCGTTACGCTGGCCTGTCCGCCCGCGTTTCCTCCCGTGTCCATCAGCATGGGAATAAACATGGTCAGTACCGTACAAATGCTCAGTGCATCTTCAAAATGATTGATGATCTGGCCGGTAAAAGTGGCTGAAATCATCAAAAGCAGCAGCCAGGGTATCCTCTTTTTATAGGTTTCAAAAATACCCGTCCTCATATAGGGCTTGTCCGAAGGCACGATCGCCGCCATCTTCTCAATATCCTCGGTAGCCTCTTCTTCCAGAATATCCACGATATCATCTACGGTAATGATACCCACCAGACGGTCTTCATTGTCCACAACCGGCATGGAAGTAAAGTCATACTTCTTAAACTGTGCAGCTACCTCTTCCTGATCCATCATGGTATGGATGGAGATTACATTCTCATGCATGATATCCCCGATAATCTCATCCGGTTCGCTTAACAGCAGATACCGCAGGGCCACCGTTCCCAACAGCCTTCTCTGGGCATCCAACACGTAACAGATATTGATGGTTTCGGAATCCACTCCCACCTTCCGGATGCGGGCAATGGCCTCTTCCACGGTCAGATTCTCCTTTAAATCCACATACTCCACCGTCATGATGCTGCCGGCGGAATCCTCCGGATAACGCAGCAGATGATTAATATCCCGTCTGGTTACCGGACTGGCATTGGCCAGGATCTTCTTTACTATATTGGCCGGCATTTCCTCCAAAAGGTCAGTCGCATCATCGGCCATCAGATTGTCGATAATACCCGCCGCATCCTTCTCTGACAGGGAAGTGATAATGAGCTGCTGATGGTCCACTTCCAGATAAGAAAATACATCTGCGGCCAGGTCCTTGGGAAGAATACGGAAAATTTTCAGCATTTCATCTTCTTCCATCTGCCCTAAAAGCCCGGCCACATCCGCTTCATTCATTTCTGCCAGTTTCTGGCGCAGAGTAGTATATTGACGAGTAGACAATAAGTCCTTAATTTCTTCCCTGATCTCTTCCATATCATTCTCCTTCCGTAAGCTCAGATGCGGTGGCATTCGCCTTTATTTTGGTTATGAGGCAACTAACCCTATGGTGCTTTGTCTACGTAATCCAGTTCTTCCAAGACTGTTACAACGGCCTTGCCGGCTGTTGCTTCGGTAATTTCTTTATGCAGGGCGTCCTTTTTTTCCAAAGGTGCGGTCAACACGAGGCGGACATTTTCTGTATATAAGCTCTCTTCCGGCTCAAGTCCCCACTCGCCCAGAATATACAGGATCTTCCCAATGCCACCGTAATCAGTTTCCACCGCCACCCGCACTCCTGCCCGCATGGTTCCCAGTTTGCAATTAGCAAGTCCTTCCTTCACTGCTTGGGTGTAGGCTCGCACCAGTCCTCCGGTGCCTAAGAGCGTACCGCCGAAATAACGTGTCACCACTACCGCGGTATTCCGTAATTTCTCTCCTATCAACACTTCTAACATAGGTCTGCCGGCCGTTCCGGAAGGCTCCCCATCGTCACTGCTGCGCATCCATTCTCCCCGTTCTCCCAGAATCACAGCAGAACAGTTATGGGAGGCATCCCAGTATTTCTTCTTCATGGACTCGATGAAAGCGGCAGCTTCTTCCTCACTCTCCACCCTTTTTACGGTTGCAATGAAGCGGGATTTCTTTTCCGTAATCTCTCCCGTCCCCTCTTTCAGGATAACCTTGTAGGGCTCCTTTACTGCCTTTTCCAACGCCTCTCCTCCTTCACGGCATGCTCTCTCTATGAGTATAGCATAAAAAAAGAATTTTTTGTGAATAATTCTTAATATCGGATAAAAAACCTTTATTTACCAGCCCAATTTTGGTATAATACTCGTAAAGGGCAGAGCAAAGTCCATGCAAAAGCAATTGTCAAGCTTGCTTAGGCAATTGCTTTTGTGTGGATTTTGCGAGCGAAGCGGCCTCAAAAAATGCACAGCATTTTTTGAGGGCTCTGCCCTATAAGATATGGAGGGCTCTGCCCTATAAGATATGGAGGGCTCTGCCCTATAAGATATGCGGGCCATGCCCGTAACATGCGCGGACTGCCCTCAGCATGAGAAAGGCGAACTAATCTATGAATTACGGAAAAAAAGGCGTTCGAGCCAAGCAGAAGGAACTGAATGCCAAAGCTTCCAAATGGGGCCGAAAGCTTGCTTTTACCTGTGTCAAGGTAGTGTTTGCAGGCATTATTGCCGGTGTCATTGTGGGAGCTTCGGCCGCTATCGGCGCTTTTAAAGGTATCATTGCCGCCGCACCGGATATCGACGTAAACGATGTGGCACCGGTAGGCTTTTCTACTTTCGTCTATGACTGCGAAGGTAATCAAATTGACAAACTGGTGGCAACCAACGCAAACCGCGTGCAGGTTACCATGGACAGGATTCCCCAAGATTTGGCGGATGCCTTTGTTGCCATTGAAGATCAGCGTTTCTATGAACATAACGGCATTGACCTAAAAGCCATCGTGAGGGCAGGATATACCTTTTTCAGAAGCGGTTTCCAAAGGTCCGAAGGTGCCAGTACCATTACCCAGCAGCTATTGAAAAATACGGTCTTTACCAACTGGGTAAACGAAGAAGGCTTGATAGAGAAGCTCCAGCGTAAGTTCCAGGAGCAGTATCTGGCGCTGGAGATCACCAAGAAGCTGACCAAAGAAGAGATTTTGCTGCGTTACATGAACACTATAAACCTAGGGCAGAATACCTTGGGTGTACAAGCTGCTTCCCTGCGCTATTTCAACAAGGATGTCAGTGAACTGACTCTGTCAGAATGTGCGGTCATTGCCGCCATTACTCAGAATCCTTCCCGCTGGAATCCTATCTCCCACCCGGAGAACAATGCAGAGAGAAGAGAACGCGTATTGAACAATATGCTGGAGCAGGGCTATATTACCCAAGCCGAATATGATGAGGCTATGGCTGACGATGTTTACTCCCGCATTCAAGAGGTCAATATTACCACTGCCAGCGAATCCGTCAGTTCCTACTTTGTGGACGCTCTGACGGAAGAGGTCCTGCAGGATCTGATCGATGAAGCAGGCTATAGCCCCACTCAGGCCTCCACCCTGCTTTACAGCGGAGGTTTACGCATTGAATCCACGCTGGATCCGAATATTCAAGCAATTGCTGACAGGATTTTTGCTGACCCCGATAACTATCCTTCCAATGTGAAGTGGTACTTAAATTATGATTTAACTGTTGAAACAGCCTCCGGAGAATATGTCAACTACAGCAAAGAGATGATGCAGAAATGGTTTGTGGCAAACCAGAGCAAAAACTTCAATCTCCTATTCAGCTCCCCGGAAGATGCCTATGCTGCTATTGATACCTTTAAAGAAGCCATCCTGGAGGAGGGGGATGTGGAATATGCGGAAAGCATCTACTTAACGCCTCAGCCCCAGGTTTCTATAACGATTATTGACCAGCGTACCGGCTGCGTAGTAGCTATGGTGGGCGGCCGCGGCACCAAGGAAGGCAGCCGTACCTTGAACAGGGCTTATAATACCACCCGTCAGGCGGGCTCCACATTTAAGGTGCTTTCCACCTATGCTCCCGCACTGGACAGTGCAGGCCTAACGCTTGCCACGGTATTTAACGACGCTCCTTTCCACTATGATACGGGGCAGCTGGTGGGCAACTGGTATACTAATCCGCCTTATGAGGGCTTAAGCCCCATCCGTAAGGGTGTCTATCATTCCATGAATGTAGTGACCGTAAAATGTCTGACCCAGATTGGTCTTGACCTGGGCTACAGCTATCTGGAAAACTTCGGCTTTACCACCCTAACCCGGGCGGATGACTGCGTACAGGCCATGGCCCTGGGCGGCACCTACCACGGTGTCACGAATCTGGAGCTCTGTGCAGCCTACGCCACCATTGCCAACGGCGGTCTCTATAATAAGCCCAGGCTCTATACCCGTGTACTGGATTCCGACGGCAATGTGATCTTAGACCATACCCAGCCGGAAACCCGTCAGGTATTGAAAGAAACTACTGCCTGGCTGTTAACCAGCGCCATGTCGGATACGGTCTCCATAGGTACCGGTACCGCAGCCCGCTTTAGCGGCATGTCCATTGCCGGCAAAACGGGTACCACCAGTGACAATAAGGACGTCTGGTTTGCAGGCTATACCCCCTACTACACGGCGGTTACCTGGACCGGTTATGATAACCCCTATCTAATGAACAAAGAAGAACTGGCTCTTTCCAAGAAACTGTGGAAGCTTGTCATGCAGGAGATCCATGCGGAGCTGCCTAACCAGACCTTTGCTATGCCAAGTGGCATTGTGCAGGCTGCAGTCTGCTCCCAGTCCGGTAAACAACCCATAGCAGGACTCTGTGATGTGGCCGGCACCGTGAGAACGGAATACTTTGCGGAAGGTACGGTTCCTTCAGATCCCTGTGACGTACACTATATTGGTGAGGTCTGTGTATACAGCGGTCTGCCCGCCAGCCCGGATTGTCCGTTCAAACTGCCCGGTACCCTTGCGCTGATACCCCTTGAGGATCCTGCATTGTGGGCCGGTTCCAGCAATATCGTGGAGAATCCTGACGGCACGGTGACTACGGTCTCACCACAGACCAGCAATATCTGTCCTCACAATGCGGAATTCTATGCAAATCCGGATGCCTACAACATCATTGAACAGCAACGGGCAGAGCTATTGCAGTTAGGCTATAATTTCTACGCGACACCGGAAACACAGTATTAACTTATATCATGCAAAAAGGGACGGCAACACCGTCCCTTTTTCTATGTTCTTCCTTATCAACTAAACTCAAATTCCCTTGATATCCTTAATCTTCTGTTCTAACTCCTCTGCACCCTTTTTTGCATTTTGGATAGCACGGCACTGCTTTGAAAAAAGCTCCTGAGGTTCTTCTCCGAAGGTTTCAAAATAAAGTCTGCCTATTTCCGCATAATTCTTTTTCATTACCTCTTCGCAAACACCAATCTGGCTCTTTAAGCTGGCAATTTCCGCAGCATCCTTGGCTTTACCTGCCAACATCCGCCCTTTTTCCGTAACTGTCTTCTCTACCTTGTTAATAAAGTCCATCTCATATCCTCCCTTTCCTACGGTGTTTTCCCACTCTCTCTTTTCAGAAGATGTATTTCCTTCTCCACATCCAATAACCGATTAATCAGCTCTGCATTGGCATGCTGTAAATTCTGAATATCCTCCTGTACAGGATTAGGCAGATCCACCTGATTCATATCCTCTCTGGGTGCATACCCATTGCCCCTCTTGATCACACGGCCCGGTACGCCCACAACAGTAGAATTGGGCGGTACTTCTTCCAATACAACGCTGCCTGCACCGATCTTAGAATTCTCCCCGATGGTAAAGGAACCCAGCACTTTAGCACCTGCACTGACCATAACATTGTTGCCCAGAGTAGGATGCCGCTTCCCGTGCTCCTTTCCTGTTCCTCCCAGAGTTACTCCCTGATACAGAGTCACATTGTCTCCGATAACTGTAGTTTCTCCTATAATTACACCGTGCCCATGGTCAATAAAGAGACCTTTTCCAATTTTTGCTCCCGGATGAATTTCGATTCCTGTTTTATGGGCACCACGTTGTGATATCCAGCGTGCCAGAAAATAATGCTTTTTCTTATATAGGCGATGGGCAATCCGATAATAGAGCATGGCCTTAAAGCTGGGATATAAAAACACCTCCATATTGGAATGGATGGCCGGATCCCGCTCTCTGATCACCTCTATCTCCTCTTTTATAAACCTTATCAGTCCCATATGGCTTCTTCCTGCCTTCTTCAATAGAGAAAAGACCACGGTGTGTTCGACAAGCGAAATACCGTGGTCCACCTCTTTTTAGCATATGCAAAGGGATTAGATTTGTCAACTTCTATTTTTTAAGTTTTTCATTATTTAAAATTTAAAATTTAATAATAACCATTGACAAGCCTTTTTGCCCTATGCTACAATAGCATTCGGTGATTGCAAAAGCGCAGGCTTATGCTCATCGTGCTGCTGTGGCTCAGTCGGTAGAGCGTCGCATTGGTAGTGCGGAGGTCACGGG
>JAFLSX010000009.1:0-6446 GCA_022510705.1 Lachnospiraceae bacterium
CGCTTCCGTCCGTCCCTACGCAGTAAAGTGTCCTGTTGTCACTGACATTGATAAAAAAGACTCTATCCTCCCTGACATAGATAGCGCCCGGAATCTGATCCGCTACTACCTCTACAGGCATTCCCATCCCTTCTGTGCGGCATAAGGAATAATCCTCTGTCTGACTTCTGAAGTAATAATATCCGTCCGCATAAGTGATGCTGTTGCCCTGATGCAGATTTTGAAGACATTGCACATAAAATTCGTCATCCTCACTGTACAATTCGGCTGACTGTGAATTGAATTCCGTCTGTGGTTCTGCCTCTGTCGGTGGTTCTGTTTCTATCTGCACTTTCTCTTGCGGATTTAACTCCGGTTCCGTACTTTCCCCGGCACTGCATCCTGTCATTAACAGCAGGATACCTAAACACATATATCTTTTCACTCTGTCCGGTCTCATGCCAGTCTCCTCAAATATCATATTTGCTGCCTTAGAAATCCCTCTAATACTTCCATTTAGGATAGCGCTCAGATGCATCATTTTTGCATCATTCCTAATCCGGCAAACTCGCCGCCAGGCACAATGCTCCAAATCCCACTCTTGCATTGGGCAGTTCTCTTTCTCCTCTTAAGGGTCTGGCTCCCCTGCGCAAGTAGGCCTTGACTTTTTCTCCGTACAGAAACACATCATTTCCCCGCACGATTCCCCATTCCATCAAAAGCGCAGCCGCTCCCGTTACGAAGGGCGTGGCAAAAGAAGTGCCGGTAAAGCTGCCGTAGCCGCCGAAGGTATCCGGTGCCGTGATATTCACCCCCGGGGCCACCAGGTCCGGTTTTACCGCTCCCGCTGCCACCAGTCCTACCGTCCGCTGCGGATAGATATAACCCCTACCGGAAAAATCCGCGTAGGACTCATAGGCGCTGTCATAGGCCCCTACCGTAATGACTCTTTGGGCCGTGGAAGGAATGGTCAGCGTCATCTGAGGAGTGGACGCAAAAAAGCGGGTGCTGCTGTTACGCACGCCCGCGCTGGGCAGATAGAAATAATACTGCCCCGTTACCGTATCCAGAGGTTCTACCGTAAAACTCCAGATCCCGGTCGTAATGTAGTTTGCTCTGGGGATGAAATCAAAATAGACTTCCTGAGTCACGCCATAGGGGGTGGGTTCCCCCAGATAGATGAGAATCTCCGTATTCTCCATGAGTACCGTCAGCTTGCCCTGTCCCAGTTCAGGGAGCAGAACCTCCTCCCCGCCGGGTGAGCGCAGAGAAATCCGATAGCTGTCCACATAGTTTTTCCATAGCTGTACATTCAGTGTGGTTTCATACTGTGCTACCGCCAGCTCCACAATCTGTCTTCCGGCAGCGGTATTTCCCTGTATATGCCCACCGGATGCCCCTTCGTTGCCGCTTCCCACACAGATGACCGCTCTGCCAATTTCAGCCGCATTGTCTAAAAAACGCTCTACCAGCGAAGTGCCGTCATGGGCCCCGTAGGTATTACCGAAACTTAAATTGATGACCACGGGCATACCCAGTTCCTGCGCCTTTCTCACCACATAAGTCACCGCCCGCATCAGCTCCGTTGTACGGGGAAAAGAGTTTTCTCCCGCAGTTCCCAGCTTTACGATCACCAGACTGCTTTCGGGCGCCACGCCTTCATAGCCGTTTACGCCGCTTCCTGCCGCAATTCCTGCCACAGCCGTGCCATGCCCACTGACATCTATGCTGGGTACCAGTTCCAATCTCCGCGCCGGATTTGCTGCCTGCAGAGCTCCGTCAATCTGTTCGCTGCCAAATTCTGTTCCCAGCGCAAAACCTTCCGGCGGCCGCCTGCCCAAGGCTTCATCCGGGAGAACAGTCTGGTCCCAGAGGTATAAAATCCTTGTACTCCCGTTTGAGTTGCGAAAATGTCTGTTGGTATAGTCAATACCGGAATCGATGACCGCCACCAGCACGCCTTCACCGCTCAAATAAGGGTCTCGGACTGTAACCTGCGGAATACAGGAGGCGTCCCTTCCTATATCCATCGCAAAGAAGAGCCTCTTTGGTTTCTCCACATATTCAATTTGGGGAAGTTCGGCTATATTATTTACTTCTCCCTCCGGCACCGTTAAGATGGCATAGCCCGCGATCAGTTCCTCTACCACAATGCCCCGCTCCCGCAGAGAGGATAAATCCCCATTGTATTTTACGATCAGCTCCCATGTATTTCCTACTTCCTCATAGCCCACATTTAAATTCAGGGATTTCTCTCTGGTACTCTCCGGCGTCTCCAGCGCCAGATTCAGCAGATTCTCTATTTTTTGGTTGTTCATGGCAGTTCTCGGATGGCTTTTATTACCATCCTATTCCATGGGAGAAAAATCATGTTAATAATTTCAACTCTCCCGCCTTCATCATCCTCAGATAATCCAAAGGCTCCCGTATGGGCTCTTCTGTCTCTATGCCGCTTCCGAACAGGCTTGAGAGATGATGACTGTCAGACCCCGCCGTCACGGGCAGATCATACATCTTTGCATATATTACCGCCCTCTCATTCATCCAAGGCACCTTAAACTGCGAGCCATTTATTGTCTCCACGCCGTCCACATCCTTGGGAAAGAGTTGGATATGGTCCACATAGTCCCAATCTCTAAATGGATGGGCATGCACAATAAAACCGCCGCCCTGATGTATCTGGGCAAAAGCTTCTCTCGGCGGCAGTTTGTCGATATCCTCATGGGCAAGCAGCCATTTTTTGTCCAGATTATAAACCAGAAAATCTATAGCTTCATAGCAGTATTCAAATCCAAAAAATACATCCAGCCCTATTTTTTTACCTTCTTCTAAAGCATTCTCATACCCTACACAGAAAAGCTCCACCCTCTCCCGCCAAGGTAAATCGTGGGGCACAGTGGTATTTCCGTTGAAAAAATGGTCCGTGACAAAGATTCCTGTATAACCCTTCTCTTTATGGGCACGGGCCATCTCCGCTCCCGTGGCGGAGGCACACCGGCTTGCTTCCGCCGTATGCATATGCGTTTCATATCTGTATGTCATAAGCTATCTCCATTGTTGTTTATTTAATTGCTATATTTGATTCTTACCCATTGTATCAAGTAGGTACCGCGGATGCAAGCAAAAGTGCGGGTAAAACTGAATGCCTGCTTTTCATGCCCCAATTTATCCGCCTTTTTTCCCATTGTCCCACAGGATGAAAATATATTATACTGTAGATAGAATCGGAAAGGGGGCTTTCATGGCTCAGAATACTTACGAAGTGCAGAATATGCCGCAGATACCCGAGAATATCGCAGAAGAATTGGAGCGCAGCCGCCATATTCAGTATACGCCCGTGCCCGTGGAGAATTTTGATTTCCCGGTGGGCGCTCATTTACTGGATTTGGCTAATTTTTCCATGCGGTATATCCGCTGGCACTGGCATGAGGAAGTGGAATTCATGATCGTCCACAGCGGTGAAGCCCTGCTAAAGCTGCCGGATGCGGATTTTTCTCTCCTCCCCGGGGACGGTATTTTCATCAATCAGAACCGCCTGCACTCCATTCACTCCGGCAGTGATACCAAATGTAAGCTCTATAGCCTGAAATTCAATCCGGCTTTTCTCTTTGGCTACGGACAGACCAGCTTTTCTTCCAAGTATCTGGTTCCCATTCTCTCTTCTCCCAGTTTCCATTATCTGGTACTGAGAAGGAATGACCGGACGCTGCTTAAAATGCTGGCGCTGGCGAAAAATGTTTATGATTGCTGCCAAAAAAAGACTCACGGCTACGAGCTGAGAGCCAGAGGGTATTTGTGCCTTTTATGGGAACATCTGCTGCCTTTTGTGGGGTCGCATTCCGCGCAGTTTCCCGTCATTCCCTCGCATATTGTGACGGATTCCAACCGCATCAAGCAGGCCATCCATTTTATAGAACAATCCTATATGGATCCGCTGACCTTAGAGGACATTGCTGCCTCCATCCATGTCAGCAAGAGTGAATGCTGCCGCTGCTTTAAGCGGGCCCTCGGACTGACGCCCTTTGAATACTTAATGAAGTACCGGATTTTTGAATCCACGAAGAGAATCATAAATGGAGATGAATCTGCAAAATCCATCTCCACTCTTGCTACCTCCGTTGGCTTTAACAGCTCCAGCTACTATAACAAGCTGTTTAAAAAATATTTAAAATGTACACCTACGGAATATATTCATTCCTTATCTAATGGTGCTACTCAATCCTCATAAAATACCTTGAACATTCGGATGGCATACTCCGTATCCCGCGCTCCCGCTGTTTCTGCTGCGGAATGCATGGCAAGCTGGGGCAGTCCGATGTCCACGGAGGGCACGGACACATGGGCAGCGGAGATATTTCCTAATGTGGAACCCCCCGGTATATCCGAGCGGTTAAAATAGGTCTGCACCGGCACATCCGCCCTTTTGCACAATTCTTTTAGTATGGCTCCTGTGTATGCGTCAGTGGTATATTTCTGGCCGCCATGATATTTCAACACAATTCCCCCGTTTAAAAATGGCCGATTGGTAGGATCCGCTTTTTCCGGATGATTGGGATGCACTGCATGGGCATTGTCCGCGGATATCAACAGACTGTTTGCCAATTGCTTGCGCAGCCAGACATCCGTCTGTCCCAATGCTTCTTTTACTCTGAAAAGCACATCCTGCAGGAAAGAGGAATCCGCTCCCTGTCTGGTGGTGCTGCCCACCTCTTCGTTGTCAAATATCACACAGATATTGATATAGTTTTTAGGGCAACTCTCTGCCATGGCCGTCATGGCTGCAAATGAACACTGTAAGTCATCCAGTCTGGGGGAAAGTATATATTCTGCATTACCGCCGAATCTTCTTCCCTTTTCCCTGACATATAAGAACAGATCATGAGCCAAAATTTCTTCTTTTTTCACTCCGGCCGCTTCTGCTATATGTTCTGATAAAGGACGACCTTCTTTCGCTTCCCCATATAAGGGAAGCAGATCTGTCTGTGCGTTATATTCCTGCCCCTTACCGGCCTCCCTGTTCATATGAATGGCCAGATTCGGAATTACCAGCAGATCTTTATCCACATTCACAAGCCGGGTGCTTACCTCATCTCCCTGCTTTACAGCTATGCGTCCTGCTACGGAAAGGGCACGATCCAGCCAGGTCTGGGGCAGCATACCGCCGTATTTCTCGGTATTCAATTTTACATACTGCTCTTCCACCGGCATTTCCGGATTATCTTTTATCTTAAATGTGGGAGAATCACTGTGTGCTGCCGCTATGTGAAAGCCCTTTATCTGCACAATATCTATATCAGGTATGGAAAAGGCCGCAATGGTGGAATCGTTACGCTTCACATAATAACGGCCGCCCCGAACTAACTTCCAGTCCTCAGTTTCCTGCAGTTCCATATAACCTTTCTCCCCGGCTAAAGCGGCCAAGTTTGCCACTGCATGAAATGCACTGGGGCTCTCATCAATAAAATGCAGCAATTCTTCACATTGTTCTTCCCAATCCTGCATACTCTTACCTCCGTCTACAGCTGCTGCTTCAGTTCCCGTATAGAAAGCCCGGTCTCCTCGGCAAGCTTCTTCAAATCCTCATATTCGGGCTTTTCTTTCGTTACGCCATAGCCTTCTGATACTTTGATGCGCACCGTGGAACCGGCTATCTGTTTCTGCTTTTGGCTGCGTTTTAATACCATTCTGTTACAAGTGTGTTCCCGTATGCCTATGGTAGTGGTATGCTTAAACAACAACTCCGCAAACTTCTGCTTTTCTTTAGTCTTACACAGAAGAGTCAAAAGAATACCCGGCCTGGATTTCTTCATTCCCACCGGTGTGGTGAACACCTCCAGTGCCCCTTGCTCTAATAACAGTTCTGAGGCATAGCCCAATTCTTCCGGTGTCATATCATCCAGATTACAACAAAGCTCCGTCACCTGCTCTGCATCTTCCTCACTCTCGCCCAGAATGGCCCGGACGCAGTTTGCCGCCGCAAAGTCCTTCTTGCCCATGCCATAGCCCGTCTTTTCTATCCGCATAATGGGCAGATGTCTAAATTCATCCGCAAAATATCTAAGAAGCGCCGCTCCCGTGGGGGTACAGAGTTCGCCCTCAATCCTGCCCGCATAGCAGGGAATTCCCTGAAGCAAAAGCGCCGTGGCAGGCGCAGGTACCGGAAGAATACCGTGCGCACAGCGCACCTCACCAAAACCTACATTTATGGGAGATACCACAACTCTCTCCGGTTTCAATTCATGCATCAGCATTACACAGCCGGCAATATCCGCGAGAGCATCCGCTCTCCCTACCTCGTGGAAATGAATATCCGACACTTCTCTTCCATGCACTTTTCCTTCCGCCTCTGCAATGCTTAGATAGATGTGGCGTATATCTTCCTTTTCCTCTTCCGTCAGCTTCAATCCTTCTATCATGGCATAGATATCCTGCAGACCGGCATGATGATGGGTATTCATATGCTCATG
>JAFLSX010000009.1:6546-55265 GCA_022510705.1 Lachnospiraceae bacterium
TATGCTCATGCTCATGAATATGAGCATGAGCATGGATGTCCTGACTTTCTTCCTCTTGCCCGTGAATGCACACTTTTACGTGAGTGCCCGTAATCCCGCATTTGACCGCTTTTTCACAGGAGATTTCCACATCCGGAATCCCGATTTCATTCAGTCTTGTATAAAAAGCCTCTTTATCTGCTGTCAACTCTAAGAGCGCCCCCAGCAGCATATCTCCTGCCGCTCCCATATTACATTCCAGATAGAGCGTTCGCATTTATTTTCCCTCCATGTGATTGATCATGCTGGCCAGATAACCGGCACCGAAACCGTTGTCGATATTGACTACACTGACACCGCTGGCACAGGAGTTTAACATAGACAGTAACGCAGATAGTCCGCCAAAATTGGCGCCGTATCCTACACTGGTGGGTACCGCGATAACAGGGCAGTCTACCAGACCTCCCAATACGCTGGCAAGAGCTCCTTCCATTCCCGCCACTGCTACGATCACTCTTGCACTCATGATTTCATCCAGATGATCCATCATTCTATGCAGTCCGGCCACACCCACATCGTAGAGCCTGACTACTTCATTGCCATATACCTCGGCTGTTTTTGCCGCTTCTTCCGCTACCGGCAGATCACTGGTGCCTCCCGTGGCAACCACAATCTTACCGATTCCATCCTTCCTCGGCAGTTCACCGACAATACCGATTTTAGAAAGTTCATCATAGGAGAGCGGCTGACTCTCCGCCACATACACTGCTGCTTCCGGCGCCATACGGGTAATCAGTACCGTTTTCTCGGATTCCGCCCGCATAGCCGATACGATCTGCAATATCTGCTCCTTGGTCTTACCCGCTCCGTAAATGACCTCCGCCATACCCTGACGGATTCCTCTGTGGGTATCCACCTTGGCAAATCCCAAATCCTTATAGGGTTCTGTTCTAAGCTGCAAAAGTGCCTCCGCTGGCGCTACCCGACCCGCCGCGACTTCATTCAGTAAATTTTCCAATTCCTGCTTATTCATAGTTATAAGATCACTTCCATACCTATCTTTTGGGGTTTCAAACCACAGGCTTCATAGAATTTCATGGCGCTTTCATTGCAACACCATACATTCAGAGTTACATTGTAGCAGCCCTGTTTTGCTGCAAACTTCAAAACATGCTCATAAAGGCTTTTCCCTACATGCTGCCCTCTGAGGGCTTCATCCACGCATAAATCATCAATGTAGAGTGAGGTAATATCTGTGAAAGCATGACTGTCCTCATGTCGTTCAAAAACGCAGAAAGCGTACCCCAACAGCTCCTCTTTATCGTCCACAGCCACGAAGATGGGCTTTTCATCATTATAAATGATTGCCCGCAATTCCTCATCCGTATACTTTTTGGCTCCGGCTTTAAACAGATCGGGTCTTCCCATATGATGCACCATACAGACCTGCTTAAGCAGTCTGCCTATGCCTTCCATATCTTTATCCTGCGCTCTTCTGATCATCATATGTCTTGTCCTCTATGCACTCTCGTTCATCTTGCTGAGCTTAGCAGCCTGATCTGCTGCTATACAGGCGTCTACAATTTCCTGAATATCTCCGTTCATCACCTTATCCAGCTTATAAAGGGTGAGTCCGATACGATGGTCCGTCACACGTCCCTGAGGGAAATTGTAGGTACGGATCTTTTCGGAACGGTCACCGGTTCCTACCTGACTGCGGCGCAGCTCAGCTTCCGCATCATGAGCTTTCTGCTGCTCTATATCATAGAGCTTGGCACGCAGCAGGGCGAATGCCTTGGCTTTGTTCTGTAATTGTGACTTTTCAGTCTGGCTGTAAACTACGATACCCGTAGGATAGTGGGTAAGCCGCACTGCAGAGTCCGTGGTATTGACACACTGTCCGCCGTTACCGGAAGCACGCATTACATCAATACGGATGTCTTTTTCATCGATCACTACATCCACTTCTTCCGCCTCCGGCATCACGGCTACCGTGATGGTGGATGTATGGATACGACCGCCGGATTCCGTTTCCGGTACCCGCTGTACCCTGTGTACACCGCTCTCATATTTTAATTTGGAATAGGCACCCTGCCCGCTGACCATGAAGGTCACTTCTTTCATGCCGCCGATACCGATTTCATCCACACTGACGGTTTCCACCTTCCAGCGCTGGCTCTCCGCATAGTGGACATACATACGATAAATCTCCGCTGCAAACAGCGCAGATTCGTCTCCGCCCGCGCCGGCACGGATTTCCACTACTACGTTCTTATCATCATTGGGGTCCTTCGGCAGAAGCAAAATTTTGAGTTGCTGTTCGAGCTCTTCGATGCGCTTTTTGGAAGAGGCAAGCTCCTCCTTTAACATTTCCCGCATTTCTTCGTCGTTTTCTTCCTCCAGCATAACCAGAGAATCCTCAACATCCTGCTTACTTTTTTTATACTCAGTATAGGCATCCACCAAGGGAGTCAGATCACTCTGTTCTTTCATCAATCTGCGGAAACGGTTTTGGTCGTTTACCACATCCGGCTCATGCAGCTCGTTTACAATCTCTTCATAACGCCTTAATAAATCATCCAGCTTATCAAACATTTCTCTACCTCTATCCCTTTTTTCCAAGCACCACACGGTCCAGCCCCGCATAGTCCTTTACTATTTTTACTTCTGTAAAACCGGCCGACTCCATCAGAGCTTTCACATCTTCTCCCTGCTTACAGCCGATCTCAAACAGAATAAAACCCTCTTTCTTTAAATACGTACTGCCTTCCTCTAAAATCCTGCGATAAAACAAAAGCCCATCCTCACTGCCATCCAAGGCCTCTCTGGGTTCATACTCCCTAACCTCGGGCATCAGTTCTTCTATTTCACCGCTGGGAATATAGGGCGGATTGGAAATAACCATATCAAAGCATTCTGTGTCCGCAGGCAAGGCATTAAACAAATCTCCGGAATAAAGATCCGGCCTTTGGTTTTCCTTAAGCAAGCGCCCCGCGTTTTGCTCCGCTACGAGAAGCGCCTCCTTGGAAATATCCACACCTACGCCCCGTACATTCTCCGTCATGGCAAGCAGACTTATGAGAATACAACCGGAACCGGTACACATATCCAATAATTTCATACCCGGCTTTAAACGCTTTGCTGCCTCTTCGACTAAAATCTCCGTATCCTGTCTGGGAATCAGCACATGCTCGTTCACAAAAAAGGCAAGCCCACAGAAAAACTGCTTTCCCAGTAATTGCTGCAAGGGAATACGTTTTTCCCTCCTTGCTAACAATGTCAAAAAGTCCTTATATTCTTCATTGGAAACCGGTCTGTCACCGTGAATCAACAACGTATGAAAGTCCGTATGACAGACATGCTCTAAGAGCAGTCTGACATCGGTCTCAAAATCCGGTACACCCACTGCCTTTAGCTTTTCACAGCCTTCCTCATAACATGCCCGATACTCCATTCACTCATTCCTTTTCTTCTGAAGAGTCCTCTTCAGAATCTGCAGAGTGTTCCTCCGAATCAGCAGGCTCCTCTTCATAACCGAATTCTTCAGCCAGATATTTTCTCCAGTCAAACACCGCCTCTACAGACGCAATGGCTACTTCTACCATATCCTTAGTAGGTTCCTTCGTGGTCAGACGCTGAATCCACATCCCCGGTGCCGATAATAATCTGACAAAAATATTCTCGCTTCTGCCGGCCAGCCGAATCAGCTCGTAGGAAATACCTGCGACTACCGGTATGAGCAGAATCCGCAGCACCACCCGAAGTGCCGGATGATTCACCCGAATGAAGAAAAACAAAATGATACTGATAAACATAACAAAGAACAGAAAACTGGTTCCACAGCGCTTATGCAGTCTGGAACTGCGCATGGCATTTCGGACCGTTAACGGCTTTCCTCTTTCCAGACAATTAATACATTTGTGCTCCGCACCGTGATACATATAGAGGCGCTTAATATCTTTCATAGCTGCAATACACAGCACATAGAGCAGGAAAATGACAATGCGGATAATACCCTCAATAATCGCCATCAATGCGTCACTCCGCACATAGTCCCGCAAAAAGGATGTGATAAAATAGGGCAGAAGAATAAAGATACCGATTGCCAGCACAATAGAGAAAAACATAACAATAGCAGTAAGGACCTTTTCTCCGTTGCCGCCGCTTACTTTATTGAGTACCTTGTCGGTCGTGGTTTCCTTTGCATCCTCATCTTCATAGAAGCTTGCAGAATAATTCAAGCATTTGGTTCCCAGAACCAGGGAATCCAAAAAATTGAAAACGCCCCTTATAAAAGGAACCTTCTTAAAAATACTGTCGTGCATCACGCCCTGATAGTTTTCCAGTTCCACTTCTATTTCTCCGTCGGGCTTTCTGACCGCAACGGCATATTTTTCATTGTTTTTCATCATGACGCCTTCCAGCACCGCCTGACCGCCGATACCGGAATAATGTCCCTTTCTCATTGCCATAACTTTGATCCTTTCCATAGGCTCTTCGCTCACATATATAAACCACAAAAGGTTGAGATATACACCTCAACCTTTTAGAAATCTTATTTACGGAAATACTACTTGCTTTCCACACCGTACTTCTTATTGAACTTATCAATACGACCGTCAGCTCTTGCAGTCTTCTGCTGGCCGGTATAGAATGAATGGCACTTAGAGCAGACTTCTACGTGGATTTCAGGTTTGGTGGAACCGGTTACAAAAGTGTTGCCACAGTTACAAGTAACGGTTGCCTGATAGTACTCGGGATGGATTCCTTCTTTCATCTTTTTCACCTCTCTATATTCATATCAACTTATAATTGTTCTCATCCGCACTGCTTATGCAACCACAAACAGCTTTGTTATTGTACCATGCAAAGCGGCATTATGCAAGTCTTTTTTAAATAAACTTCATTTTTTTAACGGTATTTACAAATTCCGCATTGTTCCTGGTCCTGGAAAACATATCCAAAATACGGTCTGCTGCCTCGTCCGCCTTCATGCCGTTTAAAGCTTTTCGCATAATATTGATAGCCTCTAATTCCTCTTCATCTAACAGCAGATCCTCCCGCCTGGTACCGGATTTCTGCAGATCAATGGCAGGAAAGATACGCTTTTCGGAAAGCTTACGGTCCAGTACCATTTCCATGTTACCGGTGCCCTTAAATTCTTCGTATACCACATCATCCATCTTAGAACCGGTATCCACTAAGGCCGTAGCCAGAATCGTCAGGCTGCCGCCGTTACGCAGATTTCGTGCAGCGCCAAAGAAACGTTTGGGCATATGCAGAGCCGCCGGATCCAAACCGCCGGAGAGCGTACGTCCACTGGGTGGTACGACCTGATTATAAGCTCTGGTCAAACGGGTAATGCTGTCTAAAAGAATCACCACATCCATGCCATGCTCCACCAGACGTTTGGCCCTTTCGATCACCATTTCCGAAACTCTCTTATGATGTTCGGGTAACTCATCGAAGGTGGAATATATAACCTCCACATTGGGTCCTTCGATGGCCTCCCTGATATCCGTTACTTCTTCGGGACGTTCGTCTATTAACAGGATCAGCATATGCATATTGGGCTCGTTGCGCAGTACGGATTTTGCAACCTGCTTTAACAGGGTGGTCTTTCCTGCCTTGGGCGGAGATACGATCATACCTCTCTGTCCCTTGCCGATGGGACTCACTAAATCCATAACCCGCATGGCAATGCTGGAACCGGGCCCCTCTAACTTGATCCTCTCGTCCGGGAAAATGGGCGTCATGTCTTCAAAATTCCGCCTTTTTAAAGCTTCCTCCGTCGTATAACCGTTGATGCTCTTGATATATAGGAGCGCACTAAACTTCTCCTGCTGGGTCTTGGTACGCTTGTTGCCTACCAAAACATCACCGGTCTTTAGGCTAAAGCGGCGAATCTGACTGGGTGCCACATATACATCATTTTCTCCGGGCATATAGTTTGCACAGCGGATAAAACCGTAACCGTCCGGCATAACCTCTAAAATACCGTTGGCTTCCTGACCGCTGTCTAACTCCGGTGGAAAGCTGTTTATATCATAAACCGCATTTCTGTCAAAGGAAGTCTGCGTATGCGGGTTCTGCACCGGACGACGTTCGGGCTTTATCTCCTCCGGCTTATCTGCCTTTTCGGTCTGCTTCTTTTCCTGCTCGTCCAATGCCAACATTGCCTCCACTACTTCCGCTTTCTTCATAGCAGAAACACCTTTGATTCCTCTGACCTTAGCAATTTCCTTTAAATCTGCCAATGCCAGAGATTCATACTTTTCTCTCATCAATTTAAAAACCTCTCTCAAATTTTATCTTTGTCATGGGGTAAAGTAAGATTTGTGTTTGAAAAAACAGATCATCATGGGATGATTTTCTCTCATTATATTACAAAATTCCTAAAATGGGAAGTCCCATTTTAGGAATCCTTTCATCTGCTGTGTTCATTTGCATAAAATATAATTGACAAATAATATCATTTACCCTATAATCCTATGTAATATAACATGAAACCTTGAGGGAGTAGTTGGCAGTCCGAAAGACTGTGGTAATATCAACATAATGATACAGTATAACCGTATCTGGTATTATCTGAGATAACGAGACTCATGGACAACTGGCAATGTGTCAGTGTGTCCCTGAGTCTTTTTTAAGTATATTCCACCAACGAGGAGGTCCTATGAATTTACTAAGTTTATTCCTGCTGGCCGTCGGCCTTTCCATGGATGCTTTTGCAGTTTCTGTCTGTAAAGGTCTTGCCACCCCTAAGATCACTTTAAAAAAAGCCTGCATTGTAGGCCTCTGGTTCGGCGGTTTTCAGGCTCTGATGCCCACACTCGGCTATCTGGTGGGTTACCGCTTCCAGGACAAGATCACTGCGCTGGATCATTGGATCGCTTTTATTCTGTTGTTCATCATCGGTATCAATATGATACGGGAAGCCTTTTCCAAAGAGGAAGAATCCGTCGGCGCGTCTCTGGCTTTTAAGGAAATGCTTTTATTGGCATTAGCTACCAGTATCGATGCACTGGCAGTAGGTGTTACTTTTGCCTTCCTGCCGGATGTCCCTATTCTCCCGGCAGTTATTTTTATCGGTATGATCACCTTTCTCTTCTCAGCTGCCGGAATGAAAATCGGCAATATTTTCGGCACCCGTTACAAATCCAAAGCGGAACTGGTCGGAGGCATCATCCTCTTATTCATCGGTCTCCACATTTTAATTGAACATCTCTTTTTACAGTAAAGGATCCTCGCAAAACCGTACACGGCTTTACAGACTACCCCACTTTGTAACCGGTTCCCCATACTACTTTGAGATACTGAGGGTCTCCGGGATTTGTCTCTATTTTTTCCCGAATGTGGCGGATATGCACCGCAATGGTATTGTCCGCACCGATTGCTTTCATATGCCATATGGATTCATAAATCTGTCCAATGGAGAGCACTCTGCCCCTCTCCTTTACTAACAGTCTCAATATCTTATATTCTATGGGTGTCAGACGGACTTCCTTCCCTTCTACGGAAACACTTCTTTTCACATCATCGATCACCAGCCCGTTCACGCGATAAATGTGTTCGATATTGGCTGACAGACTGGACAACTGCGTATAGCGGCGCAGCTGGGATTTGATCCTGGCAAGCAGCTCTAAAGGGTTACAGGGATAGGTCACATAATCATCCGCCCCTGCCTCAAGTGCCTGTATTTTCATCAGTTCTTCACTGATCCCCGAAAGTACGATAATGGGCAGACTGCTGGCATTCCTGATTTCTCCGATTGCCTCCATGGCGTCCGCCGGTTCTATATCCGTCAAAAGAAGCTGTGCTTTTCCTTCTTCAATATACTGCCAAACCTGCGCCAGACTGCCGGCCTCCAATACACCATAGCCCTCTGTCGCAAACAGCGGCAGCATCACATCCACAACTCCCGTATTATTATTAAAAACCAATATGTTACTCATATCCCCCTTCTCCTTTCCCTCTTATCATAGCCATACTTTTTTTCATAGCTGTATCAAAAATGTAACAAAAGTGTATCATACACAAAATTTTATTGATAAACCGCTAAATCCATGCTTTCCAATACCTCACAGACTTCCGTTTCCGTATAGCCGTAAAAGTCCAAGATCAATTCGTAATCTCCCACGGCAATGGCTACATGAATTTCTCTTCCGCCATGTGAATCCGCCATCTTATAAACAAAACCCTGTTCGGTAGTATAGCTCCTCCCATTGCGTAGCTCGTCGGCATAAGCAGCTGTAAAAGCATCGGCAGATGCATCGTCATAGTAATATTGATGCAGCAATAAAAGTTTTTCTTCTGTTTCTAAGCGTATGAGCAAAGAACCATCCTCTGCCAGTGTATAATCTTCCGGTTTCCACTCTCCCGTCAGTTCCTCCTCAGGTAGTGCTAAGAACAGCTTTTGTTTAAGACCATTCTCCAAGTCTTCCGATACCACACCACCGGAAAATGCATCGGAGGCCTCGGACTCTGCCAATTTTTCCGCAATGCCTTCATCTGCAGTTCCCGTATATGTTTCTTCAGCATAGGCTCGTCCCATTTCTGAAACATTTTCCGTATAAACCTGCAGTGTTGCTGTTTCTTCCTGCATAAGAGACGCATTCATATCCATCGTCTGAACACTGTTCTCATTCACCCGCACGAGGCTCCTTGCATAACCTGCTGCAGCCACCCCCCCTAGGGTGTAAATTATGAAAATCCCCCCTGCTAAAGCTGCAGCAGTCATACAACGCTTCCTGTTATATGAACAAACCTTTTTTATCTGATTTCCTGCCGGTATTTCCTCTGTATAAAAGTCAGGAACCGGAATACTGTCCACTATTTCCTTGTAAGCTTCTTTAAAATTCTTCAAAATCATATTCCTCCTGCAGTTTCTTTTTCAGGATATTTCTTCCGCGTGTTAAGCGGGAGGTAATGGTGGATTCCTTTTTTCCCACTATTTCCGCAATCTCCTTCACCGAAAGCTCTTCATAATAAAAGAGGTGTATGACTTCCCGATACTTATCGGGCAGTTTCCAGACCGCCTGCAGCAGTTCCCTGCTGCGCTCATCTTTTAAATAGTTCTCTTCCGTTTCTTCGCCTAAGGCCGCCCTATCCAGCTTTAGGTCCTCAGGCAGGATACCCCGGTGTCGAAACCAGGCCGAGTTCCAGATTTTTCTACAGCAATTTAGGGTAACTTTAATAAACCAGGCTTTTTCATGCTCCCGGTTCTCAAATACCACATCGGATTTCATGTAGCGGAAAAAGACTTCCTGCACAACATCCTCAGCATCTTCCGCATTCTTTAGCTGCAGAAATGCAATTTTATAGAGAGTGGAAAAGTATGTTTCTATGGTCTGTTGTAATGCTTCCCTGCTTTCTCCGCCTTCCTCTTTTGTTAAGTCACTCATTTCCGACCCCTTGTCTGCTCTCACACTATTAATACCTTTAATCCCATAAAAAAACTGCAAAAAAAATTAAAAATTTTGCAGTTTTTTATTCTCTATTCAGTTAGACTTTTATTTGAGATAAAATAGCTCAGCATTTTGTAAAAAAGATAGCCCAGTAAAATTCCCAGTTCATTTAAGAGGATATCATCCACATCAAAGCTGCCAAAAGCAGTAAGCAGTTGAAACAACTCAATTGCCAACACTACAAGGAGCCCTGTTCCCAAACAGATGAGTATATTCTGAAATGCCCTGCTCAGACGGGGCAGCATATATCCTAATGGGATAAAGACCAGTATATTGCCTACCAGATTGCCAAAGCTGTTGACGCTCTTATATCCCCAGTAATGCACATACATTTTGATCGTACGAAACCATACAAAATTGGCCCGATCCATTCCTTCCCAAAGCACATCACTACGCCAGGATGCCACAATTTCCTGCAGGCGCTCCAACGGATATTTAAAGACGATCACCCGCAAGAGTATCAACAGATACACCACAAAAAGTATCCGCAAATATTTCTTATTTATCATGTTAACCTTTCCTCAGATCCAAATCCGTCCTTATTTAGTATCTTACTTCCAACAGCGTCAGTCCTCTGGCGGGAGCCAATGCACCTGCCCGATCCCGCTTTCCTGAGGACATAATCTCTGTCATTTCCGCAGCCTTTCGTTTTCCCATGCCCACTTCTAACAGTGTACCCATTAATATGCGAACCATGTGAAAAAGAAAACCATTTCCGGAAAAATAAAAGAAGATTTCATCCGCTTTCTCTTCTATCCGAATTTCTTCAATCGTTCTCACAGTGGATTTTTTACTCTTTTTTGCAGACGTAAAAGCAGCAAAATCATGAGTGCCGCAGAGCAGATCTGCTGCACATTTCATAGCCTCAATATCTAGCTTTTCCTCTACTCTGTAGGTATATTTTCGTTCAAAGACATGGGGCAGATCACTGTTTATGACCCGATAGCAATATACCTTGCCCTTTGCATTCAGGCGGCTGTGAAAACGTTCTTCTACCTCTTCCACCGAAATGACCGCAATGTCTTCCGGCAGATAAGTATTCATATATTTTAGGATTTCTCCGGCAGTTTTTTCCGTTTCCAGATGTGCATTGGCCACCTGACCCGCTGCATGAACACCTGCATCGGTTCTTCCGCTTCCCTGCACTTCCACTTTTTTCCCACACATCTTGGAAAGCAGCGCCTCTAATTTTCCCTGAATGGTATTCTCACTGCTTTCCTGACGCTGCCAGCCCTGATAGCGGGTTCCTTCGTACTGCAGTATCATTTTAAAGTTCCGCATCCTGCTCCTCTGCTTCCGTTTCCTTAGACAATTCTTTTCTTTCCTGCTTTCGTTTTATTTCTTCTTCGCATTCCCGGTGATAGACATCTACCACTTCCATATCCTCCGGCGTCAGTTTTCTGAAACGGTTCAGTCCCGCCGTCAGGATACGGATACTGTTTCTCGTAGTATCAAAAGCGCCCTCCTTATACAGGGTCCAGAAAATAATACCTATGGGCACCGCTATGATCATACCGAATACACCCGCCAGTTTATAGCCGATAAAGAGTAAAAACAGAGTGGGAATCGGAGGCACACCGATGGAGTCCCCCACGATTTTAGGCTGAATGATCTGTCTTACCAGCTGACTGATACCCCATGTCAGCAATAAGCCGATAGTCATTTTATAATCCGCGCTTAAAAACTTTACCAATGCCCAGGGAAGCATGACCGTACCGGTTCCAAAAAAAGGAAAGAAATCCAAAACGGCAATTCCCAGCGCAATGAGCAGCGTATAATCCACACCCAGCACCACAAGACCGATTACCAACAGCAGATAAATCCATGCTTCAATCCTGATCTGCGCCTTAAAATATCCACCCACAGCCTGAAAGAGACTCCTCTTTATGATCTGATACCTGAGTAAAACGGCATTCGGCATACAAGAGCGCAGCATGGCAGTAAACTGGTCCCGCTCCGCAACAAAAAAGTATGCCGAGAGCAGGCACATAATAATACCGATAATAATAGTGGGGAGCTGCTTCGCAAAATCCCCCACCGCCTCAATAGTAGGACTGCTTAAACGTCCGATCAAATCTGCAGCCAGTCCGCTTGCATTTTCACCGATCCGATTTAGGGTAAGCTGCACATCCTCCGGCAGTCTGTCATACACACCGCTTAGATTATTGCCGATTTCACTGAAATCTTCTTCCATAGAAGCCCACAGTTCAGGTAAATCCTCAATAAAACCCAAAAGCTCCCGTATCAGCTTACCGCCGATCAGATAAGCTGCAAGCACCACCAGCCCAATGACCAGAATAATCACGACTGCACAGCTGATCTTTCTTTTAATCTTTAGCTTTTCTTCCAGAAAGCGCACCGGAGGGGAAGCTATTAGGGCAATGATCCAGCCGATGACAAAGGGCATGAAAAAAATGATTGCCCGGGGTAAAAGAAAAATCACCGCCAGCAAAATAAAAACCGTCAACAATAAATTTATGAGCGCTTTTACATATTTTTTCATGGCCATGTCTGCAAACCTCTCCTAAAATTCTTCCTGCCCCGGAAGAAAACTCTCTAAAATATGATAAATATCCTCCCGCCCCTGCTTGCTTTCGGCCGAGAAGGGAATAATAAGGGTATCCGAGCCTGCCTGTAAGGCCGTTCTGATCAATTTGATCTGCTTCTCTACCTGACTGCGTTTTATCTTATCTAACTTTGTGGCAATGATGATGGGCGAATATCCCTGCTTTATGATCCACTCATACATGACCTTGTCATTGCTTCCCGGTTCATGACGGATGTCGATCAAGAGAAACACCGCTTTCAACTGCTTAGACTTATGCAGATAGTTCTCTATCATTTTTCCCCACTTGGCCTTGACTTCCTCCTTGACTTTGGCATATCCGTAACCCGGCAGATCCACAAAATAGATTTCTCCGTTTACATTGTAGAAATTAATGGTCTGAGTCTTTCCCGGCTGGGCGCTGGTCCGGGCCAAAGCCTTACGGTTCATCAAGGCATTGATGAGGGAAGATTTTCCCACGTTGCTCTTACCGGCAAAGGCTACTTCCGGCAGCATATTCTGCGGCAGTTTGCTGGTAATTCCACATACCGTTTCCAGATTGACAGTTTTAATGATCATCTCTACTTCCTTCCTCTGCAAACGCCAGCTTTAATACTTCCTCCATTCTCTCCACAAAGCAGATTTCCATGCCTGATTTTATTTCCTCGGAGATTTCCTCCACATCCTTTTTATTCTCCTTAGGCACCAGTACGCGCTTAATATCCGCCATCCTGGCTGCCAGCAGCTTTTCTTTCAAGCCGCCGATGGGCAGCACCCTGCCCCTTAAGGTAATTTCGCCCGTCATGGCTACGTCCGCCCGCACCTTCTTTCCCGTTAAGGCCGAAAGAAGAGCTGTAGCCATGGTAATACCTGCAGAAGGTCCATCCTTGGGAACGGCACCCTCCGGAATATGAATGTGAAAATCCATTTCCTGAAAAATATTAGCCGGGATTTGGTAGTCTTCACTGATGGAACGCACATAGCTTAAGCCGGTCATAGCGGATTCTTTCATCACATCCCCCATCTGTCCCGTCAATTTCACCTCACCCTTACCAGGCATTTTATTCACTTCAATCTGTAGGGTTTCCCCTCCTACGCTGGTCCAGGCCAATCCCCGTACAATACCGGCTTCATCGGTCTCGTTGGCCTTGTTTCGGGTATATCGTACCTTACCCAGGTACTTCTCCAAATTCTGCGCTGTCACCCGTATACAGGTCTTGCTGCGCTGCTTCGGTTCCTTTTTTACCAGTTCTCTTGCAGCCTTTCTGCAGATTTCTCCCAGCTTACGTTCCAGATTACGGACTCCGGCCTCTTTGGTATAGCCGGAGATCACGGCCCTGATCGCACCGTCACTGATAGTTAACTGCCCTTCTAAGAGGCCGTTCTTACCACTGACCTTCCTAAACAAATACTCTTTTGCAATATGGAATTTTTCATTTTCGGTATAGCTGTTTACCTCTATCAACTCCATACGGTCCAACAGAGGTTTGGGAATACCTGCGGTAGAATTTGCGGTTGCTACAAAAAACACCTGAGACAAATCTAAGGGCAGCTCAATATAATGATCCCTAAAGCGGCAGTTTTGCTCACTATCCAACACCTCTAAAAGGGCTGCACCGGTATCCCCTTTGTAATCGCTGCCAACTTTATCAATTTCATCAAGCAGCATCAGCGGATTGCCGACTCCCGCCTGTTTTAAGCCTGCCGCGATTCTACCCGGCATGGCTCCTACATAGGTTTTTCTGTGGCCTCTGATCTCAGCTTCGTCCCGAACACCGCCCAGACTGATTCGGACATATTCTTTCTTTAAGGCCCTTGCCAAACTCCTGGCTATCGATGTTTTACCGGTTCCGGGAGGACCTACCAAACAGATAATGGGGCTGTCTCCCCTCTCGTTTTTCCCCTTGCTGCCAAGCAGACTGCGCACTGCCAAAAACTCCAGAATACGCTCTTTTATCTGCTCCATCCCATAATGATCTGCCTTTAAGATCTGCTCCGCCTGTTTCATATCTGTATTGTCTTTAGAAACTTTATCCCAAGGCATTTCCAACAGTGTTTCAATATAGGTTCTCTCCACAGCGCTCTCCGAGCTGCTGGCAGAAAGACTTTTAAAGCGGGCAATCTCTTTCTTGATCTTTTCCTTAACTTCTTTTCCCGCTTTCAGTTTATGCAGTGCCTCTTCATACTGCTCTGCCTCTGAAAATGTATCCTTTTCTCCTAGTTCCTCCCTGATGGCGCTCATCTGCTCTCGCAACAGATAGTCCTTCTGGTTTTTTTCCACTTTCTTCTGTATTTTCCCGGTCAGTTCTTTCCTTACCATGCCAATCTGTATTTCACTGTTTAGCACGGAAGAAAGACATTCGTAGCGCTCCTTTAAAGAAACTGCGGCCAGAATTTTCTGTTTTGTTGCCACAGGCAGGAGCATGCCGCTGGTTATGGTATCCATTAAAATTCCCGGTCGGCTGATGGTATCCACCTTCCTATCCAGCATTTTTCCCCTAC
Organism: Lachnospiraceae bacterium; assembly: GCA_022510705.1. Classification (GTDB taxonomy): domain Bacteria; phylum Bacillota; class Clostridia; order Lachnospirales; family Lachnospiraceae; genus Acetatifactor. Next base: position 21,040 of record JAFLSX010000009.1, read on the forward strand.
CCGGATTCAATCTGCTATAAGCATGAAAAAGTTCTCTTAACTCCCGGCATATAGCTTCCTTATGTACCTCGTCCAGTTCACTGGCATCCTCTTTTAACGCCTCCACCTGCGCCAAAAGATAATCCTGCCCGCCCTCATCCAGATTCCAAAGCTTGCCACGGTCAACGCCTTCTACCAGTACCCGTACAATGCCGCCCGGCAGCCGACTGATCTGTTTTAGGCCCGCTATGGTACCTATCTGATATAATTCATCCTTGCCGGGATCCTCCGTATTTTCATCCCTCTGTGCCACTAAAAACAGCTTCTGCTCTCCCAACATGGCCTTTTCTACTGCCCGAATGGATTTTTCTCTGCTGAGATCAAAATGAATGATCATTCCCGGCAGAATGCACAGTCCTCTCAGTGCCACTGCGGGCATTTCCACGGTAGCTATTAAAATTGTATCTTCCATATTCTTAGCATCTCCCTGCCTATGATAAAACGCCGCACTTAAAAAAGAGCGGCGTTTGACTTACTTCGCTTTTGGCATACTCACATCCCGATGTATGGTAAGTGGCTCGCTGGTACCCTCCACTGCGCCTTTCGTGATGACAACCGCTTCAATGGTATCATCCGAGGGGATCTCATACATAATGTCCATAGTGACATTCTCCATAACCGAACGAAGACCTCTGGCACCGGTTTTTCTTTCCAGCGCACGCTCTGCAATGGCATCGATCGCATCGTCTTCAAAGCTTAACTTCACATGATCCATTTCAAAGAGACGCTGATATTGCTTGATCAGCGCATTTTTAGGTTCTGTTAAAATACGCACTAAAGCAGCCTTATCCAGTCCTTCCAATGATACATTGATGGGTACACGTCCTACAAATTCGGGAATCAATCCAAACTTTACCAAATCCTGAGGAGTCACTTCTCCCAGAATCTCTCCGATTTCCTTGTTGACCTTATCCGTAATCACCGCATTGAAACCGATGGACTTTCTGTCCAGTCGGGTTTCCACTATTTTATCCAGGCCGTCAAACGCACCGCCGCAGATAAAAAGAATATTGGATGTATTGATCTGTATCAACTCCTGATGGGGATGCTTTCTGCCTCCTTGAGGCGGAACACTGGCTACGGTTCCTTCAATAATCTTTAACAGTGCCTGCTGTACACCCTCACCGGATACATCTCTGGTAATGGATACATTCTCGCTCTTTTTGGTAATCTTATCGATTTCGTCAATATAGATAATGCCGTATTGGGCACGCTCCACATCATAGTCCGCCGCCTGGATCAGCTTTAAGAGAATGTTTTCCACATCCTCGCCCACATAACCTGCTTCCGTCAGTGTGGTTGCATCCGCAATGGCAAAAGGTACATTGATGATCCGGGCCAGCGTTTCCGCCAAATAGGTCTTACCGGAACCCGTGGGGCCTATCATGATCACGTTACTCTTCTGCAGTTCCGCATCCTCCGGCTTTTTCTCCGCCGTTACCCGCTTATAGTGATTATATACAGCCACGGAAAGTACCTTTTTTGCACTATCCTGACCAATCACATAGTCGTCCAGAAAATGTTTGATCTCCACCGGCTTTAAAAGTTTAAAGTTGGCCGCCGGTTCAAGGGAGGAACCCTCCTCCTCAAATTCTTCCTCTAAAATATCTCCGCAAATTTCTATACATTCGTCGCAAATATAAACGCCTGCCGGTCCTGCTATCAGCTTTCTCACCTGATCCTGCGTCTTATTACAGAACGAACATCTCACATCATTGCCGGAATTTTTTCCTGCCATTTTTCCTCTCATTCCGCCAGGAACTTTCGCTCCTTATTGGCCGCTTATAATATTATTTTTCGGGTACGGTATGTGAGGTGATGACTCTGTCGATCAAGCCGTACTCCAATGCTTCTTCAGCCGATTTCCAGTTATCTCTCTCCGTATCCGCCGCAATCACTTCATATTCCTTACCTGTATTCTCCGCCAGTATTCTGTTTAACTTTTCCTTGGTTTGCAGGATATGCTTGGCTGCGATCTCAATTTCGGTAGCCTGTCCCTTTGCACCACCAAGGGGCTGATGAATCATGATCTCCGCATTGGGGAGTGCCATTCTCTTACCCTTTGTACCGCCTGCCAGCAAAAATGCACCCATGCTGGCTGCCATGCCGATACAGATGGTGGATACATCACATTTGATATAGCGCATGGTATCGTAAATAGCCATGCCCGCAGTTACGGAACCGCCCGGACTGTTGATATAAAGATTGATGTCCTTCTCCGGATCCTCCGCCTCCAAAAAGAGCAGCTGAGCCACAACCAGGCTGGCTGTCACTTCGTTGACTTCTTCTCCTAAAAAGATGATCCTCTCTTTTAAAAGCCGGGAATAGATATCGTAGGAACGTTCTCCCCTGCTGGTCTGTTCTATGACATAAGGTACTAAACTCATATATTCTTCCTCCAATCAGTCACAATAAGAGTCTTGTCTTATTATCCAGTTTCTATAATAGACTAAGCTAAAAAGTTTTGCAATCTCAAACAGAGGATTTAAGAATTTCTTAATCCTCTGTTTAAACTTTTTCTTTATTTTTACTCTTTCGGGCAGCCGATTATTCCTCCGATGCTGCATCTTCTGCGGGAGCTTCTTCACTCTTCTTGGTCTTTGCCTTGGCAGACTTTGCCGCAGTCTTGCCTTCCTTTGCATTCTCTACCAAAAACTCTACCGCCTTGTTGATGGCAATATCCTGCAATACCTGCTTTTTGCCATTCTCACCCAAAGTATTCTTGATCTGTTCGGGCTCCATCTGATACTTCTCTGCCATGGACTTTATTTCTTCTTCAAAGTCATTATCGTCTGCTTTAAGATCCTCAGCCGCCGCAACAGCCTCCAACACCAGTCTGGACTGAATTCTCTTCAGTGCCTGAGGTCCTGTCTGCTCTAAAAGCATCTGGGATGTCATGCCGGTAAACTGCATATACTGCTCCATGGAAAGGCCCTGCATCTGCAGTCTCTGTGCAAATTCATCTATCATCTGCCTCTGCTCGGTCTCTACCATAGCATCGGGAATTTCCATCTGTGCTTCTGCTATAGCTGCCTCAATCACAGCCTCTTCTTTCGCACTCTTGGCTTCATCAGCCTTCTTCTGCTCCAGTCCCTTCTTTACGTCCTCTCTGTATTCAGCCAGCGTATCGAAAGTGGAAACCTCACTGGCAAACTCGTCATCCAACTCAGGCAGTTCCTTCTCCTGGATACTCTTTACAGTACATTTGAACACAGCAGCTTTACCTGCCAGTTCAGCTGCCTGATAATCCTTGGGAAATGTTACCTTTACTTCCGTTTCTTTTCCGATCTCAGCACCCACTAACTGCTCTTCAAACCCGGGAATAAAGGCACCGGAACCGATGGTCAAAGGATAATCCGTACCTTTGCCGCCCTCAAAAGCTACACCGTCCACAAAGCCTTCAAAATCCAGCGTGGTAATATCGCCATCCTTTACGGGACGATCTTCTACCGTAACGGTTCTGGCACTGTTCTCTCTTTCTTTCTGAATCTGTGCGTCAACCTCTTCTTGCGTAACCGTAATCTCAGCCTTCTCTACTTTCAGGCCCTTATATTTACCTAATGTAACAACCGGCTTTAAAGCCACCTCAGCGGTAAAAATAAAGGGCTTTCCTGATTCAATCTGGGTCACATCGATCTTAGGAGCGGAAACAATTTCCTCTTCACACTCCTCAAGTGCCTTCTCATAAGCTTCCGGGATCAACTCGTTAGCAGCATCTTCATAAAAAATTTCCGGACCGTAGAGCTTCTCTACCATCTTACGGGGCACCTTGCCCTTACGGAAACCGGGAACACTGATTTTATTCTTATTCTTCTGATAAGCGCTTTCAATTGCTCTCTCCAATTCTTTGGCATCTACTTCAATCGTTAGCTTCGCCATATTCTTTTCCAGTTTTTCTACCTGTAAACTCATTGTTTCTCCTCTCATTCCGCCGGCAGTCCTGCTTTTTACATATACCGGCGTCACCTTACCTTTTCTTATGACTGTGGAAAACCAGCCACAGCCATTGCAAAATTATAGCATAAAGATGCCGTCTTGTCCATTGGTTTTGGAGAAAAGGTACAATATCTCTCCCCCTATCTTGCCTGCATCTTCTTTATCATGAGTGGCCATAAGCAGCATCCTGTGGTTTCTATATTCTAAGATCACCTCTATGGCCCGGTTTCGATTCTGCTCATCCAAACCGTTAAATGGCTCGTCCAAAAGCAGGATATCACTCTCCGCTGCCAAAGCTCTGGCAATGCAGACCCGTCTGCGCATACCGCCGCTTAAGTTTTTCACCGGCTGTTTTATATCTTCTCCCGGTAACAGCTTTTCCAAAATAAGTGCCGCTTTCCCGGAATCGGCGCAGACCAACTCCACATTCTGTATTGCAGATACGTTTTCTAACAGCCTGTCTTCCTGAAATACCATGGAAACTTGCAAATGCTCTTCTGCATTTTCCTGCACCGGCTTCTTTTGACCGATCAGAATACGTCCTTCATCGGCGCCGGTCAATCCTGCCAAAATATAAAGCAGGGTCGTCTTGCCGGTACCCGAAGGTGCCATGAGGCAATAAATGCCGCCTTTTTGCAGTTCCATATCCACATGATTCAGCACAGCGGTTTCCTGATAGCTCTTACAGATATTCTGCAGCACCAGCGTATCCTTTAAGTCAGGGTCCTGCCATATTACTTTGCGGGTACAAACACCCGGTGTGGGATTCCATGTGCAGAAACTCCTCCATAACAGTAACACCGCTCTTTCTAGTAAAAAACTCAGCACAATCACCACAAAAGTCCAGGCAAACACACCTGCCGTATCCAGATAGATTTTAGAAAGATACAGTTCTCCGCCTATGGAGAACTTAGGAATCCCTATGATTTCCGCCGCAACGCCGGCTTTGATACTCATACTCAAAGCCGTTTCCAAAGAGCCCTCTAAAAAAGGCTGCAGAGCCGGACGGTACAGATAATAGAAACGGGACCTAAAAGGCAGACAAAAAACCTTAGCCATTTCCAAGAGCTTTTTATCAGTATTTATCAGTCCCTCCCTTACGTTGACATAAATAATGGGCAGCGCTACCAGAAAACTGATTGCCATGGAAAGCCGACCCGCACCCCACCAGATCAACAGTATTACCGCAAAGGATGCTATCGGCACCGCTTTGGCAAGCAGCATGAGAGGCGCCAGTAATTCTGCGATAATGGACCATTTGCAGCTTAAGGCTCCCAGTAAAGCACCTATCAATAATGCCAGCAAAAAACCTGCCAAAAGCTTTGCTAATGTGATACCTATAGTCTGCCAGAAACTGGGGAGCATAGCCTCTCTAAAAAGCGCCCGGACCGTTTGAAACGGTCCGGCCGCCAACAGGGAATTTCCGATAAACAGCGCTGCCATCTGCCAAAGGCAGAGCCAGAACAATACAACCATCCCTTTTTTTATATATTTTCTCCTTGCCTGCGATTTTTCTTCCCGCATTGCTTCTCCCACTATTTTCCTAAGTAATAGAAATCATCCTCCGGCAGACTGCCACCTACCGACTCCGGATTCATCTCATAGAGTACTCCCAGATAGCCGGAGAGAGCCTCCTTCATTTCTTCACCGGTCATGCAGGTAATATTACAGTAAGGGATGGCCTTTTTAGCCACATTTTCATTGGCAATGATCTCTGCCTTAACACAGAGAGCTGCCGTTTCATCCAGATTGGTTTCCGTATATCGTGTACTCTCTGCATGCTCGGTTAAGAACAATTTCACTGCTTCGGGATTTTCCTCCAGGAATTCTTTTCTTACTACAGTGACGCCGGTCACCAAGCGGCTGCCGCCGTCTCCCTGTACTCTCTCCCATTCCTCAGTCATGGAAATACGTATTGCCAGCTGTTCGTTCTGCGCACATGCCACGGTTACAAAGGGCTGGGGTAAAACCGCAATATTTTCGGGATTTTCCGCCAACAACGCCGCTATCTCGGTGGCCTCCGAACGGTATTCCAAAGACACCTCACTTAAATCAATGCCATTGGCTGAAAGCAAATACTGCAGGGCAAGATCGGGAGTGGTACCCTTTCCGGTCAGATAAATGGTTTTGCCCCTCAAATCCTCAAAAGAATTGATTGCTTCGCTACCGGATACGATATAGAGTACACCCAGCGTATTGATATCCACTACACAAATGCCGCCTTGGGTTTTATTATAAAGTATCGCTGCCACATTGGCCGGCACTAATACCATATCCAATTCACCCTGCACCAGGAGAGGAGTCAGCTCGTCCGCTCCTACTGCCATAGTAAATGTATATGTATTTTCCGTTTCGTTATTTTCAGCCTTCTCCATCAACTGCAGCAGTCCGATAGTAGTCGGCCCTTTCAATGCTCCCACTCTAAAATCCGCCGTCTTGCTGCTGCCACAGCCTCCCAGCAGAAGAATTCCTGCAAGCAGCAGGCATAATACTTGTAATTTTCTTAGGTTTTTCATCTCTTTCTCCTTTCGGTCACAGTTCATTCTGTCGCTGTTATTTTAGCATATTCCATTTAGAGTTTCTACATAATATTTTTATTTTACTATGTGAATAAATCATTTATCAGTGTCAATACTATCATTAGTCGGAGTCAGACCCCCTCTTTCTCCGATAGCGTTCACCAATGATAAATGAATACTTATCCTCTCCTAAGTAAGGCCCGGCATACGACTTTGTATGCCGGGTCTTTTGTTATCTTTCCATCAGCACAGGAAATCCCTCCCTGTACGCCTTGATAATATAAGGATGCTCTGCAGCATAGGCATAAATCTGCTCTCCCAATCCGTCCTTTACCAAATCTTCCATAACCTTAGACGGCTGATTGCCGATTTTGGTACTGATTCCTCTTACCTTTATTACCAACAGAGCACTTCGCTGCCTTCCTCCGTTACTAACACCATGATCTCCCATTGAGCGGAAGGCAATCCGTCTTCCGTATATACTTCCCAGCGGTTTTTATCATCTATATATATGTCGACTTTTCCCATATTCACCATGGGCTCAATGGTGAATATCATGCCCGGAACCATGAGCATCTCCTCACCCCGCCTGGTGTTATATCCCACCCATGGTTCCTCATGGAATTCCAGTCCTACTCCATGACCGCCGATTTCCCGGACTACCGTATAGCCGTTTGCAAAGGCATGGTCATGCACTGCCTGCCCCATATCCCCTAAAAATCCCCATGGTTTTACCTCTTTTAACCCAAGCTCCACACATTCCTTCGCAACTTGAACCAGCTTTTTCTTCTCCGGACTTATCTCCCCAATACAAAACATCCTGGAAGAATCGGAAAAATAGCCGTCTAAAATCGTAGAACAGTCCACATTCAGAATATCACCGGGCTTTAAGATCACATCTTTTGAAGGAAAGCCGTGGCAAACCTGCTCATTTACCGATGTACAGACGCTGTAGGGATATCCCTTATAGTTTAAGGGTGCCGGAACTCCGCCCATATCCGTTGTCATGTCATAGACGATCTTATCTATTTCTGCCGTGCTCATCCCTTCATGAATATGCGCTTCCAGATGATCCAATACCGCAATATTGATCTTGCAGCTTTCTTTTATTTTTGCGATCTGCTCCGGATTTTTGATCAGTTCGCGATGTGGTACAACATGACCCATTCTGGCTATTGCCTGTATTTTATCATCAAAAGCCTGATGGCAGAGTTTATACTTTTTACCGCTCCCACACCAGCATGGATCATTTCTTCCCAGTTTATCCGTCATTATTTCTTTCCTTCTTTCTTTTTCTCAAACAATAGCTACATTATATATCTAACCCACCCGTTATGCAAATTAAAATATAATAAAGAAAAGAATTATGGAAGGCATTGCCCCAACGCCGGATTGGTAGTAAGATAGAACTAGTTTGGATAGAAAGGAGTTTTACATGATCGCCAATCTGGAATACTACAAGGTATTTTATTATGTTGCCAAAACCGGCTCCCTTACCCGGGCGGCAGAGCTGCTTTCCATTTCCCAGCCCGCAGTCAGCCAGTCCATCCGGCTTTTGGAAGAACAGGTAGGCACCAGACTTTTCGTCCGGGCTTCCAGAGGTGTGCGACTTACCGCGGAAGGTGAACTTCTATATTCTTACACCGCCAGGGGCTATGAACAGATGGAGACGGGCGAACAGAAACTGAAGCAGATGCTGAACCTGGAACTGGGCGAGGTGCATATCGGAGCCAGCGACATGACCCTCCAGTTTTACCTGCTGCCTTTTTTGGAACGATTTCATGAAATGTACCCCTCCATCAAAGTCATCGTCACCAATGCCCCTACACCGCAGACTCTGCAAAATCTGTTAAACGGACAGATTGACTTCGGCGTTGTCAGTACACCTTTTGCAGAAGAATCCGGCATTCAGGCTATGCCGGTACGCAGTATACAGGATACCTTTATCTGCGGCAGGCGATTTACTGCTTATAAAAATAAAACGCTGGATTTTTCCGAGTTGAATGAGCTTCCCATTATTCATCTGGAAAAGAATACCAGCAGCCGCAGTTATATGGATGATTTTCTTAAATCCAACGGCATTGTCTTACAGCCTGAGTTTGAGCTGGCTACCAGTGATATGATCGTACAGTTTGTGCTCCGCAATCTAGGTGTGGGCTGTGTAGTCCGGGATTTTGCCCTGCCGCATTTACAATCGGGAAAACTCTTTGAACTGCGTTTCAATAAGATGATCCCCCCCAGAGAATTCTGCGTTGTAACCGCAAAAAAGGGTCCCATGTCTGCTGCCGCCAAAAATTTACTGGCGGTTATCAGTGGTATAATCACGGAAGAAACAACGGGAAAGGATATTGAATATGATTAAGACTGTTATTTTTGACATTGGAAACGTGTTGACCGAATTTTGCTGGTCCAAGTATTTTGAAGTTTTCGGATATAGTGAGGAAATCTTAAAAAGACTGGCTAAGGCCACTGTCTTAAGCGAAGACTGGAAAGAATATGATTTGGGAAATCTGGGTGATGAAGAAGTACTGGATTTATTTATTGCCAACGATCCTTCCATAGAAAAGGAACTGCGCGCATCCCTGCGCAATGTGGACGGTATTTTGGAACAGTGCGACTATACCATCCCCTGGATTGAAGAGTTAAAAGCAAAGGGCTATCAGGTGCTTTACCTTTCCAATTTTTCCGAAAAGGTGCTGCGGGACTGCGCACGCATCATGGGCTTTCTGTCCCATATGGACGGCGGAATTCTTTCCTGCAGGGTGCATTTTGTGAAACCGGATCCCGCCATCTATAAGTTGTTGCTCCAAAAATACGGTCTCTTAGCGGAAGAATGTGTTTTTTTGGATGACACTGCCGAAAATATAAAAGCTGCGGAAGCGCTTGGCATCCACGGCATTGTGTTTGAAAATCAGGCACAAGCCAGAAAAGAACTGGAAAAATTAGGGGTGGGCTAAAAGCACACCCTTTTTTAGTTCATCTCGTCTTCCTCTTTCTGCAGATTCTGTTTTTCGTATTCCTCCGGATCCTCAAACAAATGCACATCCGCTATTGTGCTTTTGCCTGTGGTCTGCCCGTATATCCAGATAAAAATCCAAGCTAGCAGGGGGACCGTAACGGTACATATCAGACAGATCCTAAACAGGATTCCCGCTGCTGAGGTATCAAAGATAGCCGCTATCAAAGCTATCAGATACAACGCTGCCAACAACACAACCGCAAGCAGCGCCGCAACCCGTTTTACTGTCATTTTATTCTTCATATTTTTCACCCATTTCCTTCCATGCGTGCAAGCTTATTTTTTCAGAGAGCTCTTTCTGTAGATGATATCCTCTCTGCTAGGGCCATTGCTCACCATGGTAATAGGGAAACCAATCTGCTCTTCAATAAATTCTATATATTTACGGCAGTTTTCGGGAAGTTCTTCATAGTTGCGAATCCCTCTGATTTCACATTTCCAACCGGGCAATACCTTAAGAACGGGCTTTGCCTTTTCTAACTTTGTGGTGACAGGGAAATCGGTAGTTACTTCACCGTCTATCTCATATCCCGTACAAACAGGGATTTCGTCCAGATATCCCAGTACATCCAATACGGTAAAGGCTACATCCGTGGTGCCCTGCATACGGCAGCCGTATTTGGAAGCAACACAGTCAAACCAGCCCATTCTTCTGGGACGTCCCGTAGTAGCACCGTACTCTCCGCCGTCCCCGCCTCTTCTTCTGAGTTCATCGGCTTCCTCGCCAAAGATTTCGGAAACAAAAGCACCGGCTCCCACCGCGGAAGAATATGCCTTGCATACAGTAACAATCTCCTTGATCTCATAAGGAGGCAGTCCGGCTCCGATGGCGCCGTAAGATGCCAGCGTAGAAGAAGAAGTTACCATAGGATAGATACCGTGGTCAGGATCCTTTAAGGTACCCAACTGTCCTTCTAACAAAATGGTCTTACCATCTTTTAAAGCCTTATCCAAAAAGGCAGAAACATCGCAGACATAGGGGGCTATCATATCCCGGTAATCATGCAGGGTTGCGATCAATTCTTCCGGATCCATGGGGTCCTTATGATATAAATGGGTAAAAAGAATATTCTTGGTTTCCAATACCCGGTAGACCTTTTCCCGCAGTACCTCTTCGTCAAAGAGTTCGTTTACCTGAAAGCCGATCTTGGCATATTTATCGGAATAGAAAGGGGCAATACCGGATTTGGTGGAGCCAAAGGAATTCTTTCCCAGCCTCTCCTCCTCATATTGATCAAAAAGAATGTGGTAGGGCATCACGATCTGGGCTCTGTCGGAAACCAACAGTTTCGGAGCCGGCACGTTTCTGTCCGTAATGGATTTCAGTTCACCTATCAAAATAGGTATATTTAATGCCACACCGTTTCCGATAATGCTGGTGGTATGGTCGTAAAACACGCCAGACGGCAGCGTATGCAGCGCAAACTTGCCGTAATTGTTTACAATGGTATGTCCTGCGTTGGCTCCTCCCTGGAATCTGATAACAATATCAGCATTCTCTGCCATCATGTCCGTGATCTTTCCTTTACCCTCATCTCCCCAGTTTGCTCCTACAACTGCTTTTACCATTTATTTTTCCTCCGTTTTACACGTTATAAAAGGGCAGGTGTAAAAACCTACCCTTGTTCTTACTCTATGATTATACCTGAAATTCACTCATAAGTAAAATCAATATTATTTATACATAATATAATAAATACTTATATCACATCTTAAACATTGATAACCGCTTTTACGCCCAGAAGTTCCTTATTTTCATCCATTATGGGCTGAATAATATTCTTTAAGAAGCTCTCCGTCTGCTCTTTGGCACGGCCCACATATCGGGCCGGATCCATGGACTTTTGTAATTCCTCCAGAGAAAGATTGAAGGCAGGGTCTGCGGCAATCAGCTCCAGGAGATTGTTTTCCTTTCCCTCCATCTTGACGGTCTTTCCTGCTTCCATGGAGAGCTCTCTGATTCGCTCATGCAGCTCCTGTCTGTCACCGCCGGCTTTGACTGCATCCATCATAATATTCTCTGTGGCCATAAAGGGCAGCTCGCTCAACATATGCTTCTCAATAACCTTTGGGTATACCACCAGTCCGTCAGCAACATTCAGACAGAGATCCAGAATACCGTCCACTGCAAGAAATGCTTCCGGAATGGAAAGTCGTTTGTTGGCAGAATCATCCAATGTCCTCTCAAACCACTGCGTAGCGGAGGTAATGGCAGGATTCAGCGCATCAATCATCACATAGCGGCTTAAAGAAGCAATCCGTTCACTACGCATGGGATTCCTCTTATAGGCCATGGCAGAAGAACCGATCTGACTCTTTTCAAAGGGTTCCTCTACTTCCTTTAAATGCTGGAGCAGACGAATGTCGTTACTCATCTTATGTGCAGAAGCAGCAATACCTGCTAAAATATTGGCTACCCTGGTATCCACTTTCCTGGAATAGGTCTGACCGGATACGGGATAACACTCTTTAAAGCCCATTTTCTTTGCGATCATGGGGTCGATCTTATCAATTTTTTCCTGATCTCCGTCAAAGAGCTCCAAAAAAGAGGCCTGAGTACCGGTGGTACCTTTGGATCCCAAGAGCTTCATGGTAGAGAGTACATACTCTAAATCCTCCAGATCCAGAGAGAACTCCTGCAGCCAAAGGGTGGCTCTCTTTCCTACGGTAGTGGGCTGGGCGGGTTGAAAATGCGTGAAAGCCAGCGTGGGCTGAGCCTTATATTTATCCGCAAAAGCCGCCAGCGCTGCCATGACATTGACGAGCTTCTTTTTTACCAGTTTTAAAGCTTCCGTCATAATGATGATATCGGTATTATCTCCCACATAGCAGGAGGTTGCGCCCAGATGGATAATACCCTTTGCCTTGGGACACTGTACGCCGTAAGCATAGACATGGCTCATCACGTCATGGCGGACTTCCTTCTCTCTGGCCTTGGCCACGTCGTAATTGATATCCTCCGCATGGGCTTTTAACTCCGCAATCTGTTCTTCCGTAATGGGAAGCCCTAACTCTTTCTCTGTTTCTGCCAGTGCGATCCACAGCTTTCTCCAGGTACGAAATTTCATATCCGGCGAAAAAATATACTGCATCTCCTTACTGGCGTAGCGCTCCGATAACGGGCTCTGGTATACATCTGTACTCATAAAATAACCATACCTTTCTGTAACCTGTTTTCACACTAGGCCTCAAATTCCCCGCGGATATCCTCCATGGGCGGGTCCATGGGATAATTTCCCGTAAAGCAACCCTTACAGATGCCTAATCCGTTTACAATTTCGTGCAGACGTTCTTCCTTTAGGTATGCTAAACTGTCCGCACCGATGATGCCGCATATTTCCTGGGTATTGCGGTTATAGGCAATCAGCTGTTCCCTGGCCGGTACATCCGTACCGAAATAACAGGGCCATAAAAACGGCGGCGAGCTGACCCGCATATGTACTTCTTTTGCTCCCGCTTCCCGCAGCATCCTCACAATACGGTCCGAGGTAGTGCCTCTGACGATGGAGTCATCGATCATGATAATGCGCTTGCCCTCCACGGATTCCCGAATAGCATTCAGCTTCACCTGCACACTACTCTCCCTGCTCTTCTGTCCCGGTTTGATAAAGGTTCTTCCTACATAGGCATTCTTCACAAAAGCCGTTCCGTAAGGGATCCCCGACTGCATGGCATAGCCCATAGCGGCACAGTTGCCGGATTCGGGTACACCTACGACCATATCCGCCTCCACAGGCGAATCAATAGCCAGATATTTCCCCGCAAGAATACGGGAATTATATACGCTTTCCCCGTCAATATAGCTGTCGGGTCTTGCAAAATAAATATACTCAAATACACACCTTGCCGTATCCTCAGGCTGCAGTGCATGGGACATATCGGACTCAATGCCTTTTTCCGGAGAGATCATAACAATTTCCCCCGGTAGTACATCCCTGACAAAGGCAGCTCCTATGGTATCCAGCGCACAGCTCTCACTTGCCAAAAGATAGGTATTGTCCCGTTTGCCGATACAAAGCGGCCGAAATCCAAAGGGATCCCTTGCACCGATGAGCTTGCGGGGGGACATGATGACCAGGGAATAGGCTCCCTTTATCTTATGCATGGCCCGTCCTACCGCTTCTTCCACCGTCTTGGAATTTAATCGCTCCCTGGCAATATGATAGGCAATGACTTCCGAATCAATGGTCGTTTGGAAGATCGCACCCGTATACTCCAGTTCATGCCGCAATACCGGCGCATTGATGAGATTACCGTTGTGAGCCAGTCCTAATGTGCCCTTTACATAGTTGAGCACCAGGGGTTGTGCGTTCTCGCGGGTAGAACTGCCCGCTGTCGAATAGCGGACATGTCCCACACCGATATCACCCTTAAGTTTGCTTATAATTTCTGCGTCGAAAGCCTCGTTTACCAATCCCATGTCCTTGTGACTTAACACCTTGCCTTTGGGACCTTTCGTATCACTGACTGCAATGCCGCAACTTTCCTGTCCTCTGTGCTGCAGCGCCAACAGCCCATAATAGATGGTGGATGCCACATCTTTTCCATCCAGATCATAGGCACCGAACACACCGCATTCTTCACGCAGCTTGTCCTGATTTTCCGTCTGTATGTAGATTCCGTCCTGCAGATGTTTTTCCTGCATATTATGCCAGCCCCAAGCGCTTGAAGACTTCATTGTAAGCTTCTTCTACATTTCCCAAATCCCTGCGGAAACGGTCCTTGTCCAGTTTTTCATTGGTATTTACATCCCACAGACGGCAGGTATCCGGTGAGGTTTCATCCGCCAGAATGATCTGACCGTGATAGCGGCCGAATTCAATCTTGAAATCAATGAGCTTAATGCCGGCCTGCAAGAAGTAAGCCTTCAGCACATCATTTACTTTAAAGGCATATTTCTTAATGGTTTCAATTTCCTCCCAGGTAGCCAGATCCAGCGCTCTTGCAAAATAATCATTGATAAGGGGATCTCCCAATTCGTCGTTTTTGTAGGAGAATTCCACAGTGGGCTCTGTAAATTCGGTACCTTCGGGTACCCCCAGACGCTTGGAGAAACTGCCTGCTGCCACATTTCGGATAATAACCTCCAAAGGTACGATTTCCACCTTCTTTACTGCGGTTTCCCGGTCACTTAACTCCTCAATGAAATGAGTCGGAACACCTTCCTTTTCCAGCAGCTTAAAAACATGATTGGTCATTCGGTTATTGATGACGCCCTTGCCCACAATGGTTCCCTTCTTTTCACCGTTAAAAGCGGTTGCGTCGTCCTTGTAGTCCACGATCAGGATATCCGGATCATCAGTCTTAAATACTTTCTTTGCCTTTCCTTCATAAAGCTGTTCCAGTTTTTTCATTGTTCTCCTCCATGTCTTTGCTTTTGGCTCTTACTTATGTTTATAAACGGCCGGCTCCTGCCTGCCCCCTATATCATATACCACGTCTTTTCTAAAATCAATATCATACTTCTTCGGAGTCATCATCCTGCGGCTCTCCCGCAGAACCGGCGGCCTGCTCGTATCGCTCCACCATTGCGGTAATCTCCATTGCATATTGGGGATACTCCGCCGCAATATCCCGGATTTCCCCTCCTGCGGTTTCTGCCAGATTTCTGTTGTAATCCATCTGTTTGCGAAGGGCCTGCCTTCTGATGATCAGGCCATGTCTGATTTCAATCATTTCCCGGCTGTCCAATAATGCGTCCGGCTCCGCCGTCCATCTGTCCGGATCCTTTACGCGGTAACGTACTAACAGTCTGCGCAGCTCCTCCCTATGGTAGTCCAGCTTGGCATCCGCCTCGGCAAACTGCCGTCTTTCTTCCTTTTCCTCCTGATACAGTGTCCACAAATCTTTTAAATCGTCCGCGCTTTCCACAGCGTATTTCATATACAGATAATCCAAAAGCTGGGTATTGTTGACATAGCGTATCTTGACTTTATTCTGCAGCAGTATCAACTTATTGACCGTTTTTCCTACCTTGTCCAATTCCCTTTCCGCATCCTTATATTTAATAAAGATCACGGTTATGGCAATGGCCGCCGCGGCCACGGAAAGGTAATAGCCGATCACGGTATCCAGATGAAAACCAAGCTGGAGAACCAGGAGCATGAGAATACAGGCACCAAGAGCTGTCAGGCAAATAACCGCCATTCCCCTTAAATTTACCAGCATGGTGTTTAGCTCACTCCTGCGGTAAGCATATGCATGCCTTTCACTGTCCAGACGGCTTAGATCCTGCTTGACCAGTTTCTGGTATTTCTCAGCCTCCTGCAGTTTGCCGATCCCCTCTTCGACCTCCCGCTCCACGGAATGTATTTGTCGGTACTCGCTGTCCGTAAGATGCCTTTCCTTGTCCAGATATCGGTTTTTCTCCTGGTTGAGAGTAAGCATTTTACCGGCTACACCCTTTAACTCACTCATCTGCGCAGGGGGCAGGGACTCAATCTCCTCCATATCCGTCAGATAGGCCGTGACCAGATTGTACTCTCCAGTCAACAGTTCCAGTTCTCTTTCCGCATCTTTAATCTGCTCCATGCAGTTTTCCAGATAGCGCTTTCTCTCCTCCGCATTATGGAGATTTATCCTATCCCGCTCATAGACGATCTGCTCCCAGTCCTCTTCCTGCTCCTCTGCCTTTATTCTCTTTTTTCCAAAAAGCCATTCCCAAAATTTATTAGCCATTGACGTTTTCCCTATACCTGTTTTTTAAATCCTGTATCTTGTAGTCCGTTTCCGAATAGTAAGAAACGTCTCTTTCACGTTTTAACTGGCTGCGCCTTTCTAAAAATTGCTTTTCTTCCGACTGCTCCCACTGTGCCTGCAGAGTCTCCATGCGCCTCTCCAGTTCCAGCATATCCTCATACCCATCCGTCAGGCCCGCCGCAAAGGAAATATAGTCGCCCTCTTTCATAGCCAGCCTTTTGGCAGCCAGATAGGATATAAAGGAGTCCCTGTCACCATCCAGCCTATAAGCTTCTTCAAAATGCAGGGCCGCCTCCTCAAAGAGAAACAGTCCGCACAGGGCCGTTGCCTTATTGTGCAGTATCTTAGCACGCAGAATGGTTTCATTTTCCGGCAGTCTGGTCATCAATGCATCATATTCTATTATGGCCGGTGTGTACTTACGGCTTTCCACCATATGATCAATATGGGTTTTCAGTTTTTCATAGGCATTTAACCCCATGCCCTGATAAAACAGCTCTTCTATTCTTCCGATTTCGTCTTCTGTGTAGATTCCCACATAGGACAGAATGACTCTCACAAAGGCACCTACCGAAGTCTTATTGTGCAAAAGAGGGGACAGCATGGAGGCCAGCTCCGGCAACTTTAATGCATCCCCAATCCACTTTATCAGCCTCTTATCCAAGATTTCTCTGTCTAACAGGAAAGCATTTTCCCGCAGCACGTAGCATAGCTCCTCTATGGAATATACCTTTATGCCCAGATTGTCAAAACTGTATGGAGTTGTCGTGTATTCGCCTGTCTGCAACAGAATTCTTCCCACTATACTACCTCAAAACTTTCCGTCCACATCTGATGACTTGCCGGGAAAAGTTCCCCAAATCCCATATCCTCTACGGAGAGCAGGACACTGCTTTCCGTAGTCATTTTCAGTTCCATATGAAGTCTGGAAAAAGCACCGCTTCTGACAGGCAGTCCTTCCAGAGTTACCTCCGCATATTTTACCTCTCTGCCGTTTAAGGGCGTGATCACCAAAGAAAAACTGTTTCCTTCCTCTAATAGAAAGTCCACCGTTCCGTGGGCCTCGTACCAGCCACATCCTGCATCCAGCAGCGCATAATAGGAATCTTCTCCCCGACGCTTTAGTTTCATACCGATATTGGCCTTTAATTTATCTTCGCCCAAAAAAACGTGGCTCTTTCCGATTTCACCGGGAAATATCCTTTCGGCCATGCCGTAGCAGGCCCCTTTGCTGTAGAGGTTGTTTCCTTGAAAGATACGTCTTCCCCGGCAGAGAAAACGCAGGGATTCTTTCAGCCATTCCTCCGAAAAATCCTCTCCGATCAGATATATCGAGGTGATCATACGACCTTCGCAGACTTTTTCCGCCAGCTGCAAAAAGCGGTCATCCAGCTGTTTAAAAAGGCTCTCCCGCAGAGCTTCTTCCGTAATCCCCACCGCTCCTGTCAAAAAGGGATATTCTTCCTGTTCCACAAAGGCCACCACCGGTGTGGTATGCCGGTTGCATTCCATCCTAAAGAAACGCATGCGCTCCCCCGCATAATCACAAACCAATACCTGCTGCTGCCAGAGTTCCTTTGGCTGCTTAATGGTATAGTGATAAAAACTCTCCAGATGGCTTTGATAACTGATAAGCTTGGTTTTCAATGAAAGCCCTGCCACCACCGTATCCAATATTTCTACCATTTTAGCATCCATCTCTTCGCAGGTAACCATAAACGCCGCTATTCTTTCGGGAGTGGATACCATGGACAGCAAGGTAAGACTCCTTTTTATAAAAAGCGTCAAAAGCGCAACGGGATCGTACTCCTCATCCTCTATCATAACCTGCTCTCCCTTTCGGGCAGCCTCTACCAGATTATCTACCAAAAAGCCTTCCCCCGCCTCCGCATGCTTGTATGCATCCTTACCGTAAAACCACTGGTTGATGCCCTGACGTTTGCACAATACGGTGGGGATATTGTAAACCTGTGCTCCCGCTACCACGGACAAGGTTTCCGGCACGGTATTTTCATATGTGCAGTAGCTGATTTGAGAGTATTGATTTCCCAGATCATATCCTACGATAATCTTCTCCTTCATCCGTCGCTTCCTTTCTATGCGTTATCTGAGCTTAAACAGGCCGTTTTTTATGTATTCCGTATACTCATACTCCTCTAAAAGCTTATCCACCGTATCATAGTCCTGCAGGGTATTGCTGATACAGATATCATTGATCAGATTGAACTTGCTCTCCAAATTCCAGCCGCCCATATCACTGTTTTGTATGGAAGCGCTCTCCGTCAGCTGTCCGTTGCCTCCCTGTTCCTCCACGATGTAATACTGTAGGCTCTCTCCGAAAAACAGCACAAACTCTTTAAAGCAGACCCCGCCCACGGTTTCCCGCATTTCCTCTGTCAGATATTCCGGTTCTTGAGCTTCCGGTGCCTCCATGCAGTAATGCAAGATGGCCCTTGCATCCGGATGCGCCTTATATTCCACAATTGTTCTGTCAGAAAGCTGGTTGATTCTGGAATCCCTAAAATCTTTAAACTCCGTAAACATTTTTAAGAAGATATGTTCCTCTAACAGTTCCCTGATAAACTGTCTGACTATCTCCCGGGACTCCTCCGTCAGACGGCTTTTATTCTCGGCATAGAATTTCACGTAAGCCAATTTACATATCTGCCTTAAATCTTCGTTCTGTCTGTAGCGCTCCGTTATCACCTCAAAGACATAGGCATCGGTTACCCGGTCCTTTACAAAATATTCATAAGCACATTGGGAGAGAAAAGCTTCCACAACATCATTTCTGCAGCCGCCGGCGGTATAGGTGCGGAAGATTTCTATCTTTTCTCCTACAAAGGAACCGGTAAACAGCATTTGAATCAACATGCGCTCACACAAAATGCTGCTATCCTCGCCAAAGGAGTGCGCCGCCTTGTAAATATCCCGCATATCCTTAGTCATCCCCTGGAAGTACAAGATCAAATACTGCAGTCCTCTTTCATCATACTTGCCTAATTTAAACGCGTACCAGACTGCCTCCCCAATAACAGCATCCTCTGCCAGTTCCCGCTCCTGAAGCACGCGGGAACAGAGTCTTACCACTACCTTGGGATCCGCTCCGAAAGGACCGTAATCCGTAAGCCAGGAAAAAGCCTTATCCTTCAGTCCTCTAATGACTAAAAACCGGAAAAGCTCTCCCCTTTCGGAAACAGAATACCCTTCCGGGGATATTGCCTCCAGACATTCATCCAATTCCTGCAATTTGTCCTTGTCATAATAGTATCGTATCAGCTTTCTGCTGATATTCCTCCTCAAACGGCTCTGCAGCCCGGTATCCTCTAACAGATAGCGGAAGCGAATTTCATTTTCCTCCGTTATCTCCACCGGTTCCATACCGTTTAAGCATATACTGAGGTTCAAGTCCCTTATGTTGCCTGAAAGGGGTGCCGTCAGCTTCATCAGTTTACCGGGTAGCATCAATTTTTCTATGGTATAGGGCACACTCACCATATAGCGGTTCTGATAAGCATCCTCAAAAAGTAACCTGCTGTCGGCTCCCGGCAAAGAAACCAGGGCTCTGCCCTCTACAACCGGATAGCGGATTTCTCCTTCAAACCCGGCCTGACAAACAATTGCATAGCGAATATCTGCTGCTGATACCTCTACCAGGTTCATAAACAAAAGCCCGCCCAGCGCTTGCGCCACCTCAGGTGTGAACATCCTCTCTGTCAACAGGTTTTTGTATAGATATGCCAGGTCCCGATTGATGCGGCCTTTTAATATCTGCTCCGTAATAAACTGCTCTATGATATCACGATAGCTTTCATAAAGCTCAGGGAATTTCTCCCTGTGCCTGTGTATATTCACATACAAAAATGCAGCCAGATCATAGTTTAAACTGTTCTGATAGGCAAAATACATTAAGACCATGCGAGGGAGCGCCTCCATAGTGCCGGTATCTACACTCATCATATAGTACTCATAGAGCCGGGTGATCCGAAGCTCTGCTTCCACACCTTTCTCATACCAGGGAAAATACTCTTTCCCCACCTTGTTTCCCTTGATCAACAAGCTGCACAGTTCCTGTAATATGCGCACATCCGGCTTGATTTTATAGCAGGCTTTCAATATCCGGTAAACACAGTCTGAATATTCCCTCTCCCGCTGCACCAAATAGATAAACTGCATCACCACATCTTCCTGCAGCATCTCATATCTTGCGCCGTAGAACAGTACTCTTTTCTCGAAATCTCCCAGTTTGATCAACAGGGAAGGATTCTGATTCAGTAAAAGCAGCGCTTCGATATAAATCACAGGACTGCGGCTTCCCCTGCCGAACTGCTCCTCCAAAAACAACCATTTCTTAGAAAAGCTCTTGCTTAATTCCTCCGACAAGTATAGCAGCAGCCATGCTATCCGCCATTCTTCCCGGTTCTTTTTATACAGATAGTCCACCTGCTCCGTAATCTCATCCACATAACTTTCTTCCCGCTGTATCAGAGTAGTCAGATACAGATAATAGGCCAACCATGCAGGTTCCTCTTCTTCCATACTGTCCAGAATATCCGCCGTATGGTCCAATATCCAGCGGGCTTCATTATAACGCTCCTCCGTGATCAAAAGCTGTGCCTGAAACAGTCTTGCAGGTACATCATCCTCGTTTTCAGCGGCCATCTTTTCCACTAACAGACTGCTTTCCTGCAGCCAGGACGCAGAATTTGTCTTTTTGAGTCTAAAATCCCGATACTGCTGCATCAGTTGCACAATCAATCCCTTTTGATAAAGACGTCTTCGTCCTCTGCCTCCTACGCCCTTTTGATTGACAATGATCGGAATACACTTTTCCCCGTATCTGTCTATCAGCCGCAGACAGCCGCAATTGTTTCCCATATGCAGCAGGCTCTCATCCACATAGACCGCAAGCCGATAGGAATTGCCTAAAAAATCCGCCTCCGAAATCCGGCTTTTCTCGGTATATAGGAAATCTCCTTCCGTCACCACCTGTAGCTGGCCATAGCCCCAGCCGTTGCGCGTGATCTGTACGGCGGTTTCCACAATTTCCTTAACATCCTCCAGACGTATTTCCTGTACATCCGTCAGATACTCTATCTTCTGCTTCTTATTGATGCCGATCAAAAACTCTTCTATATTTTGTTCGTTACCGGGTATGGCGGACAAACCCCGATAGTAGTCGTAAAACTGCCTGTCATTGCCGGTAAAGATCCTGTTAAAATCTTCGGAATAAAATAGTGCGGCTGCTTCCTCCGGATTGGTTTTGGCCAGATTGGCAAAATGAAAGAGATTTTTAATATTTCCCAGAGAAGAATTCAACACCCGGTATTCCACATTTACGACAAAGGGCAGATAATATTCTCCTTGATTGCTGATGACCTGAAACTCACCCTTAATAACTTCGCCTTCCTCTAACTGCTCACCATGAAAACGAAATGCGATTTCCTCTCTGCAGCCCAAAAACTCTTCTGTTAGACATTCCATTCTGCTGTCAGAAGAAAGTACATAGCCTATGGTATAGCGTCCTTCTTCTCCAACGATAGTAAAAGATCCTTCACACTGCTCTCCGGGTAAGATGCTGAGTTCCAGTTTAGAGCATGAAAAATCCAGGGAACCTTTTTCGTAATCAAAGTCCCCCTCTAAAATTCTGTCTATCACTGCCTTCATGCTTCTCACCTTCTTTATCGTATTGTATCGATATTAAGATTATAACATTCCACCGTAGTGTTACGCAAACATATTTTACGCCTTTTTAAGTCCCAATTAAAAGACCCCCGCATATACTGTCTATAAGTAAAAATGCAGAGGTCCTACTATGTCACATAATTTACATGCCGCACAGCTGTCGGAGAATACCGATAGCGGTGCGCTGCGTCTGAATGTCATTTCCTCCCTTGGGCAGATTCCCATTGAAGGAGCTACTGTCAGCATCTCCTACAGCGGCAGTCCGGACGACGTGATACAAGAGCTTACCACCGATATTTCCGGTCTTACCCCCACCGTAGAACTTCCGGCGCCACCGTTAGAATACAGCCTGGAGCCGGAAAGCACCGTGCAACCCTATGCCGATTATAATATTACCATTACCGCTCCGGGCTATGAACCGGTTGAAATTACCGGTTCCGAACTGCTGCCGGAGGTAACCTCCATACAGCCCGTCCGCATGAATCCCTTAGAGATAACGGAGGACGAGGAAAAGTTTGTGGATATTCCTCCTCATACACTTTGGGGTTCCTACCCTTCCAAAATCCCAGAAGCGGAGATTAAGCCCATTCCGGAAAGCGGAGAAATTGTATTAAGCCGGGTAGTCATACCCGAATATATTGTCGTACACGATGGCGTACCCACTGATAGAAGCGCCAACAACTATTGGGTAAAGTATACCGACTACATCAAAAATGTAGCGTCCTCCGAAATTTACGCTACCTGGCCCGAATCCACTATCTACGCCAATGTGCTGGCAATCATGTCCTTTACCCTTAACAGGGTCTATACGGAATTTTACCGGAACATGGGTTACAATTTTACCATCACCAGTTCCACCGCTTACGACCAGAAGTGGATTTACGGCCGCAATACTTACGAAAACATCGACAGACTGGTGGACTCCATTTTTGTCAACTATCTGTCCCGCCCCGGTGTACGCCAGCCCATCTTTACTTCCTACTGCGACGGGCAGCGGGTAACCTGTTCCGGCTTA
Organism: Lachnospiraceae bacterium; assembly: GCA_022510705.1. GTDB lineage: Bacteria > Bacillota > Clostridia > Lachnospirales > Lachnospiraceae > Acetatifactor. The sequence goes on from JAFLSX010000009.1 coordinate 43,952, forward strand.
AGCCAGTGGGGTTCCAAGGCACTGGGCGATGAAGGCTATTCCGGCATTGAGATCATCCGCTACTATTTTGGCAACGATATGTATATCAATTCCGCTGACATAATTTCCGGTGTTCCCTCCTCCTGGCCCGGATACAATCTGACGGAAGGCTCCTCGGGGGAAAAAGTCCGCCAGCTGCAGCAACAGCTTAACCGGATCGCCCAAAATTACCCTGCTATCCCCACACTGATAGCAGATGGCATCTACGGCTCTCAGACCGCGGAATCTGTCCGCACCTTTCAGCAGATTTTTGACTTATCTCCTACCGGTGTGACTGATTTTGCTACCTGGTATGCTATTTCCCGCATCTATGTAGCCGTCAGCAGAATTGCAGAACCGGAATAAGCTCAGAACATTTTTCTGTCATTTATGGTCAGAACAAATCTCATTCCGAGTTTTTCAGCCGCCTGTCTGCAAAGTATCATGCGGTCCATGACAAATTCAAAATAATCCATGACGCTGCAGCGGTTCGGTTCCGTTTTAATGATGAGCTTAATGTCGTTCCGCTCCACCTCCAACCGGGCCTGTGCAGCGTAATAATTTGCCTTATCACCTTTACTAAAGACGGCCGGGCTGGTCTTACGCACTCTCTCCGGTCGCAGATCCGCCGCGTCCGCCAGTATTAAGGCCGCCGTTATTTCACTGACGGGAGAAGCGTTCTCACCCTCACAATTTTCAATTGCCGTAACGATCATGGCTATCTCTTCCGGATCAACACCCATCTTCCCCAACAGGCGAAACGCCACCGCACCGCCGTTTCCCTCATGGTCCTGCTCGTTTACCATATAACCGATATCGTGCAGATAACCGGCAATGGCACCCAATTCTACGTCTCTCTTCCTGCATGGGACGCTATCCAGTATGAAACGGGTCATATCCGCAACACGCGCAGCATGGGCAAAACCATGCTCCTTACCGCCCCGCGGCAGGTAAGTCACATCTGCTCTTTCTATACATTTTTTAACCAATTCATTCGATACAACATCTTCGTAACTAATCTTCATTTTCAGCCTCCGTATATGTCACAGAACCTATTTTATAATCAGTTTATCATTTTTAAGGATTTCCCGTCAACTTCTAATAGGCATCATGGTATTTATCCTTAATGCAATCGGTACGTTTCATAATCTAGTATTCAAAACTACGAAAAGTGTAGACAAGAAACTTCAGATGTATTACAATAGGATAAAAACTAAGATGAGAAAGAGGTTGCTTATGGAATATCAAATCATTTCCGACGGCTCCTGTGATCTACCCTCTGAGCTGGTAAAAGAAAAAAACATTCTGGTCGTTCCCTTTTATGTAACCTTTGACGACCGGACTTATAAAAAGGAAATCGTAGATATAGGTATCCGGGACTTTTACGAAGAGATGGTCAAAAACCCCAAAATCTATCCCAAATCCTCCATGCCTTCCGCACAGGACTATGTGGATGTATTTATGCCTTTGGCAAAGCAGGGGACCCCGATCATCTGTATCTGCATCACTACCAAATTCAGCGGCTCCATGCAGTCTGCCCTGACGGCCAAGGATATGGTATTGGAATCCTGTCCGGATGCCAAAATTACGGTCATCGACTCCACAGTCGATACGGTACTGCAGGGTCAATACGTGCTGGAAGCTGCCCGAATGCAGGCTGCTGGCTGGGATTATGACGCAGTGATAAATCGCTTAGAGACCATCAAATCCACCGGCCGCATCTTCTTTACGGTAGGGGATATAGAATACTTAAAACATGGCGGCCGTATTGGCAAACTCTCCGGTCTGGCCGGCTCCATCCTGGGTATCAAGCCCCTCATTACTTTAAAAGAGGGTGAAATATTCCCTTCCGGCATTACCAGAAGCCGTAAAAAGTCTCTTGATAAGGTATTGGAGCTGCTTTTAGCTTATCTGGAAGAAAACGGGAAGGACATTCATACCTTCAGCTTGTCCATCGGTTTCGGTTATGATAAACAGGAAGCCGAGGAGTTTAAGGAAACGGCCCTGTCCTATATCAATGAAAAACATAAAGGCAATTCTCCTCTTACCGCAGAGGAACTGCCTCTTTACCAGATCGGTGCCACCATCAGCGTGCATACCGGTCCCTATCCATTAGGTTTTGGAATCATAGAGCGGGCGTTTTAAACGCCCGCTTTGTTCTGTCTAAAAACTTCTTAGTTTATCCGTGCCGTCATCCACCGTATTTTCTATTTTGATGATCCGCACATCGTAGGAAACACTATCGCTTACCTGCACATGTACCGTATCTCCCTCTTTGTGCCCAAGCAGGGCTTTTCCTAAAGGAGATTCATTACTGATCAAGCCCTCCAATGAATTCCCACGTACCGTGGTTACGATTTTATAAACTTCTATACTCTTATCCTCGCAGAATTCCACGGTTACCGTGTTGTTTAAGCCCACCTCGTCCTCCGCCGAAGTATCGGAAATCACCTCTGCGGTACGAATCATACGCTCCAAAAAGCGAATACGGCTTTCATTCTTATTTTTCTCCCGCTTTGCGGCATGGTACTCAAAATTTTCACTCAGATCACCATGGGCTCTGGCTTCTTTCACCGATTCCAACAGCTTGGGTCTGACCACCAGCTTACGGTGCTCAATTTCCTCCTCCATGCGTCTGATATCACTTTCCGTCAGCTTATCATGCATATCTTAATACCTCAACCTATTTTGCAAGCAACAACATGATATCATTGCTCCTTGTAATGAATTTTGTCATATCCTCGGAGCTTAACGGCGCATGCTGCAGTTTAGCCAGATCGTAAAGCTGCTCGCAGATCATCTGTACATGCTCTCCGTCCTGATGTTCTGTCACATACTGCACCAGGGGATGGTTGGCATTCAAGATCAAGGTTTCTCCTTCCGATCCGAAATCTCCAAGCCCCATTCCGTTCATGGAATACATCTTCATCATATCCTGCATACGGCGGCTTTCCTCAGACAGGGTAAGCAGGGAAGAGATCTTTTTATTCTTTAGCTTCTCCACCTTCACTTCCAGCTTTTCTTTCTTCAGTGCCTTCTTCATGATCTTAGCAATGCTCTCCGCATGAGCCTGCATTTCCTCGGCGGCCTTTTTGGAAGTTTTGGACTTGAAAGTATCTGTCAGATCGGCATCGATTCTCTGGAATTTAATGCCCTCGTTCTTGGACTCCAACTGGGAAATAAAAGGCTGGTCTATATTGTGGGTCAGCACCACCGCATCCATCTTTGCGGCACGGAACATGTTGATGTACTGGCTCTGTTGCTGTTCGTCCGTCACATAGTAGATGGTCTTTTCTTTCTTTTCCTCTGTTTCGGACTCTTCGTCCGCAGCGCCATCGTCCTGTCCGTCTTTTACTACTTCCGCTTCCACTTTGTCGCCGTTTTCATCCACAGCGCTCTCTTCTGTCTCATCCGGGTCTATTTTGTTGACCTCCAAACATTCCGGCAGGGTCAGATAATCGCCGTCCAGATTCTTAAAGAGAATGTAGTCCGTCATCTTCTCGCAGAACTTATCGTCCTTTAAGCAGCCGAACTTGATGAAAGGACTGATGTCATCCCAGTATTTTTCATATTCTTCTTTTTCTGTCTTGCACATGCCGGCCAGTTTGTCCGCTACCTTCTTGCTGATATAGTCGGAAATTTTCTTTACAAAACCGTCGTTCTGTAAGGCACTGCGGGACACGTTAAGGGGAAGGTCCGGGCAGTCGATCACACCCTTTAAGAGCATTAAAAACTCCGGAATTACCTCCTTAATGTTGTCCGCAATGAATACTTGATTGTTGTATAGCTTGATGGTGCCCTCAATGGATTCATACTCCATATTGATCTTAGGGAAATACAGGATACCCTTTAAATTAAACGGATAATCCATATTCAAATGAATCCAGAAGAGGGGCTCCTTATAGTCCTGGAATACCTTCCTATAGAATTCCAGATATTCCTCCTTCGTGCACTCGCTGGGGTTCTTCATCCAGAGGGGATGGGTGTCGTTTAACAGCTCGGGCCGCTTTACGATTTTAAGTTTTTCCGGCTCGTCCTCTTTTTCGGGCTTAACGGTTTCCACCACCGTATCCGTATCCAACTTCTCGTCTGCATTGATCGTTTGGGTTTCCTTAGTATCCGCTTTGCTTAGATAAATCTCCGTAGGCATGAAAGAACAGTATTTCTTAATGACTTCCCTGGCCTTGTACTCATTACAGAACTCCAGACAGTCGTCTGTCAAAAAGAGGGTGATCGTGGTACCAACCTCAGTCCTGTCCCCCTCTTCCATGGAAAATTCCGTGCCACCATCGCATTCCCAGTGCACCGGCTTTGCATCCGGCTTATAGGAGAGAGTATCGATGTGTACCTCCTCCGCAACCATGAACGCGGAATAAAAACCCAGACCGAAATGTCCGATAATCTGATCTGCATTGCTTTTGTCCTTATATTTTTCCAAAAAATCCGTAGCACCCGAGAAAGCAATCTGGTTGATATACTCCTCTACTTCTTCGGCTGTCATGCCCAGACCGTTATCCTTAAAGGTCAGGGTCTTCTTTTCCGAATCCACAAGGACCTCTATTTTTGCCTTGTAGTCATCCGGCAAAGTGTACTCCCCCATCATATCCAGCTTCTTTAATTTAGTAATGGCGTCGCAGCCATTGGAGATCAATTCCCTATAAAAGATATCGTGGTCAGAATATAACCACTTTTTGATAATGGGAAAAATATTTTCGCTATTGATTGATAAACTGCCTGTTTTTGCTGCCATAAAATCCACTTCCTCTTTCCTATTCTGAAATTTGTTTTTCTTTTGTTTTCCATTGTAGTGCGTTCTTTTGTAGAAGTCAACAAAAAATTAGCACTCGTTTGGTTTGAGTGCTAATAATTCCTAATAAATGCTCATTTTTCGGGCCTTTTGGATTTCTAAAATTTTTGTAAAGTCTCTCTGATCTGCTATTTCGATATAAAATATTCCTCATATACATCGAAGAAATTCTTGGTGGTCACATTTTCATCATGCAAAAAAGTAACATTTTCCCAGACTTCGTCGTTTAACTTTCTGGTCAGGGTATCCACAAAAGCATCATACTCCTCCCCAAACACCTCTTTCTTACGCTCTTCCACAATTTTCAACTTGTTTTGGTCCGTCTCTTCTCTGTCGAAGGTATTCAGACATTTGATAATATGATAACCGTACTCATCTTCCACAATACTGCTGATCTCGTCGGTTCCCAAGTTGAAAGCAGCTTCTTCAAAAGGAGCGGTCATTTCTCCCTTTCTAAAGGAATAGGAAGCCACATTGTCCTCACTGTACTGGGCAATCAGTTCTTCAAAACTGTGGTTTCCGTCCGTAGCAAGGCCATAGGCCTCAGCTGCTCTCGCATAGGCGGCAGCCCTGGCCGATTCCGAGTAGGATACCCTCTCTCCCCGCCCGTCCGTGGTATAGGTTTTGATCAATATATGCTGGACCGTGATGGTCCGGGCTTCGTCGTCACTGATTTCCGGGTTAATATCCCGAATAATGTGAGCATACACTTTCTCTGCCAGCGCATATTCCCCATAGAGCTGCTCGATCAATTCCGGTGTTACGCCCATCAGCTCAATTTCCGTTTCATTTAAGGATGCATAATAGGCCTCCGCGGCCAGCTTTACCTTCTCTGACTCTGCCGCGTCCAGTTTTACATCCATAGACTCAGCCAGTAAATTCAAAGATTTTATCTGGGCAATTTTAGCCAGTACCATCTCTTTGACATTTTCCTCCAAGGTCACACCGTCCAGATCAGCCTGCCAGATCTGCGCCCCGTACACTTCCTCATACTGGTTCTGGAGAGTGGTCAAGTATACCATGACCTCCGGCAGTCTGCAGGATTTATTTTCTATTCTGAAAACTTCATCACTGTAAAAGCCCGTGGTCAACACCACCTTAGTATTGGAGTCCTTACCGCCGCAGGCACAAAGTGATACCAACATGCAGATACCCAGTAATAATGCAAGTCCCTTTGCCGGATTCTTTTTCTTAACGTCAATATGTTTTTTCATCTTTCCTCACTATTCTTGCCGCCATCCATCCTCATGCCTAGTAAGGATCTCTGTCATTTCCACAGAAATCTCCCCTTTTCTTTCCAATCGGATCAGATTGAGGCTTCCCGCATTTTTAGATTCATCTTGTGTAAGCGAAATGGGGCAGCCGGGATACCATATTTCCTTGTTTCCCATTCTCTGCCGTATGCAAAGATGCCCCAGCGCCACATAATCAAATGCTCCCAGCCAAGCGGCAGGAATTTTCTCCAACCCTTGTATGGATTCCTCTTCGGCAAGTTCGGGCAGTCTCCCCTCTTCTCCTGTCACGATGCAATGAGTCAGGAGTACATGCCTGCTCATCAAATCTAACGGCATGGGTGTAGCAGCTAATCTATCCTCCATACGGACCGGCGCATTTTCCACAAACGGCATACATACAAAGTCCACAGGCCCCCATTCGTCTTTTAATAATACGCGTTTTAGACTTCCCGTATATTCTTCTGCTATATAAATTCCCTGTTTTTCCGTAAATCTATCCGCAAATACTGCAAAAGCACCCGCATCTTTTTCTCCGCTAATAAGGAGGAGTGCCGTTTTCTGTTCTATCAGCTCTGCAATGAAACATTCCAGCATAGCCTTTTCGTCCGCAGTAGGCTCAGCAGATGCAAACACATCTCCCGCAAGCAGGATGGCATCCACCTTTTCTTCGCGGGCAATATTGACTATATTAGTCAACATTTTGTTTTCCCTTTCACTCCCGCTATTCGCCTTGTCTGCTCCAATATGTAAATCCGCTGTATGTAAAAGCTTCATTTCTTTCCCTCACTCTTTCTATTGTATCCCAATAAAAAATATCCCGCAAGGCATTCCGGCAAATTTACCGTCACCCATGCGGGATATTGATTCTTCGTCTATTCAATCACATGAATCCAGCCTTTAGGCGCTTCGATGCGTCCCATCTGGATACCTGTCAGGGTCTCGTAGAGCCTCTTGATCACAGGACCCATCTCGCTCATACCGCTGGGCAGGCAGATCTCGTTGCCGTGATCTACGATCTTGCCTACGGGAGAGATAACGGCTGCCGTTCCACAGAGACCGCATTCCGCCATGTCTTTTAACTCGTCCTTGAATACCTCTCTCTCTTCTACCTCCAAGTCTAAATACTCTTTGGCAACATGCAGCAGGGAACGTCTGGTAATAGAAGGCAGGATACTGTCTGACTTCGGGGTTACTACCTTTCCGTCCTTTGTAACAAACAGGAAATTCGCTCCTCCGGTTTCCTCCACCTTGGTTCTGGTGGCAGGATCTAAGTACATATTCTCATCGTAGCCTTCCTGATGAGCCGTCACAATCGCATGCAGGCTCATGGCATAATTAAGGCCTGCCTTAATATTACCGGTACCGTGAGGTGCAGCACGATCAAAATCGCTAACCTTTATTGTCAACGGTTTTACCCCGCCTTTAAAATAGGGACCTACGGGTGTACAGAAAATGCGGAACTGATACTCATCCGCAGGTTTCACACCGATAACCGGATTGCTGCCAAACATGTATGGTCTGATATAGAGTGTAGCACCGGAACCGTAAGGAGGCACATAAGCTGCATTTGCCTTTACCACCTCAGAAACCGCCACAACAAATCTATCCTTATCAAATACGGGCATCTCAAGTCGCTTAGCTGAACTTTCCAATCTGTCTGCATTCAGATCAGGACGGAAAGTTACAATATGGCCGTCCTCTGTTGTATAGGCCTTTAAACCTTCAAATATTGTCTGGGCATACTGGAGTACGCCGGCACATTCACTTATTATTATATTGGCATCATCAATCAGCGCACCTTCGTCCCATGCGCCATTCTTATAATTGGACACATACCTCTTATCGGTCTTCACATAACCGAAGCCTAAGTTAGCCCAATCAATATTTTTCTTTTCCATGCTACCGCTTCCTTTCCCTGTTGGTTTTAATACATTATTATCCTTTTTAAAATAAAAGTCAACACTTTTGCGTGCTGAATCAGTAAAGCAATTCTGTTCCTTATTCTGCCCGGGTACGTCTGTACTTTCTGAAATAATAGGTAATGTCAAAATAGGTCTGCTCGTCACTCTCTTCCGCCAGTTCCCATTCATCACTTTTATCCAGATTTTCCAGATAAGTATCCGCCGCATAGGCTTTTTCCACCATGGTCACATAGGCGGTATCGCAGCAGGGAAGCAGCTGTTTGTATACTCTGTTCCCGCCGCAGACAAAAACCTCCCGGCCCCCCGCTTTCTTCAATTCTTCCTGCAGTTCTTTTTTTAACTCCTCCAGACCATGTACGGTTTTTGCACCCTTGACAGAGAATGCCTTATTAGCGGACAGTATAATATTCTCCCTGCCGTAAAGGGGCTGACCCTGCGGCATGGCCTGCAGGGTCTTTCTGCCCATCACAATTATGCCTCCCGCGGTAAGCTGCTGCAGATGACGCTGCACAGCCGGAATCTGCACCAACTGTTTCTCTCCCTTTCCTATAGCCCAGTTTTCATCCACTGTCACGATCAGATTCATGCTTCTTTCACACTTTCTTTCACTTGTTTTTTCATTATATTGCAATGGGAATATTCTCTATCTGGGGACCGAACTCGTACCCTTCCACCTTCACGTCATTGCGGGTGAACTCATAAAAATCATGGATATCGGGGTTTAACCAAAACTTCGGCGCAGGTTTAGACTCTCTGGCAATCAACTCCCGGATAATAGGAATATGCCTGTCATAGATATGTGCATCCGCGATCACATGCACCAGCTCTCCTGCCTGCATATCACATACCTGTGCCAGCATATGCACCAATACCGCATACTGCACCACATTCCAATTGTTCGCCGCCAGCACGTCCTGAGAACGCTGATTTAAAATGGCATTGAGGGTCAACTTCTCCTCCCCTTTTTTCTGTGTCACATTGAAGGTCATACTATAGGCACAGGGGTAGAGATTCATCTCGTGCAGATCCTGATGCACATAGATATTGGTCATGATCCTTCTGGAGAAGGGGTTGTTCTTTAAATCGTAAATGACCCTGTCCACCTGATCCATCATGCCTTCCTTATACTGATGTTTCACGCCCAATTGATAACCGTAAGCCTTTCCAATGGAGCCATCCTCATCAGCCCACTCGTCCCAGATGTGGCTATGCAGATCATGGATGTTGTTGGATTTTTGCTGCCATATCCAGAGCATCTCATCGGTAGCACTCTTTAGGGCAGTCTTTCTCAGGGTCAGAATGGGAAATTCCTCCGCCAGATCATAGCGGTTCACCACACCGAATTTTTTAATGGTATAGGCCGGGGTGCCATCCTCCCAGCGGGGTCTGACCTTCTCCCCTTCCGTACTGGTTCCGTTCTCTAAAATGTCCCGGCACATGTCTATAAAAATGCTGTCCGCACGGCTCATGCCTGCTCCTCCTTCTTTTCATCTATTTGCGGTATCATACGATGCAGATTTTCTGACACGGCTTATGCGAATGCTTTCCTATGATTCCCATTTATCACAGAGGGAGATAATCTGGTCCGCAAATCTTGCCAGATCCTTATTGCTGTTACCCTCTTTTTTCTTAATAAGAGCAAGCAGCCTCTGTCCTGCCGCCAGCAGCCTAGCATAGACGCCATTTGCAGGTATATCTTTCTTCTTAACGGGAATGGGCTCGGCTTCATACTCCAGCTTTCCGGTTGCTAAATTGAATACCGTTCCACTGTAGGGTGCATAGGCCTTAATGCCATGCTCCACCATTAAACACTCCACAAAGGAAGCGCAGACGCTGTCCTCTCCGTGTACCACAAAAACCTTGCGGGGCTTTTCTTTAAAGGAGGTCACCCACTCAATCAGACCGTTCTTGTCCGCATGTCCGCTCAGACCTACAATTCTGCAGATTTTAGCCCGTACTTCGATGGGTTCGCCAAAAAGCTTCACTTCCTTCGCGCCCTCTACGATAGCCCGGCCCAGGGTACCCACTGACTGGTAGCCTACAAACAGAATGGACGACTCCGGCCGCCAGAGATTGTGTTTTAAATGATGTCTGATACGCCCTGCCTCGCACATGCCGGATGCAGAAATAATGACCTTGGGCGTGGACTCAAAATTGATTTCTTTGGATTCATCGCTGGTAATGGACAGCTTCAGTCCCGGGAAAGAAATGGGATTGATACCCTGCTTTACCAATTCCAGCGCCTCTCCGTCAAAGCAGGTCCACTCATTGTCCTGAAATACGGAAGTTGCCCGGACTGCCATAGGACTGTCCACATATACAGGGAAGTCATCATGTCCCTTAATAAGTTTATCCGCTTTTATTTTTCTGATAAAAAACAGAATCTCCTGGGTTCTGCCCACTGCAAAAGAGGGAATTACCACATTGCCGCCTTTGTCAAAGGTCTCCTGTATGATCTTTGCCAGTTCCGTTACATAGTCTGGACGGTCCACGCCATGGAGCCTGTCTCCGTAGGTGCTTTCCATCACCACGTAATCAGCCTCTTCCGTAAAGCTGGGATTCTTTAATAAAGGCTGATTCTTGTTTCCGATATCTCCGGAGAAAACCACCTTCTTTTGCACGCCATCCTCTTCAAGCCAGACCTCAATGCTGGCGGACCCCAAAAGATGTCCGATATCCGTAAAGCGGATATGGATTCCTTCGCACAGTTCAATCTTATGTCCATAGCGGCAGGGTACAATATTTTTTAACAGCCCTTCCGTATCTTCCATGGTGTATTCCGGCACTACCAGGGGCTCCCCTGCTCTTCGTTTTGCCTTACGGTTCTTCCACTCCGCCTCCATAGCCTGTATATGCGCACAGTCACGCAGCATAATATCGCAGAGTTCCGCAGATGCCTCTGTGGTGAAGACCTTGCCCCGAAATCCCTTTGCATATAAAAGCGGCAGCATACCCGAATGATCTATATGGGCATGGGTCAGCAGCACATAGTCCACACAGGCTTCCTCCACCGGCAGTTTCGCATTTTCAAATACATTGATACCCTGCTCCATGCCGTAGTCCACAAGAATGGTCTTTCCGCAAGCCTCTATACAGTGACAGCTTCCTGTTACCTCATGGTCTGCTCCGATAAATGTAAGTTTCATCTTGATCCCCACCCTTTCTTTACACTGCATACTTTTCTGTCAATAAATAGCTATCCTTATTGTATCATAAGATGCGCCTTTACTCAAATAAAAAAGGATTCTGCTATGCAGAATCCTTTGGCATAAAAAAGAGCGCGAGACGGGAATCGAACCCGCGACCCCCTCCTTGGCAAGGAGGTGCTCCAC